>NZ_KB899932.1 GCF_000378465.1 Elioraea tepidiphila DSM 17972
CCGGGCGTCGCCGCGCACCATGAGGCCGCGGCGCCGTGCTGCCGGTCGCGCGATACAACTGCGACCAACGCACCGCGCTCGCCACGCTCACCGAGAACAGCTTGGCCGCCTCGCGGCAACTCGCGCCATTCCGCATGGCCGCCACGACGCGATCACGCAGATCACAGGACAGGGCTCGGGTCATCGGCTGCTGGCCTCCAGCCCAGCCAGCAGCTTGAATCAGAAAACCAAACGCGCCGGAACACCCAATCCGATTCCACCAGAAGGAATCAGGCTCTAGGCCAGGCTGCCGTGCAGGAACCCCAGCGCCGGCAGCGGGCGCCAGCGGCGCGGCAGGTCCGCCCGCCTGATCGGCGCCACCGAGTAGTGCGGCACGGGCTGCTTGTTCCGCCGCAGCAGATGTTCGTAGTCCCGCACCTGTTGGAGCCGCCAGGCGCAATCCTCGAGCGCGGCCGCGCGCGTGCGATAGACCTCGGCGATCCGGTCCGTCTTGGCCACCGTGGCGACAACCGCCCAGAGCGTGTCGTCGGTGGCCCGCGAGAATATTTCGACGCTGCTCACGCCCTCAGGATCGAGGTTTGCCCTTTCCCTGGCCGGAGTGTGCCACGGATACGGGGCAAAAGAAAACGGGCCGGCGGCTGGGAGGTTGGTCTGCCGCCGGCCCGCCTTTGAGACGATGGCCTGCCGGGAAAGGCTCATCGTCTGTAACGCGGGGATGTTGCGCTGCGGCGGGTTACCGCGGCGCGGCGTGGCTATTAAGGATCGGTCATGTCCGTTGCTGCGGCGCAGCAGGCCACGCCCAGGGCCGGGCGGCGCGGTCGGCCCGCTGCCAGGCGGCGATCGCATCGGCCGCGCGCAGCGTGAGCCCGATATCGTCGAGACCGGCAAGCAGGGCCTCGCGCCGTGCCGGGTCGATGGCGAAGGGATGCGCCGAGCCGTCAGGCGCGATCACCACCTGACGTTCAAGATCGACCGTGACGCGCGCGTTGCCCGGCGCGGCCTCCACCTGAGCCGCGATCGCGCGCACCGTCGTCTCGTCCAGCACCACCGGCAGCAGCCCGTTCTGGAACGCGTTGTTGCGGAAGATGTCGGAGAAGGAGGGCGCGATCACCGCGCGCACGCCCATCCCCGCGAGCGCCCAGACCGCGCCCTCGCGGCTCGATCCGCAGCCGAAATTGGCGCCCGCGAGCAGGATCGGCGCGCCGCGGAACTCCTTGCGGTTGAGCACGAACTCCGGATCCTCGCTGCCATCGGGCCTGAGGCGCCAGATCTCGAAGGCGTGCGCGCCCATGCTCTCGCGCGTCGTGCCGACCAGGCGCTCGACGCGGATGATCACGTCGGTATCGATATTGGCGCGCAGGAGCGGCGCGGCCGGCCCCGTGACCGCGGTGAACGGTTCCATGCTCAGAACGGCCTGCGGATGTCGGTGATGCGTCCCGTCACCGCCGCGGCCGCCGCCATCGCCGGGCTCGCGAGATGGGTGCGCGCATCCTTGCCCTGCCGGCCGACGAAGTTGCGGTTCGAGGTCGAGACGCAGCGGGCCCCCGGCGGCACCGCCTCGCCGTTCGCCGCCACGCAAAGCGAGCAGCCCGGCTCGCGCCAGTCGAACCCCGCCTCGCGGAACACGCGGTCGAGCCCCTCGGCCTCGGCCGCCTGCTTCACGCGCACGCTGCCCGGCACGACCCAGGCAGAGACGCCCTCGGCCACGCGGCGGCCGCGCACGATCGCGGCCGCCTCGCGCAGATCGGACAGCCGCGCATTGGTGCAGGAGCCGATGAACACCCAGTCCACCGCGGTGCCGGCGAGCGGACGGCCGGGCGCGAGCCCTTGATACGCGAGCGCGTCCGCCCAGGCCTTGCGGCGCGCCTCGTCCGGCGCGGCATCCGGCGCGGGGATCGGCGCATCGACCGCGATCACATGCTCGGGGCTGGTGCCCCAGGTCACCTGCGGCGCGATCCCGCCCGCATCGATCGCGTGGTCGGCGTCGAAGCGCGCGTCGTCGTCGCTGCGCAGCGCGCGCCACGCCGCGAGTGCTGCGTCCCAGGCCGCGCCCTTGGGCGCGAAATCGCGCCCGGCGATCCAGTCGAACACGGTCTCGTCAGGGGCGATGAAGCCCATGCGCGCGCCCATCTCGATCGAGAGATTGCAGAGTGTCAGCCGCTGCTCCACGGGCAGCGCGCGCACCGCGCTGCCCGCCCACTCGATCGCGTATCCCGCGCCCGCGCCGGTGCCCAAGGCCCCGATCGCGTGCAGCACGGCATCCTTCGCCGTCGTGCCGGGCGGGAACGCGCCGTCGAACCGCACGCGCATCGACTTCGGCTTCGCGAGCCTGAGCGTCTGCGTGGCGAGCGCGTGCGTCAGCTCGGAACTGCCGACGCCGAAGGCCAGCGCACCGAGCCCGCCATTGGTGCAGGTGTGGCTGTCGCCACACACCACCGTCAGCCCCGGCAGCACGATGCCGAGCTCCGGGCCCATCACATGCACGATGCCCTGACCGTCCTGGCCGAGATCGAAGAGCCGGATGCCGTGGCGGTTGGCCCCGTCTCGCAGCATCGCCACTCCGGCCGCGCCGCGCGCGAAGGTCTCGGCCGTGCGGCCGGGCGCGGTCGCCACCGCGTGGTCGGGGGTGGCGAAGGCGAGCTCGGGGTGCGGCACCCGATAGCCCTTCTCGGCAACCTCGCCGAGCGCACGCGCGCCCGAGAGATCATGCAGCAGGATGCGATCGATGTGGATCAGGTCCTGGCCGCGGCCGGCAGCGGCGATGCGGTGGGCCTGCCAGAGCTTGTCGAACAGGGTGGCCATGGACAGGATTTAGTCCTGTGGGGGAAGGGCCGGAAGGGGACCCGGTCGCGAGCGCGATGGGAGCCATGCGCTTCCCCCACATCCCCATCCCATGGACCGACGCTCCGGCTAGATCGCCACCCGGACGCCCAGTTCCACCACGCGGTCGGAGGGGATGCGGAAGAACTCCGTCGCCGGCACGGCGTTGCGGGCCATCACCAGGAACAGCCAGTGCCGCCAGAACGGCATCTTCGGCACCTGCGCCGGCACCACCACCTCGCGGCCGAGGAAGAAGCTCACCTGCATCGGGTCGGCGTCGATCCCGTGCGCCTTCAACTCGGCCAGCGCGCGCGGGATGTTGGGACTCTCCATGAAGCCGTAGTGCAGGATCACCCGGTGAATGCCCGGGGCAAGCTGCTCCACGATCACACGACGCTCCGCCGGCACCACCGGGATGTCGTCGGTCAGCACCGTGATGAACAGCACGCGCTCGTGCAGCACCTTGTTGTGCTTCAGATTGTGCAGGAGCGCGTTCGGCACGTAATCCGGATTGCCGGTCATGAACGCCGCCGTGCCCGGCACGCGGATGGTGCGGCTCTGCGGCAGCCGCGCGAGGAACGAGGCGAGCGGCAGGCTGTCGGTGCGCCAGCGATCGAAGATCAGATCCCGCCCGCGCTTCCAGCTCGTCATCAGCGCGAACAGCGCCAGACCGAGCGTCAGCGGGAACCACGCACCGTCCGGGATCTTCAGCAGCGTCGAGCCGACGAAGGCGAGATCGATCGTCAGGAACAGCCCGAACAGCGCACCCGTCACCGCCCAGCTCCAGCCCCAGACGCGGCGCGCGACCAGGAAACCGAGCAGCGAGCCCGCGGTGAAGGTGCCGCTGACGGCAAGCCCGTAGGCCGCGGCGAGGCCGTCCGAGGTGCGGAACGAAAGGACCAGCAGCAGCACCGCGATCAGCAGCGCCGCGTTCACCTGCGGCATGTAGATCTGCCCGCGCTCCTCGCCCGAGGTATGACGCACCGTCAGGCGCGGACAGAAACCGAGTTGCATGGTCTGGCGCGCGATCGAATAGGCACCCGAGATCACCGCCTGGCTCGCGATGATGGTCGCGGCGGTCGCGAGCAGCACGAGCGGAAGGCGGAGCCACTCCGGCGCCAGACGGTAGAACGGATTGGCGATTGCCGAGGGATCGTTCAGCAGCAAGGCGCCCTGACCGAGATAGTTGAGCGCGAGGGCGGGCAGCACGAGCATGAGCCACGCGATGCGAATGGGCGAACGGCCGAGATGCCCCATGTCGGCGAACAGCGCTTCCGCCCCGGTCACGACCAGGATCACCGCGCCGAGCACGAGGAACCCCGAGATGTCGTGATGGGCGAAGAACAGCACCGCGTGATGTGGGCTGAGCGCCTGCAGCACGGAGGGGTCGGCCGCGATCCCCGACACGCCGAGCGCGCCGATCACGACGAACCAGCATGCCGTGATCGGTCCGAACATGGTGCCCACCCGGCCGGTCCCGAAGCGCTGCACCGCGAACAGCCCGATCAGCACGACCACCGAGAGCGGCACCACAAGGCGCTCGAAGGTGGGATCGACCACGTTGAGCCCCTCGATCGCGGCCAGCACGGAGATCGCGGGCGTGATGGTGCACTCGCCGAAGAAGAGGCTGGCGCCGAGGATGCCCACGAGCACGGCCGCGCGCTTGATGCGGCCCTCCGGCAGGCTGCGCGTCGCCAGCGCCATCAGCGCAAGGATGCCGCCCTCGCCGCGGTTGTCGGCGCGCATCATCACGGTGATGTACTTCACCGTCACCACGAGGATCAGCGCCCAGACGACCAGGCTCAGCACGCCGAGGATGTCGCCTGGCACCGGCGCCACTCCGGGCGTCTGCGTCAGGGCGGCACGCAGCGCATAGAGCGGGCTTGTGCCGATGTCGCCATAGACGACCCCGAGCGCCGCCAGGATCAGCCCCAGGCGGGGCGCGCGGCGGGTGGACACGGTGCTGGGTACGGGGCTGTCGGCCCCCTCGGGTGTGGTCACGGGCCTGGGCTATACACCGGCCTCCGGGGGGGCCGGGAAGCCCAATCCCGAGAGTCTGGCCTGCGCGCGGCGCGGCCGTTGCGCCCTCGGCCCGGCGGTGCCCATCGCGGCGGCCGGGTGCTACAAGCGACGCGACGGACGAGGCAAGGGGACGACAGGAACCGATGAGTCTGGGGTTGCGCGATGCACGCCGCGCCGAGCGGAGGCGCAGACGCGCGCGGATGTTCACCTTTTTCGCGATCCTCGGCGGGCTCGTCCTGCTGGGGGCGCTCGCCTACGAGTCCGGCAGCCGGCTCGCCCAGGTCGAGACCGATGCGCTGCGAAGCGAGATCGAGCAGCAGCGGCGCACGATCGCGGCCCTGCAGCAGCAGCTCGCCCAGACCGAGGCGCTGCGCCAGCAGGCCGAGGGCCGGGTGCGCGAGTGGGAGGCGCGCTACGCCCGCGATGTGCCTACGGGAACCGCGCGTGAGCTCTTCATGCAGGTGCAGGAGCGGCTCGGCGAGGGTCTGGCGCCGGACCGGCTCAAGCTCGTGCTGCGCAACGCGACGGACGGCACCAAGTGCGATCCGGGCCAGGATACGCGCCGGTTCCTGTTGCCGACGCCTCTGACGCGCGGCGGTCAGACCTCGGTGTCGTTCGCCGGCGCGATCGTGGTGACCGGCGAGGGCCAGTCGGCGCGTGCCCCGGACGGCGCCCCGCATGCGTGGTACGACCCGGCCGCGCCGGTGACGATCGTGGCGATCCAGCCGGGCGGCGGGCGCACGGAGACGACAGGCACCCTGCCGCTGACCTTCTCGGTCGTGCGGGGCGCGAACGAGCATCGGTTCCTGGTGACGGAGGCCGATCTGCGCGGTTTCGTGACCGTCACCGCGGAGCGTTGCGACTACCCTTAGGCTGGGCGCCAAGGGAAGGCGGGGAGGCGGGAGCCGCGTGCTCCCGCCCCCATAGCGCAGGCTACTCCTTGCCCTCGCTGGCCATCTGGTTCCGCCGCCGGATCGCCGCGCCCAGGATGTCGCCGAGCGACGCGCCCGAGTCGGAGGAGCCGAACTCGGCCATCGCCTGCTTCTCCTCCTCCATCTCGCGCGCCTTGATCGACAGCGACAGCCGCCGCGTGGCCCGCTCGATGGCGATGATCTTGGCGTCCACCTTGTCGCCGACGCCGAAGCGGTCCGGCCGCTGGTCCTGCTTGTCGCGGGCGAGATCGGCCTTGCGGATGAAGCCGGTCAGCGTGTCGTCCACCTTCACCTCGATGCCGTTGCCCTGCACCGCGGTGACGATGCCGGTCACGACTTGGCCCTTCTGCAGCCGATCGAGCACGCCGGCGGCCGGGTCGGAGGTGAGCTGCTTGATGCCGAGGCTGATCCGCTCCTTCTCGACATCGACGTCGAGCACCTTGGCCTCGACCATGTCGCCCTTCGAATACTTCTGGATCGCCACCTCGCCCGGCTGGTCCCAGGCGAGATCGGAGAGATGCACCATGCCGTCGATGTCGCCGGGCAGGCCGATGAACAGGCCGAACTCGGTGATGTTGCGCACCTCGCCCTGCACGGTCGAGCCGACCGGATGCTTCTCGAGGAACTCCTCCCACGGGTTGCGCAGGCACTGCTTCAGCCCGAGCGAGATGCGCCGCTTCACGCCGTCCACGTCGAGCACCATCACCTCGACCTCCTGGCTGGTCGAGACGATCTTGCCCGGGTGCACGTTCTTCTTGGTCCAGGACATCTCGGAGACGTGCACCAGCCCCTCGACCCCCGGCTCCAGCTCCACGAAGGCGCCGTAGTCGGTGATGTTGGTCACACGGCCGGTGAACTTCGCGCCGACCGGGTACTTCGCGGTGACGCCGTCCCATGGATCGGCCATCAGCTGCTTCATGCCGAGGCTGATGCGCTGGGTCTCCGGGTTGAAGCGGATCACCTGCACCTTGACGGTCTGGCCGACCTGGAGCGCCTCGGAGGGGTGGTTGATGCGCCGCCAGGCGATGTCGGTGACGTGCAGCAGGCCATCGACGCCGCCGAGGTCCACGAACGCGCCGTAGTCGGTGATGTTCTTCACCACGCCGTCGAGGATCTGGCCTTCCTTCAGGCCCTGGACGAGCTCGGCGCGCTGCTCGGCGCGCGTCTCCTCCAGCACCGCGCGGCGGGAGACGACGATGTTGCCGCGCGAGCGGTCCATCTTGAGGATCTGGAACGGCTGCGGCGTGCCCATCAGCGGGCCCACGTCGCGCACCGGGCGGATGTCCACCTGGCTGCCCGGCAGGAACGCGACCGCGCCGCCGAGATCCACCGTGAAGCCGCCTTTCACCCGGCCGAAGATCACGCCGTTGACGCGCGCCTGGGCCTGGAACGCCTTCTCGAGATTGGTCCAGGCCTCCTCGCGGCGGGCCTTCTCGCGCGAGAGGATGATCGAGCCGTCGCGGTCCTCGTAGCGCTCGACATAGACGTCGACCAGATCGCCCGGCTTGATCTCGGGCTTCTGGCCCGGAGCGGCGAACTCCTTGAGCGGGACCCGGCCCTCCGACTTCAGTCCGACATCGATGACAGCCGAATCGCCCTCGATCCGGACGATGCGTCCGGTGATGACGGAGCCGTCGAAGCCGCTGTCGGTGCCGAGCGTGGCGTCGAGAAGGGCGGCGAAGTCCTCGGTCTCGGCCGGGACAGTGGCCGTTTGTGCCATGCGGTGTCTGTCTTCCTGTCGTCGCGATCGCGCGACGGCGGCCTGCGCCCCCGGCGCGGGCCATCGATGGCGGGCCGGGCACGACTTGCCCGGGATCGCCCGGGCCGATTGCGGAACGCGGGCGGCGGCCGCTCGGCCGATCCGCCCGTTGACGCGTCAGGAACGGCCGGATGATGGCAAAGTCAAGCGATTTCAGACGCGACCCGGATCAGCGGCCCGCGAGACGCTGCCCGATCTCGGCCAGCGCCACCGCGAAGGCGGCATCCGCGTCGAGCGCGGTGGTGTCGATCACGATCGCGTCCGGGGCGGGCTTGAGCGGTGCGACCGGCCGGTTCGCGTCCTGCGCATCGCGGTCGCGGATCTCGGCGAGCACCTGGTCGGGATCGGCGGCGATGCCGCGGCCGCGCAGTTCCAGGAAGCGCCGCCGCGCCCGCTCCTCGGGCGAGGCGGTGACGAACAGCTTCACCGCCGCCTCGGGGAACACCACCGTGCCGATGTCGCGGCCGTCCAGCACGGCGCCGCGCGCGCGGCCGAAGCTGCGCTGGAACTCCAGGAGGGCCGCGCGCACCGCGGGGATTGCCGCGACCGCCGAGGCGGCATGGTCGGCCTGCGGGCCGCGGAGATCGGGCCGGTCGAGATCCGCCGGATCGAGCGCGCGCGCCTCGGCCTCGGCGATCGCGGCATCGCGCGGATCCGCACCACGGTCGAGCACGCGCCGCCCGACCGCGCGGTAGAGCAGCCCTGTGTCCAGATAAGGCAGGCCGAGATGCGCCGCGATCCGCCGCGCGAGCGTGCCCTTGCCGGCGGCGGCCGGCCCGTCGATCGCGATCACCAGCGGCGTCACGCCTCGATCGTCGCGCCGAGGCCGCGCATCAGCTCGGCGAAGCCGGGAAAGGAGGTGTCGATGAAGCCGCCGTCATCGACGGTCACCGGCTCGGCGGTCACCTGGCCCAGCACCAGGAAGGCCATGGCGATGCGATGGTCCATGTGGGTGGCGATGGTCGCCCCGCCGCGCGGCGGCGCGCCGGTGCCATGCACCAGCAGGTCGTCGCCGGCGATCTCCAGCCGCGCCCCGCAGGCGTCGAGCCCGGCGGCGATCGCGGCGAGCCGGTCGCTCTCCTTCACCCGCAGCTCCGCCAGCCCGCGCATCCGCGTGGTCCCCGTCGCACAGGCGGCCGCCACCGCGAGCACCGGGAACTCGTCGATCATGCTGGGCGCGCGCTCCGCGGGCACATCCACGCCGATCAGCGGCGAGGAGGAGACGGTCAGGTCGGCGACCGGCTCGCCCGCCTCGTCGCGCTGGGCACGGATCTCGATATCCGCGCCCATCTCCATCAGCGTGGTGTAGAGCCCGGCGCGCAGCGGGTTCATGCCCACCCCCTCCAGCGTCACCGACGAGCCGGGGACGATCAGCGCGGCGACCGCAGGGAAGGCAGCGGAGGACGGGTCCGCCGGCACCGTCACCGGACGGCCGGTGAGTTCCGGCTGGCCGGTGAGCCGGATCTCGCGCCCGCCATCGTCGCGGCGATCCACCTCCACGGTCGCGCCGAAGCCGCGCAGCATGGTCTCGGTGTGGTCGCGCGTGGCGTGCGGCTCGACCACGCGGGTGATCCCCGGCGCGCAGAGCCCCGCGAGCAGCACGGCCGACTTCACCTGCGCGGAAGCGACGGGGAGCGTGTAGTCGAGCGGCATCGGGTCGCGCGCGCCCCGGATCGCGAGCGGCAGCCGCCCGCCCTCGCGCGTCCAGAACGCCGCCCCGCACTGCGCGAGCGGATCGGTCACGCGCTTCATCGGCCGCCGGCGCAGGCTCGCATCCCCGGTGATCACGGCGAAGATCGGGTGGCCGGCGATGATCCCGGTCAAGAGCCGCGCCGCCGTCCCCGAGTTGCCCATGTCGAGCACGGAGTCCGGCTCGGCGAGGCCGCCCACGCCGCGCCCGCGCACGCTCCAGGCGCCGTCGCCCGTGCGCGTCACCTCGGCGCCGAGCGCGCGCATCGCGGCCGCGGTGCAGAGCACGTCCTCGCCCTCCAGCAGGCCCTGGATGCGGGTCTCGCCGACCGCGAGCGCGCCGAGCATCAGCGCGCGGTGGCTCATCGACTTGTCGCCCGGGACGCGCACGCTGCCCGAGAGCGGGCCGGCTGCGGCTCGGGCGGTCATCGGCTTCGGCGTCTCGGTCATCGTGCCTCTCGGGGTCATGCTCGGCGGCGCGCTCTAGCATCGGGACAGGGCATTTGACAGGGCAGGCGGGCTCTGGCATTCGCGCGGCCCCGCCGTCCCGCGCGGCGGAAAGACAGGCGGAGTGTCTCGATGGCCAAGGCCGAGCTGGGGTTGAAGCGCACCTGTGTGGCCTGCGGCGCCAAGTTCTACGACCTGATGCGCAGCCCCGCGGTCTGCCCGAAATGCGGTACCGAGCAGCCGGCCGAGCAGCCGCGCTTCCGCCGCCCCGGCGGCGCCGAGGACCGGGCCAAGCTGAAGCGCGCGGCCGAGCCCGCGCTGGAGGAGGCCGAGCTCGAGGTCGAGGTCGAGGAGGGCGACGAGGACGCGGTGATCGAGGACGCCGACGACCTCGAGGGCGAGGACGATCTCGGCGCCGAGATCGAGGTCGAGCCGGGCAGCGACGAAGAGGAGCGCTGAGAGCGTTCCTCCTCGGACCGCACTACGCCGCGCGCGGCAGCGCCAGCGCCTTCGTCTCCTCCACCATCGCGCGCAGCAGGAAGGACGGCGTCTGCGTCGGGATGGTGCAGCCCGGCGCGATGATCAGCCGTTCCACCCCGCCGTTCTGGCGCACCGTGTCGCGCACCTCGGCGCGCAGGGAATCGACGCCGCGCTCGGTGATCAGGGCCTCGTTCACCCCGCCCATCAGGCACTTGTCCGTCAGCCTGCGCAGATCGGCGATCGACGGATTGCCCGCCAGCCGGTCGCTGACCGAGAGCGCCTCGATCGGATAGTCGAGCACCCGTGTCACATCGACCGGCGCGCCGTGCACGTGCAGGATGCGCACCATCGGCGCCATCGCCGCGAGCATCCTGAGGTCGTAGGGCCGCATGAAGCGCTCGTAGGTCGCCTGATCGACCGCGCGGGAGCCGCCCGTGATCGCGCCGTTGATCGAGAAGAACACGCCGTCGCAGCCGGCCCCGCGCAGCGCGGCCATGAAGTCCTCCATGGTCGCGCACACCGCCTCCAGCATCTCGCCGGCGGCCTCGGGGTGGGCGAACACCACCCGCGCGCGATCATAGCCCGCCTTGCGCATCACCTGCTGGAACGGATCGAAACCGGTGTCGAGGATCGGCACATCCGGGCCGAGCCGCTCGCGCAGCAGCCGGATCGCGCGCGGCTGCTGCACGAAGGCCGGGTGGTCCATGGCGATGCGCGTGAAGCGGCGCATATCGTCCGGCCCGTCGATCGTCTCGAGCCCGTCGGGCAGCGGGTAGCGGTAGTCGTTCACCACCTTGCAGATGTCGAAGTCGAGCCGCTCGAAGAACGAAGCGGCGCGCTCGGCGAACACCTCGGGCGGGCTCTCGTCGGTGACGAAATGCACCCAGGCCGTCACCGGCGGGCGATCCACGGGACGCCCCGCGATCGCCGCCTCGAACCGCTCGCGCTTGGTCATCGCCATGATCGTACTCCTTCAGTCGATCCGCACCCCGGCGGCGCGCACCAGTTCGGCGTGGCTCCTGATCTCGCTGTCGAGGAGCGCCGCAAACTGCTCGGGCGTGCCGCCGCCGACCGCGAGCCCGGCCTGGATCAGCCGTGCCCTGGCGCCCTCGTCGGCCAGGATCGCGTTCATCTCGCGGTTCATGCGCGCGATGATGGGCGCCGGGGTGCCCTTGGGCGCGAGCAGGCCGAACCAGGTGCCGAACACGAGGCCGGGCATGCCCTGTTCCGCCGTGGTCGGCACGTCGGGAAGCTGCGGCGCGCGGCTCTCGGCCAGCACCGCGATCGGGCGGACGAGATCGCCGCGCACCTGGCCCTGGATGCCGACGACGAGCTGGAACATCGCCTGGATGCGCCCCGCGATCAGGTCATTCGTCGCCGTCGCCGGCGACTGGTAGGGCACGTGCGTCATGTCGGTATTGGTCCGCGCCTTGAACATCTCCGCGGCGAGATGCATCGAGCTGCCGTTGCCGGTGGAGCCGAAATTGATCGCGCCCGGGTTCTTGCGCGCGTACTCCTCGAACTCCTTCAGCGTGCGGATCGGCAGGTCCTTGTTCACCACGAGGATGTTCGGCACGGTGCCGATGAACACGATCGGCTCGAAGTCGCGCTGCGGGTGGAACGGCAGGCTGCGGTAGAGCGAGATGTTGGTCGCGAGCGTTCCGGCCCAGGAATAGAGGAAGGTGTAGCCGTCGGGCGCGGCGCGGGCGGCCTCGGCCGCACCGATATTGCCGTTCGCCCCGCCGCGGTTCTCCACCACCACGCGCTGGCCGAGCGGCTTCTCGAGCTCCTGGGCGAGGATGCGCGCGATCGTGTCGGCCGTGCCGCCGCCGCCCGGGGCAGGCACGATCATGCGGATCGGCTTCGTCGGCCACTCGGTCTGCGCGGCCGCCGGCGCGGCGATCAGCGCGGCGGCGAGGGCGAGCAGCGCGCGCCGTTGGGTGCTCGGTGTCCTCATGGTCCCGGTCTCCCGTCTGTTCTGCGCCAGTCTGTGACGGGGGACAGGGGCGTTCAACCCCCGCTCAGGCAGCGGCGATCGCCTCGACCTCGATCGCGCAGCGCGGATCGGCGAGCCCGGCGACGATCACCTGCGTGCTCGCCGGCGGCGCCAAGCCCGCGAACAGCGCATCCCGCCGCTGCTGCCAGGGCTGCCGCGCCTCGCGGGTGGTGAGGTAGGTCGTCAGCTTGACGATGTTGCGCGCGTCCAGGCCGTGATGCGCCAGGGCTGCGCGCAGATGCGCGATCACGAGGTCGGCCTGGGCGCCGAGATCCTGAGGCACCGAGCCATCGGCCGCCACCGGCAACTGGCCGCTGATCAGCACCCAGCGCGCGGCGCCGGCGATCTCGGCGGTCATGGAGTAGCGCGCGGCGGGCGCCGGCATGGTGGCGGGGTTGGCGAAGACGATCTCGGCCATGGCGGCTCCTCTGCTCCGGAGCCGCGCAGTCTAGGTCCGAACCGCGTCTAATCGCGATGCCAGGCGATCGCGCCGGTCAGGTAACCCCAGCCCACCGGCAGGTCGAACGGCAGCAGCATCCGCCGCTCGATCGTGCCCTCGCCCCGCAGGGTGCGATAGGCGCCCGAGCCATCGTGGACGCGGATCCGCAGCACCGTCCGCGTCCACGGACCCGGCGACGCGGCGAACTCGGCGGCGAACCGGTTCGCGGCCTCGCCTTCGAAGCGGCACGTGCCCGTCTCCGCCTCGATCCGGCTCCCGCTGCCGCTCATGACACCCTCGCAGCGGAACCCCCACCCCGCGAGCAGCGCCTCGCTGTCCTTTTCGGTGTCATCGAGCACCCCTCGCATCGCGTAGGTTCCGATCCAATGGCCGGACGCGCTCCCCTCCCGGGTGGTCCAGCTCAGGTCGATGGCACTGCGGATCGGGTGCAGGCCGAGATCGCGCTCCGCCAGGGCCGGCGCGGTGCCCGCGAGCAGCGTGCAGACCGTGAGCATCGTGCTGATCCTGCTCATCCCGCCCTCCTGGGGCGACCCGGCAGGAGCCAGTGTGCATCGGGCCGCCCCGCAGGGCTGTGCCGGACGTCACATCCGCCACGACAAGATCACGATGTCGATCCGAGGGTGAGCCTGATGACGCCGCGCGCCTGCTCGGGCGCGATCGGCCTGCCCTTCCGCAGCACCTGGAGTCGCCCCTCGCGCGCAAGGCGGAACGCAGCCTCGCGCACGGGGCGCATCAGCAGCCGCCAGACCGTCTCGTCCGGGCCCGCGATCGCGCGCGCCACCTCGGACGGGCAGATCGACTTCCCCGCCCCGCGCTCGGCGCAGAGGCGCAGGATCGTCGCCTCGATGGACTCCGCGTCGGTCATGGCTCGAGATCGAGCGCGGTCTGCGCGGCGGCGCGTCGTCCGGTCTGCCGCATCCCCGACCGGCGGCTGCCATGCCGCTCCTGGATCGCTCCGGCCACGCCGCGATAGCCCTCGGCGCGGCGCACCGACCAGAGGCGCTCGCGCGCGATCGCCGCCAGCGCTGCGTGGTTGCCGAGCGGCGCGGCATAGCCACGCACCCCATGCTCCCACGGACGGTGGATCGCCGGCGCCGGCAGGGACGCAAGCTCCGGCACCCAGCGGCGGATGAACGCGCCGTCCGGATCCTGGTCCTGTCCCTGCTTCACCGGGTTGTACATGCGGATCGTATTCACCCCCGTCGTGCCGGACTGCATCTGCACCTGGCTCCAGTGGATACCCGGCTCGTAGTCGGCGAACAGCCGCGCGAGATGCAGCCCGACCGGCCGCCAGTCGAGCCAGAGATGCATGGTGGCAACACTGACCAGCATCGCGCGGGCGCGGAAGTTCAGCCAGCCCGTCTCGGCGAGGCAGCGCATGCAGGCATCGACGAAGGGCCAGCCCGTCGTGCCAGACGCCCAGCGCTCGAAGCGTTCCGTGCCCGGGCCGTCCATGCGCAGCGCTTCGTAGGCCGGATGCAGCGCGCGCCGTTCGATCGCGGGCTCGGATTCCAGCTTCTGGATGAAGTGGCAGTGCCAGGCGAGGCGCGTGAGGAAGCTGTCGATCCCCTCGCGCAGCGAACCGCTCGCCCGCGGCCGCGCCGCGCGCGCAGCCTGCGCCGCCTCGCGGATCGAGAGCGTGCCGGCGGCGAAATGGGGCGAGAGCCGCGAGCACGCGGTCCAGCCGGCGAGCGGGCTCGCCATCGCGCGGCGATAGGTCTGCGCCCGCGTGGCGAGAAACGAGGCGAGCAGGGTCTCGGCCGCGCGCCGCCCGCCCCGCGCGAGGCCGGGACACGGGTCCGGCGCGAGCCCGATCTCGGCAGGCTCGGGGATCCGGCCCGGCTCGATCGCGACGGGGGCGAGCGCGCGGGGCGCAGGCACGACCGGTGCGCGCGTGAATGCCTCCCAGCGCCGCGCCCAGCCGTCGCGGCTCGCGAGCGCCCGGATCGCGCCGGTCTGGCGCGGCTCGTGCACCGGAATGCCGTGCGCGCGCGCCCAGGCGCGCACGCGGCGGTCGCGCGCATAGCCGAACGTGCCCGTGGTGTCCTGATGCGCCCAGATCGCTGCGATCCCCCGCGTGCGGCGGATCGTCTCCAGCACCGCCACCGCCTCGCCCACGCGCACGACGAGCGGCTGGCCGAGTGCCGCGAGATCGGCGCGGAGTTCCGCCGCCGCCTCCTGCTGCACGCGATACTGGCGGGCGGAGGCGTCCGGCTCGGCCCAGAGCCCCGGCTCGACGATCCAGAGCGGCAGCACGGGCCCGCGCGCGGCCGCGGCGGCGAGCGGCGCATGGTCGGCCACGCGCAGGTCGCGCTTGAACCAGACGAGCTGCACCGGCCCCGACTGCATGGCGCGGATGTGGGGCGCAGGCGCGGCCCGTCCAGCGCTATCATCGGGGCGTGCGCCTGCTCGCCGTGATCCTGCTGCTGCTCGCGGGCTTCCCCGCCGGCACGCTGCGCGACCTGCCGTCGCCGCGCGACGGCCGGCTGGAGGAGCTGCCGCAGGTGCCCCCGCCGGCGACGCTGCGCGAGACCTGACCCTCAGCGGCCGCGGATCAGTCGTTCCAGCTCGTCGAGGAAGCTGCGCGCCGGCGAAGGGGGCGGCGGGGCGCCCGGGCCGCGCTCCTTCAGCGCCGCGATCGCCTCGGCCGTGCGCGCGAGGTCGAGCGCATAGACCTCGCCGCCGCCGGCGATGCGCGCGGCGGTGCGCAGCCGCACCAACGCACGCGCGGCCCCGGGCAGGGCGGCCTCGGCACGGCTGGCTGCCTCGCCCGCGGGCAGGCAGACGGCATCGCGGCCTTCGAGGGAACACGGCAGCTCCAGCGCCGGATTCTGGTCAAGCCGGAGTTCGGCGGACGCCGCGAAGGCGAGCGCGCCGCGCGACGTGTCCGCCAGCGTCAGCGCGCGCGCGGTCACCGCCGGCAGCGCGCGGCCGTCGCGCAGCACCACCTCCAACGCGATCCCCGGCCCCTCGCGCCCTTCGGGCGGCACGATCCAGAGCCGATGCCTGAGCGTGCAGTCGGTGCGATCGGTGATCGGATCGGCGCTGCACGCGAGCAGCCATGGGCCGATCTCGCGCGTCTGCTGCGTCGGTTGGACGGTCGGCGCCTGGGCGAGCGCACCGACGGAGATCATCGCCGCCAGCGCGGCCGGGAGCAGACGCATCGCACCTCGCGTGACAGGGCGGATCACGCGTCGCATTCTAGCCGCCGAGCGGCTTCGGAGGCGAGCATGGTGACACTGCCCGACGGCACGCGCGTGCCCGCGCTCGGCCAGGGGACCTGGCGGATGGGCGAGGATGGCCGCGCGCGCAAGGCGGAGGTCGCAGCGCTTCGGCTCGGCATCGAGCTCGGGCTGACGCTGATCGACACCGCCGAGATGTATGCCGAGGGCGGGGCCGAGGAGGTGGTCGGCGAGGCGATCAAGGGGCGCCGCGACGAGGTGTTCATCGTCTCCAAGGTCTATCCGCACAACGCGGGCCGCCGCGCCGTGGTCGCCGCCTGCGATCGTTCGCTCGCCCGGCTCGGCATCGACACGATCGACCTCTACCTGCTGCACTGGCGCGGCTCGGTGCCGCTCGCCGAGACGGTCGAGGGGTTCGAGGCGCTGCGGCGCGCCGGCAAGATCGCGCGCTGGGGCGTGAGCAACCTTGATGTCGCCGACATGGAGGAGCTGTGGTCGGTCGGCGGTACGGCCTGCACGACCAACCAGGTGCTCTACAACCTCGGTGAGCGCGGCATCGAGTTCGACCTGATCCCGTGGTGCGAGCGCCGCAACGTTCCGATCATGGCGTATTCGCCGGTCGGCCAGGGCGGGCGGATGCTGCGGCACAAGGCGCTCGCCGAGGTCGCGGCACGGCACGGCGCAACCCCCGCGCAGGTCGCGCTCGCCTGGACGCTGCGCCGACCGGGCGTGATCGCGATCCCCAAGGCGGCCGACCCGGCGCATGTGCGCGAGAACGCCGATTCCGCCGCGCTGCGGCTGACGAAGGAGGATCATGCCACGCTCGATGCGGCCTTTCCGTCGCCTCAGCGAAAGCGTCCGCTCGCGATCCTCTAGGCCGCGGCCACTGCGCATCCTCTGCGTCGGCGGCGTGAACCTGGACGAGGCGATCCGGCTGGACGGGATGCTGACGCCGGGCGAGGGCGCGATCGGCCGCTCGCTCGGGCCCCGGCCGGGCGGAGGGGCGGCGATCGCGGCGGCGGCGCTGGCGCAGGCCGGCCACGCGGTGACGGTCGCCGGCGTGGTGGGCGACGATCCGCACGGTGCGATGCTGCGCGCGGTGCTGACCGAGCTCGGCCTCGACGTCTCGGCGGTGCAGGTGCGGCCCGGCCCGACCACGCGCGCGCTGGTGCTGATCGAGCCCTCCGGTGAGCGCACCATCATCGGCGTGGGCGGCTACCGCGCCGAGGAGCTGGACGGCGCGGCGCTGCTCGGCGGCGGCTACGCGGCGGTGCTGACCAAGCTGCACGCGCCGGATGTGCCGAAGATCATGGCGGCGCACTGGGCGAAGGGCGCGCTCACGGTCGGCGTGCTGCCGCGGCGCGGCCGCCAGCCGCTCGCCGCGCAGGTGCTGATCGCCTCGGAGGCGGATCTGACGCCCGAGGAGCAGGCCGCGCCGCTGCGTCTCGGACAGTCGATGTGCGGCGAGGCGTTGCGCTGGATGGTGGTGACACGCGGCGCGCGCGGGGCGGAGGCGTACGGTGTGGACGGATCGCATCATGCCGCCCCGGCCGAGCGGGTGGAGGTGGTGGACGCGACCGGCGCGGGCGATGTGTTCGCCGCCGGGCTGCTCGATGCGCTGCTGCGCGGCGAAGGGATGCCGGCGGCGCTCCGTCGCGGCACGGCCTGGGCGGCGCGGCACATCGCGCATGAAGGCAGCCTGCCGCCTGCGGGGGTGACGGCTACGTCCTGATCATCCGCGCAGCGAAGAACCCGTCCATGCCGCCGCGCGCGGGCCAGAGCGCGGGTGTGGTGCGCAGGACTCCTTCGGACGTGATCGCCTCCGGCAGCCCCGGAAGCTCGGACGCAGCGATCGGAGCGCGGCGCAGCGGGGCCGGGCTCCGCGCGATCGCGCCTTCGCCCTCCTCGGGCTGGAGGCTGCACACGGCGTAGATCAGCCGCCCGCCCGGCCGCAGCATCGCCGCGGCGTTGGCGAGCATCGCGTCCTGGACGGCCGTCAGCGATGCGACGTCGCTTGCACGCTTGTTGCGCAGGATGTCGGGATGGCGCCGGATCGTTCCTGTCGCCGTGCACGGCGCGTCGAGCAGCACCGCATCCGCCGGCTCGGGCGGGCGCCAGGTCGCGGCATCCGCCTCGATGACCTCGGCGTCCAGGCGCAGGCGGGTGAGGTTCTCGCGCAGCCGAGCGGCGCGGTCGGGCGCGCGCTCCACCGCCGTGACGCGCGCGCCGGCGGCGGCGAGCTGCGCGGTCTTGCCGCCGGGTGCGGCGCAGAGATCGATCACACGCTCGCCCGGCCGCACCGCCAGCAGCCGTGCGGGCAGGGCCGCGGCGGCGTCCTGCACCCACCACGCGCCCTCGACAAAGCCGGGCAGGTCGGGCACGCGCGCCTCCGCGGTCAACCGCAGCGAGCCGGTCGGCAGGACCTCGGCGCCCAGGCGTTCGGCCCAGACAGAGGCGTCCTCACCCGGCTTCAGCGTCAGGTCGAGCGGCGCCTCCCGCTGGTGCGCGGTCGCGATCGCGCGCGCGGTCTCGGCGCCATAGGCATCGTGCCAGGAGCGCCAGAGCCAGTCCGGCGTGTCGAGCCGTGGCGCGTCGAGCCCGTCGAGCGCGGCCACGCCCTCGGTGGCGAGCCGGCGCAGCACGGCATTGGCGAGACCGGTGAAGGCCGTGCCCTTGGGCAGCGCGCGCACGGCGGCGACGGTCGCGCCCACCGCGGCGTGGGGCGGCGTGCCGAGCAGCAGCAGTTGCGCCGCGCCGAGCCGCAAGGCGTGGCGCACGGCGTCAGGCGGGGCACGGCGGAGGAACGGCTCGATCAAGGCATCGAGCGTTCCCAGCCGGCGCAGCACCGTGGCCGCGAGCAGATGCGCGAAGCCGCGGTCGCGTGGTTCCAGCCGCGGCAGCGCGTCGAGCGCCTCTTCCAAGGTTCGCCGGCGGCCGAGCACCGCCTCCAGCAGCGCGATCGCGGCGCTCCGGGCCTGTGTCCCTGAACCGTCAGACGGCGCCGTCGTTCGCATGAATGCCCGCTGCCGTGTGGCGGAGGGGCTGTCAAGGCTCGCGCGACCGCGTCGCGCGACCGCGGCAGGCGGCTCCGGCCTTGACAGCCCCTTCGCCGCGCGGCCCAACGCTGCCATGCGAACGACGGCGGAAAGCGACGCGCGTCAGGACTGGCTCGCCCGCCTCTGCACGGTGCGGCGGCCGCACCTGCTGATCGTCGCGTTCTGCCTGCTCGTGTTCCTGCCCGGATTCTTCGCGCTCCCGCCCTCGGACCGCGACGAGAGCCGCTTCGCCCAGGCGACCAAGCAGATGCTGGAGACGGGCGACTTCGTCGAGATCCGCTTCGGCGATGTCGCGCGCAACAAGAAGCCGGTCGGCATCCACTGGGCGCAGGCGGCGACGGTCTCGGCCGCGACCTCGCTCGGGCTGGCGACGCGCACCGACATCTGGCCCTACCGCATCCCCTCGCTGGCGGGCGGCATCCTCGCCGCACTGTTCACCTTCGCGCTGGGGCGACACCTGGTCGGTCGGGACGCGGCGCTGCTCGCGGCGCTGATGCTGCCCGCGAGTCTGGTCGTGGTGGTCGAGACGCATATCGCCAAGACCGATGCCGCGCTGCTCGCCACCGTCGCGGCGATGATGGGGCTGTTCGCGCGCGCCGCCCTCGCGCCGGCGCGGTTCAGCGCCGCACAGGCTGCCGGGTTCTGGGGCGCGCTCGGACTCGGCGCGCTGCTGAAGGGCCCCGTCGCGCCGATGGTCGCGGGGCTCGCCGCGGCTTCGCTCTGGTGGCTCGACCGCCGCGCGGGGCGGCCGCGCGCCTGGCTCGGCGCGCTGCGCGCGCCCTGGGGCGTGCCGCTCGCGCTCGCGGTGGTCGCACCCTGGGCGCTGCTGATCTGGATCGCCACCGACGGCGCGTTCTTCATCGAGGCGCTGCGCGGCGATCTCGGCGGCAAGGTGACGGGCGCGGACGAGGCGCATGGCGGCCCGCCCGGCTACCACCTGCTGCTGGTCGCGCTGACGCTGTTCCCGGTCTCGCTGATCGTGCTGCGCGCGATCCCGGCGAGCTGGGCCGCGCGCACCGATCCTGTCGTGCGTGTGCTGCTGGCCTGGATCATCCCGACCTGGCTTGTGTTCGAGCTGCTGCCGACCAAGCTGCCGCATTACGTGAGCGTGACGTTCCCGGCGGTCGCGCTGCTCGCCGCGCGCTGGCTGCTCGACCCGGCGCGCCGGGCGCCGCCGCGCTGGCTCGCGCGCCTCTCGCTCGGGCTCTGGCTGTTCGCCGCGGTGATCGTCGCAGCACTGGCGATTGCGCTGCCGGTCGCGGCCGGCGGCGGGATGCCGTGGGGCACGCCGATTGCCGTAGCGGTCGTCGCCGCGCTGGTCTGGGCCGTGCTGCGCGCGGACGACCTGCGGCGCGCAGCGGTGGCGATGCTGCTCGCCGCCCCCCTGCTCTATGCCGCGCTGCTGGAGGGCGTGCTGCCGCGCGTCGAGCCGATCTGGATCAGCCCCCGCGTCGTGGCCGCGGCCGAAGCGCATTGGCGCTCCGCCGGCGGCCGCCCGCCGGCATCGGAACGGCCCTTCGCCACGGCGGGGTTCCACGAGCCCTCGCTCGTGTTCCTCGCCGGCACCGACACGCGGCTGATCCGCGACGGCGCGGAGGCCGCGCAGCATCTTGCCGAGCAGCCGCGCGGGCTCGCGCTGGTGCGCGAGCGCTACGATGCGGCGTTCCGCGAGGAGGCGGCCCGGCTCGGCTTCGCCCCGCGCGCGGTCGCGACGATCACGGGGCTGAACTACTCGCGCGGGCAGCGCCTGACGTTGACCCTCTACGCGCGCTGAACCGGGATGTTGTCGATCAGCCGCGTGGTGCCGAGGCGCGCCGCGACGAGCAGGCGCGCGGGCGTGGCGTCAAGGCGGTCGAGCGGCGCGAGCGTCTCGGCCTCGCGCAGATCGAGATAGTCGGGCGCGGTGAAGCCAGCGTGGACCAGCGCGCGCATCGCCTCGGGCGCGAGCGTTGCCATGCTCGCGCCGTCGCGCAACCCGGCGGCCACCCGCTGGAGCACCCGATGCAGCGCGGGCGCCGCCGCGCGCTCCGAAGCCGAAAGATAGGCGTTGCGCGAAGACAGCGCGAGCCCGTCGGGTTCGCGCACGGTCGGCACGCCGATCACCTCGACCCCGAGCCCGAGATCGCGCGCCATGCGCCGCACCACCAGGAGCTGCTGGTAGTCCTTCTCGCCGAAGAAGGTCGCGTCGGGCTGGACGTGGCAGAACAGCCGCGCGCACACCGTGGCCACGCCGGTGAAGAAATGCGGGCGGATCGCGCCCTCCATCGGCTCGGTCAGCCCCGCGACCGTCACGCGCGTCGCATCGCCCGGCGGGTAGATCTCCTCCACCGCGGGCGCGTACAGCACCTGCGCGCCGACACGATCGAGCAGCGCCGCGTCCGCCTCCTCGGTGCGCGGGTAGCGCGCGAAGTCCTCGTTCGGCGCGAACTGGGTCGGGTTGACGAACACCGAGACGACCACGCGGTCGCAGGCGGCGAGCGCGTGCTCGACCAGCGCCGCGTGGCCACGATGCAGCGCGCCCATCGTCGGCACAAAGCCGATCCGCAGGCCCTCCCGGCGCCACGGCGCGAGCGCGGCGCGCAGCGCCGCTGCCGTCCGGACGGTGGCGATCAACGCGCGCCCGAGTTGGGCACCGAGCCACCGGCGCGACGCTGCGCGACAGGGCGCGAGGCGACGCTGCCGCCACCGCCGCCCATCCGCCGCGCCAGTTCCTCCAGCGCCGCGACCCGGTTCTCGGTCTTGGGGTGGGTCGAGAACAGGTTGTCCATGCGCGCCCCGGACAGGGGGTTGATGATGAACATGTGCGCGAGGGCCGGATTGGCCTCGGCGTGGTGGTTCTCGATCCGCCGCGCGGTGTTGTGCAGGTTCACCAGCGCCGAGGCGAGCCAGCGCGGATTGCCGCAGATCTCGGCGCCGACACGATCGGCCTCGTACTCGCGCGAGCGGCTGATCGCCATCTGCACCAGCATCGCCGCGAGCGGCGCGAGGATCAGCATCAGGATCAGCCCGATCGCGCCGAAGGGGTTGTTCCGGCTGTCGCCGCCGCGGAACAGAATGCCGAACTGCGCCAGCATCGAGATCGCGCCGGCGAGGGTGGCCGTGACCGTCATGATCAGCGTGTCGCGGTTCTTGATGTGGGCGAGCTCGTGCGCGACCACGCCGGCCACCTCCTCCTCGGAAAGGTACCGCAAGAGCCCCGTGTTCACCGCGATCGCGGCATTGGCAGGATCGCGCCCCGTGGCGAAGGCGTTCGGCTGCTCCTCGTCGATCACGTACAGGGCCGGCATCGGCAGTCCGGCGCGGCGGGCGAGCTGTTCGGTCATGGCGTAGAGGCGCGGCGCATCGGCCGGGCCGATCGGGCGTGCGCCGGCCATGCGCAGCACCACCTTGTCGCTGTTCCACCAGGCGAACAGGTTCATGCCGCCGGCGAACAGCAGCGCGATCAGCGCGCCGGCCTCGCCGCCCAGCGCGCCGCCGATCACGACGAACAGCGCGGTCAGCCCGGCGAGCAGGATGGCGGTCTTCACGTAGCCCGACATGCGGCAAATCCCCCGATACGGATGGCCGCCAGCATATAGGAACCCGGTCCCCCTTGGTGCGAGACCCGCGGCGGCTCACATGACGCCCATGGAGAAGACCACCGAGCCCCCCGCGCCCGCCCCGGCCGAGGCGCCGAAGCCGCCCGCCAAGGCGCCGCCGCGGCCGAAGGAGATCGGCGGGCCGAAGGGACCCGAGCCGACCCGCTACGGCGACTGGGAACAGAAAGGCCGCTGCACCGACTTCTGAGGCGGTGGATGGCACGCCCAGAGAACGCGCTTGGGGTGCCGGAACGCCTCAACCACATGATCTAGCTGGCTCTTTCGGGGACGCATCAATCCCGATTCGTTCGCGCGACTCGGAGCACTCCCTTGTTCGTGAAGTTTTTCCCTCCGCCGAATCGGCGCAATCTGTTCTGGTTTAGTTCGTTCTGGTTTCCGAATCTCATGCCGCGCCGAAGCGCCCCGCCGCGCGCAACCAGAGCGCGAGAGCGACGTCCCATGCCACAGCCGGCAGTTCGCGGAGCGTCCAGTACAGCCATCCGGCACGCCCGATCCGCCGCCCCGCGCTCGCGCCCAACCCGCGCGGCCGGAGGCCCGCGATCCGCAGCAGCGCGACACAGCGCGGCACGTGATAGGCGCTGCTGACGGCGACCACGCTCGTGCCGCGCGGGATCAGCCGCGCGGCCGCGCGCACCGTGTCCATGGTGTCGCGCGCCGCTGTGTCCTCGACGATGCGGCCCAGGGCGATGCCGTGCGCGCGCAGCCGTCGCCCCATCACCGCCGCCTCGGCCGGGGTGCTGCGCCCCGGCCCGCCCGAGACCAGCAGCCGCGCCGCCGGCCAGCGCCGTGCCGCGAGTGCCGCCGCCGCGATCCGGCGCGCGAGCTCGGGAGTCGGCCTTCCGTCCGGCTGCACCGGAAAGCCGAACACGATGATCCAATCCGCCACGCGCCTAGCCGCCTGGCGGGGCGGCGAGCAGCAGCCGGTTCATCGCGTTGAGCCCGGCATAGAGCGCGGCCCACGCGCGCCGCACCCGCTCCGCCGGCGCGCCGATGCCGTCGAGCACGGCGCCGAGCGGCGAACGCCCGTCGATCCCGCGCAGGATCGCGGCACCGAGTGGCGGCAGCGCCACGGGCAGGGAGACACCGTCGAGGTCGAAGCTGAGCCGCCCGCCCGCGCCGGCCTGTGCGGCGAGCGCCGCACCGTCGAGCTCGCGCAGCACCGGGATGCGGGTCTCGTCGGCCGGATCGGGTGCCGCCCAGCCCGCGCCGGCGCGCACGACATAGACGATGTGCACCGCCATGGTGCCGGACGCCGCCTCGGCCAGCGCCGCCTGCTCGGCCCAGGGCAGCCCAGCCGCGCGGGCGCGCAGCCGCGGGTCCGCGAGCCAGGTCGCGGGGTCGTAGCGGGCGGGTTCGATCAGGGCGGCGGTCGCGAGCCCCGCCCCGTCGAGCAGCGCCAGCAGGTCGGGGACCGTGTAGGCGCGGTCGCGCGCGTGCAGCAGCAGATCGACGATGCCGGCATCACCGCCGGCGATGTGGTCATTGAGCCGCGCATTGCGCGCAAGCCAGTGCTCGGGGTGCAGGGCGCGCAGGAACCGCCGCGCGGTCTCGACCCGCTCGGGCAGAGGCCGGTCGGGCGGGGCGAGCCGGCGCAGCGCATCCTGCGCCATGTACACCCCCGTCCGCCCGTGCGGCGCATAGACCATCAGCCCGAGCCCGCCGCCGGGCGCGAGCACCGAGACCAGCGCGGAGAGCCCAGCGGCCGGGTCGGGCAGGTGGTGCAGCACGCCGCAGCAATCGATGTAGTCGAAGGGACCGAGCCCGAGCGACGGCAGGTCGAGCAGCGAGCCCTGGACGAACGTCACGTTGGTCAGTCCGCGCGCCTCCAACCGCCTGCGCGCGATCGCGGCGGCAGCGGCCGAGCGGTCGAGCCAGGTCACCTGCCCCGGCCGGCCGGCGCGGGCGAGCTGGGCTGCCAGCATCACGCAGGCATCGCCCGTACCGCCGCCGGCGATCAGCGCGTTCAACGGCCGGGCGGGGTCGCGGCGCGCGCCGAACACCCAATGGTCGATCTCGGCCAGGTGCGACGGGCTGCCGACCACCAGCCGCTTCGCCTCGTCCTTCGGGTCGCGGGCGGGGTATGGGTAGGCCTCGTACTGGTCGGCGACGATCGCGTCCGTCCGGTCCGTCATCGGGGAAGCCTTGTCATGGAGACCGCGCGCGGCTGGTTCGGCATCGGCATGGAGGGGGTGAGCAAGCCCGGCAATGCGGGGGCGCTGTTCCGCACCGCGCACGCCTTCGGCGCGTCCTTCCTGTTCGCGGTGGGCGACAGCCCCGGGATCGCCGCGACGCGCGCGACCGACACCTCGGACGCCACACGCCACGTGCCGTTCTACCGGTGGCCGTCGGTCGATGCCATGGCCCTGCCGCGGCTGTGCCGGCTGGTCGGGGTGGAGCTGACCGAGGAGGCGGTGCCGCTGCCGTCGTTCCGCCACCCCCCGCAGGCGGCCTATGTGCTGGGCCCCGAGCGTGGCAGCCTTAGTGCCGCGATGCTGGCGCGCTGCGACCACGTGGTGCGCATCCCAACCCGCTTCGCGATCAACCTCGCGCTGGCCGGGGCGCTGGTGATGTACGATCGCTGGCTCGCGATGGGCCGGTTTCCGCCGCGCCCCGTGGCCTCCGGCGGGCCGGGCGAGGCCGAGCCGCCGCCCGCGCATGGCCGCCCGCGTTTCCGCCGCGGCACGCCCGCGCTGCTGGCCGGCGAGGACACGTGAGCGTCGCTTGAGACGCGCGGCCCCGACCCGTATGTATCGGCGCATGATGCGCGCCCTGATCCTCCCGCTCGCCCTCCTTGCCGCCCCGGTGCAGGCGCAGCAGCCTGCGCCGACCGCGATCGGCACGTTCCAGGACTGGCAGGCCGCCACCTTCACCGAAGGCGGCAACAAGGTCTGCTACGCCTTCACCCGGGCCGGCCGAAGCCAACCCAACGTGCCGAATCGGGGCGAAGTGGTGCTGACCGTGACGCACCGTCAGGGCAGCCGCGACCAGGTGGCCGTGCGCGCGGGCTACACGTACCCATCGGGGGCCGAACCGGCGGGCACGGTCGAGGCCTCCGCCGGCAATGTCAGCCTCGCCTTCTTCACCGCCGGCGATGCCGCCTTCGCGCGCGACCGGGCGGAGGCGATCCAGGGCTTCCAGCGCGGCCGCGCGTTCCGGCTCCAGGGTCCCGGTCCGCGCGGCGGCACGGTCACCGACACGTTCAGCCTGATGGGGTTCTCGGCGGCGTACCGGGCGATCTCGGACGCGTGCAGATGACCGGGACGCTCACCGCGGCGGAGGCGGCGCGGATCGAGGCCAAATCGGCCCTGTTCGCCCCGCCGCCTGCCGTGCTGCCGGACGGGCGACGCGACCTCGTCGGGCTGTCACGCGAGGCGCTGGCCGAGGCGCTGCTGGTTGTCTGCGCCGACGAACGCGAGGCGAAACTCCGCGCCAAGCAGGTCTGGCACTGGATCTACCACCAGGGCGAACGCGACTTCGCGCGCATGAGCACGATCGCCAAGCCCATGCAGGCGCGGCTTGCGGATCACTTCGTCATCGGCCGCCCCGAGACCAGGATCGAGCAGACATCCGAGGACGGCACGCGCAAGTGGCTGTTCCGCTTCCGTGACGGCCAGGAGGCCGAGACCGTCTACATCCCCGACCGCGAGGAGGATCGCGGCTCGGTCTGCATCTCCTCGCAGGTCGGCTGCACGCTCACCTGCCGGTTCTGCCACACCGGGACGCAGAAGCTGGTGCGCAACCTCGGCGCGGCCGAGATCGTCGGCCAGTTCATGGCCGCGCGCGATGCCTATGGCGAGTGGCCGAGCCCGAAGGGCGAGGCGCCGCGGCTCCTGTCCAACATCGTGCTGATGGGCATGGGCGAGCCGCTCTACAACTACGACAACGTCGCGCTCGCCATGAAGATCGTCATGGATGGCGAGGGCGTCGCCCTCTCGCGAAGGCGCATCACGCTCTCGACCTCCGGCGTGGTGCCGATGATGGACCGCTGCGGGGCCGAGCTCGGGGTCAATCTCGCGGTCAGCCTGCACGCGGTGCGCGACGAACTGCGCGACGCGCTCGTGCCGCTGAACCGGAAGTATCCGCTCGCGATGCTGATGGAGGCGTGCCGTCGCTATCCGGGGGCGTCGAACGCGCGGCGCATCACCTTCGAATACGTGATGCTGAAGGGCGTGAACGACTCCGAAGCCGATGCGCGCGAGCTCGTCCGCCTGGTCCGCGGCATCCCGGCCAAGGTGAACCTGATCCCGTTCAATCCCTGGCCCGGTTCGACCTTCGAGACCTCCTCGGGCAACGCGATCCGCCGCTTCGCCGAGATCGTCATGGACGCGGGCTATGCCAGCCCGGTGCGGGCACCGCGGGGCCGCGACATCCTCGCCGCCTGCGGGCAGCTCAAGACCGCGAGCGAACGCGCGCGCAAGGCGGCCGCGGCGTAGGCGAGCCGTCGCGGCGGCATCACGTCGCCCGCGGAGCGCCGCCCGCGAGCTTCGAGACCTCCGGAAGCGCGCTCCGGTAGCCGATCTCGGTGATCTCCTTGGCACGATCGAAGTCGAGCAGACGGATATGCCCGAGCGGCGGCCGGATCAGGATGTCCGGCCGGTCGAGCGCCAGCCCAACCTCGCCGATCCGGTGACCTGAGACCCTATTGTCCTCCGGCTTGAGGGAGAGTCCTGGGTTTCGTTCTTGGCCTTAAGCGGCCTGACGTTCCAGTATGGCTTTAATTGCGAACTCGGCCGGTGGCACGTTGCCGAGGGCCGTGTGTGGTCTGTGGTGGTTGTAATCCTCCTTCCATGATGTGATGGCGCTGCGGGCCTCCGGCAGCGTCGAGAACAGCGTGTCGTTGAGGCACTCATCCCGGAAGCGTCCGTTGAAGCTCTCGACGAAGGCGTTCTGGGTAGGCTTGCCCGGTGCGATGTAGTGCCATTCGACGCCGGTCTGCTGGCACCATCGCAGGACCGCCATCGAGGTCAGCTCGGTGCCGTTGTCGGAGACGATGGTGTCCGGCCGGCCGCGCCGGCGGATGATGGCGTCCAGCTCACGCACGACGCGCAGGCCCGACAGCGAGGTGTCGGCGATCAGCGCCAGGCATTCGCGTGTGTAGTCGTCGACGACGGCCAGCACCCGGAACCGACGACCGTCGGTGAAGGTGTCGGAGACGAAGTCCAGGCTCCAGCAGGCGTTGGCGCGATCCGGAACGGGCATGGGCCTGCGCGTGCCCAGTGCCCGCTTGCGACCGCCGCGGCGGCGCACCTGCAGCTTCTCCTCACGGTAGAGGCGCCGCAGCTTCTTCTGGTTCATCACGATGCCCTGCCGGTCCAGCATGACGTGGATCCTGCGATAGCCGAACCGCCGGCGTTCCGCCGCCACGGCCTTCATCGCCTCGCGCAACGCAGCGTCATCCGCACGGGTGCTGGTGTAGCGCGCCGTCGAACGGTCAATGTTGAGGGCCTGGCACGCCCGACGCTGGCTCACCCCATGCACTGCGCAGGCATGAGCCACCGCCTTCCGCTTCGCATCGGGCGTCACCATTTTTCTGCGGCGACATCCTTCAGGATCGCATTGTCGAGCATCCGCTCGGCAAGGAGCTTCTTCAGCCGGGCGTTCTCGTCCTCCAGTGCCGTCAGGCGACGGGCGTCGGACACCTCCATACCGCCGAACTTCGCCTTGAACTTGTAGAAGGTCGCTGCCGAGATGCCGTGCTTGCGGCAGACATCCGCCGTCTTCGCACCCGCCTCCTGTTCCTTCAGCATCCCGATGATCTGTTCTTCCGTGAACCGCGAGGGTCGCATCGTCCGTCTCCGTGATCGACGGACTCTACCCAAATCTGGAGCAAGGTCAGGGTCTCAGGTCAGTTCTCCAGCACCGCGGTCTCGAACCCCATGCCCTCCATCACGTCCGGCAGCGTCTCGGTGCAATAGCGCACCAGGTCGGGGAGGCGCTCGGGCATTTGGCTCTCGGTCGGCAGGGCGACGAGCCGGCGCAGGTTCTCGAGATACGCGCCGCTGTCGAAGCGTGCATGGGCGCGGGCGATCGCGCCCTCGCGTGTGCCGGTCATGGAGGCCCTCCCGGTTCGAAGGCGCGAGGCTCGCACGCCATCGGGCGGTTCGGAACCCCTCAGCCGGTTTCGCGGAACGCGAAGCCGATGCCCGGGCGATCGGGCAGCGTCATCATCCCGCCCTCGGGCACGAGATCCTCGGCGAGGAGCGCGCGCATGCCGTGCTGGGCGCCGTGCATCTCCAGCAGGCCGCCATGCGCGTGGCCCGCGAGTGCCGCGGCATTGGCGATATCGAGCCCGCCGGCATGCGCGACGGGAATGCCATGCGCCTCGGCGAGCGCGAGCACGCGCAGGAGCGTCGAGATGCCGCCGCAGAACGCCGCGTTGGGCTGGATCCAGTCCACGGCACCGCGCTGGAGCGCATCCCGGAACCACCCGAGCGACTGCATCATCTGGCCTGCACCGATCGGCATCGGAATCGCGCGTCGCAAGGCCGCGAGCGACTCGATGTCGTTGCCGTGCACCGGCTCCTCGAACCAGGCGATGTCGCAGTCCGCCACCAGCAGGGCGAGGCGCCTTGCATCCGCGATCGTCATGCCGCAATTCGCATCCAGCATCAGCCACGGCCCGGGGCCGAGCGCGCGTCGCACTGCGCGGACGCGGGCCGCGTCCTCGTCGACGCCGCGTCCGCCGGCCGCGACCAGCATCTTCGCGCCGCGATAGCCCTGGGCGACCGCGCTGCGGCAGGCCTCGATGAGCGCCGCCTCGTCGTAGCCGGGCAGGCCGACGGTGGCGTAGCAGGGTACGCTCCGCCGCGCGCCCCCGAGCAGCCGCCAGAGCGGTTCGCCGAGCGCCCGCGCACGCAGGTCCCAGAGCGCGATGTCGAGTGCGGAGAGGGCCGAGACGAACACGCCCGCACCCCCGCGCGGCGCGAAGCGCTGAACCAGACGCTCGCGGATCGCCTCGATCTCGCGCGCATCCGCGCCGCGCAGCGCGGCATCGAAGCCCTCCGCCAGCAGCGGACAGACCTGCCCGGCGAGGAAACGGCCGGTCACGCCGCTGCCACCGAGCCCGTCCTCCGTCTCAACGCGACAGCGGACCACCGCGGGAGCCTCCAGCCCGGCGTAGCCGCGCGCCCCCTCCGTAGCGGCGAGACGCTCCAGCGTGGCCGTGATTCTCGTGATCCGCATCCGCCGTTCCTAGCCGTGATCGGCCGGATCCGGAAGCCGAGACATCACCCGTCGCGCCGGTTCAGCAACTGTCGCAGCCTGGCCGCAAGCTCCTGGCGCCGATAGGGCTTGCGGAGAAGATGCACATCCGGATCGAGCCGGCCGTGATGCACGATCGCATCCTCGGTGTAGCCGGAGGTGAACAGCACCGGCAGCTCCGGCCGCAACGCCTGTGCGGCGTCGGCAAGCGTGCGGCCGTTCATGCCGCCCGGCATCACCACGTCGGTGAACAGCAGGTCGATCTCGGGATGCGCACGCAGCTGCTCGATCGCCTCGCGGCCGTTCGCCGCACCGAGCACCCGGTAGCCGAGCGTCTCCAGCATCCCGATCACGTGCTGGCGCACCAGCGCGTCGTCCTCCACCACCAGGATCGTCTCCCGCCCCCCCGGCGCAGGCGCCGGCTCATATGATGGCTCCGCCGTGTCGAGCGGCGTCACGGCGGGCGGGAGGTAGAGTCGCACAACGGTGCCGCGTCCCGGCTCCGACTGGATGCGCACGTGGCCGCGCGATTGCTTGGCGAAGCCATAGACCATGCTGAGCCCGAGCCCGCTCCCTTTGCCCACCTCCTTGGTGGTGAAGAAAGGATCGAAGGCGCGCGCGAGCACGTCCGGGCTCATGCCGCAGCCGGTATCGGAGACCGCGACCATCACATACGTCCCGGGAACGAGATCGGCGTCCATCTCGCCGGGACCGCGCTCGAGGAACGCGCTCTCGGTCGCGATGGTCAGCTGCCCGCCCCCTCCCATCGCGTCGCGCGCGTTGATGCAGAGGTTGAGGATCGCGTTCTCCAGTTGCCCGGCATCGACCAGCGCGTGGGGCACACCCCGACCCGGCGCCAGAACGATCTCGACATGCTCGCCGAGCGTGCGTCGCAGCATCGCCGCCATGCTGCCGAGCAAGGCATCGATATCGGTCGCCTTCGGATCGAGTGCCTGGCGGCGGGCGAAGGCGAGCAGCCTGCTGGTGAGCTCCGCGCCGCGCTCGGCGGCGCTGCGCGTCATCTCGGCGAGCGGACGCAGCGGCGATTCGGCGGCCAGTGTCTCGGAGAGCATCTCGGCATTGCCCAGGATGATCGTCAGCAGGTTGTTGAAGTCGTGCGCGATCCCGCCGGTGAGCTGGCCCATCGCCTCCAGGCGCTGCGACTTGAGCAGCCGCTCCTCCATCGCCCGCCGCTCGGTGACGTCGGTGAGCATCGCGCAGACCGCTGGCCTGCCGCCCCAGTCGATCCGGAACGCACGAGTCTCGAGGTCGCGCTCGGCGCCGTCGCGGCGCCTGCCCTTCACGGCGAAGAAGCCAGGCGCCTCGCGCCCGGCGAGCCGCGCCTCGTAATAGCCGGTCAACCGCGCTCGCTCGCTCTCGGCGAACAGCACGCGGATGTCCTCGAGGGCGAGGATCTCGGCCGCATCCCCATAGCCAAGCATGCGCGCGAGCTCGGCATTGGCGAGGATCGGCTGGAACGCGTGATGCACGAGAATGCCGACCTTGGCCTCGCTGACCAGCGTGTTGAGCCGTTGCTGCAGCTCGGCAATGCGCGCCTGTGCCTCGATCCGCTCGGTGACGTCGCGCATGACGCCGACGAAGCGTACCGGCTGGCCATGCTCGTCGATGATCAATCGGCCGCGGTCCTCGACATGCACGACCGTGCCGTCGCGGCGCAGGAATCGGTATTCGTCCTCCCAGAGCCGGTCGCGGCGCGCGATCGCGGCCGCGACCCCGTCCAGAACGCGGGCGCGGTCCTCGGGATGGATATGCGCAGCCCTGGCATCCGGGCTCGCGCAGAGCGCGTCGCGATCGTGGCCGAAGACCTGCCCGACGTCCTCGCCCCACCAGACCGTGTTGCGCTTGAGATCCCAGTCCCAGGCCACGTCGGCGGTGGCGCTGGCGACTGCCTGGAATCGCTGCTCGCTCTCGCGCAGCGCCTCCAGTGTGCGGCCCCGCTCGATCGCGATCGAGGCAAGGCCCGAGATGCGCGCGATCAGGGCGCGGTCGTCGTCGCTCGGCGCGCGCGGCTCGCGCCAGTAGAGCGCGAAGCTCGCCGCGACCTTCCCGTCCGCGCGCTTCACCGGGGTCGACCAGCAGGCCCGGAGTCCATGCGCGCGCGCCAGCGGACGGATCTGCTCCCAGAGCGGGTCGGTCTCGATATCCACTGTCACCACGGGCCTGCCGAGATGCATCGCGGTGCCGCACGACCCGGCACAGGGTCCGATCGCGACGCCATCGACGCTCCGGCTGAACGCCTCCGGCAGGCTTGGCGCAGACCCGGGGCGCATGTGGATGCCGTCCTCGTCGAGCAGGACGAAGGAGGCAAGCGCGCCGGGCGAGAGCTCCTCGACCGCGTGCAGGATGGTGGCCAACACATCGCCGAGCGGCGCGCCAGCCGCAATCAGGCCGAACACCGCGGTCTCGAAGGCGCCGATCGCCTCGTCGCGCTTGCGGGCGGTGATGTCGCGCTGCACTGCCACCCAGTGGCTGAGCGCGCCCGTCTCGTCGGAAAGCGGAACGAGATCCACCTCCAGCCAGAACGGGTCGCCAGCGCGCGTATAGTTGATCAGCTCGGCGTGGATCGGTCTCGCGGCCGCCATGGCGGCGCGGATGCGCTCGAGCGTGGCGCGATCCGTTCCAGGGCCGTGGAGGATGCGGAGTGTCTGACCGATCGCTGCGGCGGCGGACCAACCGGTGCGCACCTCGAACGCGCGGTTGACGAACACGATGCGCGGCCCCGGCGGTTCGATCGGTCCGGCCTCGGTGATGACGACGAGATCCTTCAGGCGCGCGACCGCCTTTTCGAGCAGGCGCAGCTGTCCCGCCTCGGCGCGTTTCAAGGGCGTGATGTCCTGGAACGCGCCCTGGACGCGTACGATCCGCCCGTGCGCGTCACGCACCGCCTCGCCGATCGCCCGCACCCAGCGACGCTCGCCCTTGGCGGTCAGGATCTCCCGCTCCTGATCGTAGGACGTTCCGCTGGTCGCGCAGGCCACCAGCGCGGCGCGCACCTGATCGCGGTACTCGGGCGCATGGAACGCGATCGCCCCGTCAAGCGTGACGGGGGTTCCGGGCGCGACCCCATGGATCTCGCACACCTCGTCGGACCAGCTCAGCGCTCCCGTCCCCACCTCCACGCTCCAGCCGCCGATGCGCGCCATCCGCCCGGCGATCCGGAGCAGCCCCTCGGCCCGGCTCAGCGCGGTGTCGTCGCGGACGCGATCGGTCACATCCGCCACGGTGTGGATGATGTGTTCGACGCTGCCGTCCGGCGCGAGCACGGGGGTGTTCAGCGGCTCCCAAAAGCGTTCCTCGTAGCCGCCACCCTCGGCCTCGGGGCGGCGGATCGGATAGCGCTGGAGAGGCATGCGATCGGGGCGGCCGGCGCTGCGCACCCGCGCCAGCGAGGCTGCGAGATTGCGTACGCCATCCGCCGTCGGGTCGTCGGGCGGGTCAGGGAAGACCTCGAACAGGGGGCGGCCGAGGATCGCCGCCCGCTCGGTCATGGTGGCGCGCAGATAGGCATCCGAGGCGCCGACGATGCGGTAGGTGTCATCGGCCGAGAGCAGGAGATGCAGCCCGGGAGTTGCCGCGAGCAGCGCGCCGAGACAGCGGACTCCGGCGTCCATGGCCATAGCGTCGCCGCCCGGCCTTTGGGCCGGAGAGGGCTCTCCCTCGCCCCTGGGGAATGCACGCCCGGGCTGTGTCGTCCGGCTGGTCATCGCGCGACGATCATTTCTGCCACGCGCCCTACGGGTCGATCCAGCGCCGAGATGGCTGCACACCGTCTTCTGAGCGTGATCGGCCGCGCAGCACGGTCGCCGAACCCGGCCGCCGGGCCGGTGCCGCCAGGACCGCCAATACCCCGGCGCGGGGTACACCCGTTGCGTCCGGCCCCGTGCTGGCGTTTGATGTCGGCGAGGAGCGCGCGCACGGCACAACGACAAGCGGGAGATGCGACGATGACGCGACGGGCGATCGGCACCGGCGTGTTGCTCATGGCGCTGGCGACGGCTCATGCCACGAGCGCGCAGGACCGGGTTCTGCTTCAGCTCGACTGGATCCCCACCGGCGAGCATGCGGCCTACTTCTCCGGGGCGGAGCGCGGCGCGTGGCGCGAGCATGGGATCGAGATCTCGCTCACGCGCGGCTATGGCTCGGGCGATACGGTGCAGAAGGTCGCCGCCGGTGCGGCCCCGTTCGGCGTGGCCGATATCAGCGCGGTGCTGGCCTCACGGGCGCGGCAGAACACGCCCGTGAAACTGATCATGCAGGTCTACACCCACTCGCCGCATTCGCTGTTCGTGCTGCGCTCCTCCGGCATCACGAGTTTCCGCGGCCTCGAGGGCAAGCGCATCGGCATCACGCCGGGCAACTCGCACCGGCTCTACTTCCCCGAGGTCGCGCGCCGCGCCGGCACCGATCCCGACCGCATCCAGTGGGTGAACACGGATGCCTCGGCGATGGCCGCGCTCTTGATCTCGAAGCGGATCGATGCGGCACCATTCTTCGCGATCCACCACTACTACCAGAACAAGGCGGCGCAGCGGGCGGGCGAGGAGATCGTCGTGCTGCCCTTCGTCGAGACCGGCTTCGCGATCTATGCCACCGGGCTCGTCACCACCGACCAGATCATCGCGCAGAACCCCGACCTCGTCCGCCGTTTCCTGCGCGGTGCCACCGACGCCTTCACCTGGGCGAACGAGAACCGCGAGCAGGCCTGCCGCCTGCACGTGCAGCGCAACCGCGAGGTCGAGCTCGATGACTGCATGGGCTCGCTGCGCGCGACCATGTCCTACGTGTTCAACGACCACCAGCGGAAGACCGGATTCGGCCGGCACGACCCCGAGCGGATGGCGTTCACCTGGACCCAGGTCGCGGAATCGCAGGGGATCGACAAGGGCTGGAACTACGCCCAGGCGATCGACCTCAGCCTGCTGCCGTGATCCGGATCGAGCGGGTCCACAAGACCTTCCGCGGACGCGACGGATCCCCGGTCGAGGCGCTGTGCGACGTCTCGCTGGAGGTCGCGTCGGGCGAGTTCGTCGCCATCGTCGGTGCCTCGGGCTGCGGCAAGTCCACATTGCTGCGCCTGGTCGCGGGGCTCGTGCCGCCGACCGAGGGGCGGGTGGTGCTGGCCGGCCGCGAGGTGACGGCGCCGCGCGCCGAGACGGCGATGGTGTTCCAGGCGCCGACCCTGCTGCCCTGGGCGGACGTGCTGCGCAACGTAACCTTCCCGCTCCGGCTGATGCACCGCACCACCCCCGACACCGAGGATCAGGCGCGTGCCTTGCTGGCAACCGCAGGGCTCGCCGGCTTCGAGGGCAGGCTGCCGCGCGAGCTCTCGGGCGGGATGCAGCAACGCGTGGCGATCTGCCGTGCGCTGCTGCAGGAGCCGCAGGTGCTGCTGATGGACGAACCCTTCGGCGCGCTCGATGCACTGACGCGCGAGGAGATGTCGCTCGAACTGCTGCGCCTCTGGGCCGCCCGGCGGATGGCTGTGCTGTTCGTGACGCACTCGATCCCGGAGGCGGTGCTGCTCGCCGATCGAGTGGTCGTGATGTCGCCGCGCCCCGGCCGCGTGGTGGACGTGATCGAGGTCGATCTGCCGCGGCCCCGTTCCTTCGAGCAGGAGGGCTCCGATGAGTTCCACCGCTGCACCAGCCGTATCCGCGCGCACATCTTCGGCGAACGGAACGCCCGCGCGGCGTGACCTGCTCGCCCGGCTCAGGCCGTCGCTGCCGGCGTGGCTGGCGGTGATCGGGCTGTTCGCGATCTGGGAAGCCTCGGTCCACCTGTTCGGCATCCGCGAGTTCATCCTGCCCGCACCGTCCGCGATCTGGTCGGCGACGATTGCGATCTGGCCGACCGTGCTCGACCACACGCTCGCCACGCTGACGACCGTGCTGCTCGGCTTCGGCGCCTCGGTGCTGATCAGCCTGCCGCTCGCGATGCTGATCGCCGCCTCGCCGGCGATCTCGGCGGCGATCTATCCGCTGCTGGTGGTCACGCAGTCGATCCCGAAGGTGGCGCTCGCGCCGATCCTGATCGTCGCGCTCGGCGCGAACGAGGTGCCGCGCATCATCGTCACCTTCCTGGTCGCGTTTTTCCCGCTCGTGGTCGGCACGGTCGCGGGCCTGCTCGCGACCCCGCCTGAGCTGATCGAGCTCGGCCGCGCCTGCCGGGCGGGCAAGCTCCAGGAGCTGGTGCGCATCCGCCTGCCCTTCGCCGTGCCGTTCGTGTTCGGGGGGCTGAAGGTGGCGGCGGCACTCTCGGTGGTCGGCGCGGTGGTCGCCGAGTTCGTCGGCGCCGATGCCGGACTCGGCTACCTGATCCAGACTTCGATGGCCTTCTTCCGCACCCCGCTTGCCTTCAGCGCGGTGGTGATCCTCGCGATCATGGGCATCCTGCTGTTCCAGACCGTGGCGATGCTGGAACGGGTGCTGTTCCCCTGGTCGTCCGGCGCCGAGCACGCCGCGACCCCCGCCGCCTGAACGAAGGAGCCGAGATGGCCGAGACCGAACCCGGCGTGACGCTGATCCGCGGCGCGCGCCTCGCCGATCCTGCGAAGCGTCGTGCCGAGCCCACCGACGTGCTGATCGAGGACGGCGTGATCCGGGCGGTCGGCGCCGGGCTCGCCGCACCCGCGGGCGCGCGCGTGATCGAGGCCGCGGGCTATCTCATCCATCCCGGCCTGATCAACGCGCACACGCACGGCCATGGCGGGCTCGCGCGCGGGCAGGGCGACAAGTGGACGCTCGAACTGCTGCTCGCGGCCGCGCCCTGGATCGGCGGCAACCGTGCGCTTGCCGACAAGAAGCTCACCACGCAGATCGTCGCCGCCGAGATGGTGCTGAAGGGCTGCACCGCCGCCTATGATCTCTATTTCGAGTTCCCGCTGCCGACCGCCGAGGGACTCGATGCTGTGGCCGAGGCCTATGCCGGGATCGGCATGCGCGCGGTGGTGGCGCCGATGGTGGCGGACCGCACGGTGTACGAGGCGATCCCCGGCCTCTACGACGCGCTGCCGGCCGAGCTCCAGTCGCAGGTCGATCGGCTGCGCCTGCCCGCCTGGGAGCGCACGCTCGATGCCATGCGGGGTGTGCTGAAGCACTGGCGCTGGGCGGGCAAGGACATCCGCGCCGCGGTCGCGCCCACGATCCCGCATCACTGCTCGGATGGCTTCATGTGCGCCTGTCGCGACCTTGCGCGAGAGCACGGGGTGGGGCTCCATTCCCATGTCGGCGAGAGCAAGGTGCAGGCGATCACCGGCATGAAGCGCTACGGCAAGACGCTGATTGCGCACATGGACGCGCTCGGCCTGATCAATGAGCGCTTCACCGCGGCGCATGCGATCTGGCTGGACGACGACGATCTCAAGATCGTGCGCGACCGCGGCGGCGCGCTCGCGCACAACCCCGGCAGCAACATGCGGCTCGGCAATGGCATGTTCCGCTTCCGCGCCGCGCGCGACCTTGGCGTGACGGTCGGCATCGGCACGGACGGGGCGAACTGCTCCGACAACCAGAACATGTACGAGGCGATGCGCTACGCCTCCATGCTGTCGAAGGTGCAGACCCCCGATCCCCGCGCCTGGGCGAGCGTGGAGGAGGTGTACCAGGCCGCGACCGAAGGCTCGGCGCGCGCGCTTGGGTTCGCCAATATCGGCGCGATCGCACCGGGGAAGAAGGCCGACATCGTCTTCCTCGACCTCGCGGCGGTGAACTGGATTCCGCACAACTGGTCGGTCAACCAGCTCGTCCACACCGAGGACGGCACCTCGGTGCGCCACGTGATGATCGGTGGCCGGTTCGTCGTGCAGGACGGCCGGCTGCTGACCCTCGACCTTGCCAAACTCGCCGTCGAGGCGGAGGCCGCGCGCGAGCGGCTGGAGGCGCTGAATGCCGAGTGGCGCGATCTCTACCAGCGCCTCGAGCCGGTGGTGGCGTCGTTCTGCCCGGCGCTGGCCGCGCAGCCCTATCACCTCCGCCGCTATCTCTGCGACGCGCCCGGCTGAGGCCGTCTCGCGCCGAGATTGACCATCGCCACGCCGACGCCCGACGCGGCAACGGCGAACAGCGACGCCGCGCCGGGCACCTCGCCGAGCAGCACGATGCCGGTCAGCGTGGCGGCTGCGGGACTCAGGCTGCCGAACGCTGCCTCCTGGGCGCCGCCGAGCCGTGCGACCGCGATCGCGAAGGCGGCCGGCGCGAGCAGCCCGGAGGCGAGGCGCTGGTAGAGGCCGTGCACGGCGATGTCGTGCCAGGGCGCGCTGAACAGGTTTCCCTGAAGACCGGCGAGATAGACCTGCACCAGGCTCGCCGACGAGGCGGCACTGACGAAGGTCACCAGTTCGCCGCGCTGGCGGAGCCGCAGCTTGCGCGGATCGAGCTCGATCCGGGCGTCGCGCGCGCGGCGCGCGCTCCTATGTTCACCTGCAAAGCTCGGTGCTGTGAGATCCGGCAGCGCGGCCGCGGCTGCTGCGCGAGGCGCTGGAGCAGGCGCGGATCGCGGTCGCGCTCGACAACCAGGACAGTATGAATCTCTGCGTGCTCGGCCGGGCGCACTGCTTCCTGCACGAGCATGACGAGGCGATCGAGCTGCTCGAACAGTCGATCGTTCTGAACCCGAGTTTCGTCCAGGGCTATTTCGCGCTCGGCTTCACCCTCACCTGCTGCGGCCGGGCGGAGGAGGCGCCACCCATAGGCGCCGAGCTGATGCGCCGCGCACCGGGCTATACGCTCGCGACCACGCGGTCGGACTTTTTCTTCTGTGGTGACGTCGCGCTGATCGAGCGCTGTGTCGAAGGTCTGCGGCGGGCGGGCGTCCCCCAGGGGCCGCCCGCCGCGAGACGGGGCGAGAGGGCACGAGAGGCAGCCTGAGCGCGCGTCAGCCCTGCGTGCGCCTGGCCGCGTCGGCCAACGCCTTGCCGGCGAGGTGCTTGAAGAGTTCGGGGCCGATCCAGCGCTGTGCGGAGACGGCGACGGCCTTGTGGGTGGTCACGGTGCAGATCCTTTCGATCCGGCCCTGCCGGGATGGCGGGGTGCGGACGGACCATGCCCGATGGCGCGCACGCGGGCTTGGCGATGATCTTGAGGCTTGCTGGAGAGTCCGTGGAGAGTCGACCCGGCGTCAGCCCGCCCTCAGCCGTTCGCGCAGCACGTCGATCGGCAGAAGCGTCCCCGCCTCCTCGTAGTGCCAGAAGGTCCAGCCGTTGCAGGAGGCGGCATCCTGCACCGCGGCGCCGACGCGATGGATCGAGCCGCGCACGCTGCGCGTCCGCACGGTCCCATCCGCTGCCACCTCCGCGCTGATCCGCCGGTGCCGGTCCCACAGCAGCGCCCCCGGCGCCAGCAGCCCCGCCTCCAGCAGCGCGCCGAACGGCACCCGCGGCGCCTCGCGCTTCGAGGGCGTGGCCGTCAGCGTCTCGTCGGCGACCGGATCGATCGCGGCGATGCGCGCCTCGGCCGCCGCGGCATAGCCCTCGTCGCGCTCGATGCCGATGAAGCGCCGGTTCAGCCGCCGCGCCACCGCGCCGGTGGTGCCGGTGCCGAAGAACGGATCGAGGATCGTCTCGCCCGGCTGGGTGCTGGCCAGGATCACCCGGTGCAGCAGCGCCTCGGGCTTCTGGGTCGGATGCAGCTTCCGTCCCTCCGGTCCCTTCAGCCGTTCGGCGCCGGTGCAGAGCGGCAGCGTCCAGTCGCTCCGCATCTGCACCTCGTCGTTCAGCGCCTTCATCGCCTCGTAGTTGAAACGATACCGCGCCTCCTTGTCCCAGGCCGCCCAGATCAGAGTCTCGTGCGCGTTGGTGAAGCGCCGCCCGCGGAAGTTCGGCATCGGGTTGGATTTGCGCCAGACGATGTCGTTGAGGATCCAGAACCCGAGATCCTGCAGGATCGTGCCGATGCGGAAGATGTTGTGGTAGCTGCCGATCACCCAGATGGTGCCGTCGCGGCGCAGCACGCGGCGCGCCTCCGTGAGCCAGGCGCGCGTGAAGGCGTCATAGGCGGCGAGATCGGGGAAACGGTCCCACGCCTCGTCCACGGCATCGACGAGCGAGTCGTCCGGCCGGCGCAGCTCGCCCTGGAGCTGGAGGTTGTAGGGCGGATCGGCGAACACCGCGTGCACGGACGCAGGCGGCAGCGACCGCATCACGCTGATGCAGTCGCCGCGCTGCACGCGATCGAGCGGCAGGTCGAGCTGGCGGCCCATGGAACCCTCGGCGCCACCAGGACGGCGGCGAAGCGCGCATCCTGCGAATCGGCGGACTCCGCGTCAATCGCGCAAACGCGCGGCCTCGACGGGCGCGAAGCCGCGCCGGTGATGCGGGGTCGCGCCGAGGGCCATCAGCGCGGCCCGGTGCGCGGCCGTCGGATAGCCGCAGTTCGCCGCCCACCCGTAAGCGGGCCAGCGCGCGGCGAGCCGCCGCATGGCGCGGTCGCGCAGCACCTTCGCCACCACCGAGGCGGCCGCGATGGAGAGGCAGATCCGATCCCCGCCGACGACGCAGCGCACGGCGCAGTCGAAACGCGGGCCGCGATTGCCGTCGATCAGGATCATGTCGGGTGCGGGCGAGAGCCGCGCGACGGCGCGCCGCATCGCCAGATAGGTCGCCTGGAGAATGTTCAGCCGCCCGATCTCGGGCACGGAGGCCGCGCCGACCCCGATCGCGACGCGCCCCGCCTCGCGCGCGTCATCGAGCAGGCGATACGCCGTCTCGCGCTGCGCCCCGCTCATGCGCTTGCTGTCGTCGATCCGTCGCGCGAGCTCGGCACCAGGGGGCACGAGGAACATCACCGCGGCGGCGAAGACCGGTCCGGCGAGCGGGCCGCGGCCCGCCTCGTCCACACCGGCGATGCGGCCGGCCGCCGCTGCCTCCTGCTCCAGCACCAGGTCGGGCCGGCGCCTCATCCGCTCGCGTGCGCGGCCGCGGCCTGCTGGTCGAGCGCAGCGCGCAATCCGGGATCGAGGTTCAGCCGGTGCGCCAGCGCATCGAGGAAGGCGCGCTCGGCCGGGTGGTCGGGCGTGGCGGCGAGCCGGGCGGCGAGCCAGAGTTCGGCCGCCTGCTCGGGCGTCGCGGCCGCGGCGGCGATCGCCGCCGGGTCGGACGGCGCGTTCATCGCCTGGAAGATCGCGGCCTTCTCCTCCGGCCCGAGGCCCGCGCGCTCGACCGCCTCGAAGATGCGCCGGCTCTCCTCGGCATCGACATGGCCATCCGCCTTCGCCGCGCCGATCATGCCGCGGATGAGCGCGAGCGCGAAGGGCTGGCCGTCGGCGCCCATGGTCGCATGCGGCAGGAAGCGCGCATCCGTCGCGGCGATCTCGGCCGGAAGCGGCGGCGCGGTCGGCGCCGCCTGGCCCTGCTGCCAGGACTGCCAGGCGCGGTAGGCGAGCGCGCCGAGCGCGGCCGCGCCGCCATAGCGCGCGACCTTGCCGGCCTTACCGCCCACCAGCAGGGCCAGCAGCCCGGCCCCCGCCGCCGCGCCGGCGAGGCCCCCGGGCACGCCCATGCCGGCGAGCTTCTGGTCGGCGTTGGAGAGGGCGCCGGCGGCGCGGTCGGCCGTGCCGGCGCCGAGGAAACGGTCGAGGAGGGCCTTCGGGTCGATCATGGCGCGGAAGATGGCTTCCCGCGGGCCGTTACGCCAGCAGCCCCGCGACGAAGTGAGCGAGCCCGGTCTGGCGGCTGCGCTTCAGCCGTTCGGCCGCCAGGATCGATCGCACGGCGCCGACCGAGAGATCGAAGTCGCGATTGACGATCACGTAGCCGTACTCGTCCCAGTGCGCGATCTCGGCCGCGGCCCGGCTCATGCGCCGCGTGACCGTCGCGTCATCATCGAGGCGCCGCGCGCGCAGCCGCCGTTCGAGTTCCGCCATCGAGGGCGGCAGGATGAACACCGACACCACGTCCTCGGGCAGCGCTTCGCGAAGCTGGCGCGTGCCCTGCCAGTCGATGTCGAACAGCAGGTCACGCCCCTCGGCGAGCGCGGCCTCGACCGGCGCGCGCGGCGTGCCGTAGCGCGCGCCGAACACCTCGGCGTGCTCGATCAGCCGGCCCTCGCGCACCGCGGCAAGGAACGCCGCCTCATCGACGAAATGGTAGTCCTTGCCGTCCGTCTCGCCCTCGCGCGGCGGCCGCGTGGTGAGCGAGACCGAGAGGCCGAGATTCGGGTCGGTCACGCGCAGCGCCCGGCCGATCGAGGTCTTGCCCCCGCCCGAGGGCGAGGACAGCACCAGCAGCAGGCCCCGCCGCGTGATCCCGTCACTCAAGGTTCTGCACCTGCTCGCGGAACTGCTCGATCGCCGCCTTGAGCGCGAGCCCCGTCGCGGTCAGCGAGGGCGCGGCCGCCTTGCTGCACAGCGTGTTGGCCTCGCGGTTGAACTCCTGGGTGAGGAAGTCGAGCCGCCGCCCGACCAGCGCGCCCTCGGCCAGCAGCGCGCGCGCCTGGGCGAGATGCGCGTGCAGCCGGTCGATCTCCTCGCGTACGTCGGCGCGCGCGGCAAGCAGCGCGACCTCCTGCGCGAGCCGCTCCTCCGGCAGTTGCGGCACCTGGTCGAGCAGGGATCGCAGCGCCGCGGTGAGCTTGTCGCGGAGTGCGGCGGGCTGGGTGGCGGCGTCGGCCTCGGCGGTGATCACCAGCGCCTCGATCTCGTCGAGCTTGGCCGCCAGCACCGCGCCGATGCGCGCCCCCTCCTCGCGCCGCGCCTCGGCCAGCGCCTCGATCGCGGCACGGAAGCTCGCCGCGATCGCGCCGCGCCGCGCCTCCTCGACCGCCTCGTCGTCCTCCTCGGCAGCCGGCGCGCGCAGCACGCCGGGCAGCGCGAGCACGGCCTCGGCACTCGGCGCCGGGGCATCGGGGATGCGGCCGCGCACCTCGGCGATCAGCGCGAGCGCGGCGTCCAGCGCGGCGGGATCGAGTGTGGGCCGGGCCGCGCTCTCGTCGCGCCGCACCGTCAGCGTCGCGGACACGTTGCCGCGGCGCAGGTGCTTCTGCGCCACCTCGCGCAGTGCGGGCTCGATCGCGTCGAGCCCGTTCGGCAGGCGGAAGCGGAGATCGAGCCCGCGTCCGTTCACGGACTTCACCTCCCACACCCAGGCGATGCCGTGGCCCTCGCCGCGGTGGCGGGCGAAGCCGGTCATCGAGGCGAGGTGCGGGGAGGGGGCGGGCATGGGGTGGCGCCTTGTAGCCGCGAGGGGCCAGGATGGGAAGCGATGGCCGACCTGCCGTTCCGCTCCGTGCTCATCACCGGCGCCTCCTCGGGGCTCGGCCGCGCGCTCGCGCTCGCCTGCGCGCGCCCCGGCACGGTGCTGCATTGTTCCGGCCGCGATGCCGCGCGCCTGGCCGAGCTGGGGCAAGCGGCGCGGGCGAAGGGCGCCGAGCTCCGCGCGGTCGTGTTGGACGTGCGCGACGCGGCGGCCATGGCGGACTGGATCAACGGCGCCGGCAGGCTCGATCTGGTGATCGCCAATGCCGGGGTCTCGGCCGGCACCGGCGGCGGCGCGCCCGAGACGCCGGCGCAGACGCGGCTGCTGGTCGAGACGAATCTGCTGGGCGTGCTGAACACGGTGCATCCGGCGCTGGCCGCCATGCGCGCCCAGGCGCCGGGGCCGGACGGCGTGCGTGGCCGGATCGCGGTGATCGGCTCGATCGCGGGCTTCGTCGCCGCGCCGGGCGCGCCGACCTATTGCGCGACCAAGGCCGCCGTCGATGCCTGGACGGTGGCGACCGCCGCGGTGGCCGCGCGCGACGGGGTGGCGATGACGAGCGTCTGCCCCGGCTACATCCGCACGCCCATGACGGCGGGCAACCGCTTCCCCATGCCCGGGTTGATGGACGCCGACCGCGCCGCCGCGATCATCCTGCGTGGGGTTGCGCGGGGGCGGCGCCGGGTGGTGTTCCCGTGGTGGCTGGGGCTCGCGGCGCGGCTCGTGGGCGCGCTGCCGCCGCGCCTCTCGACCGCGCTGCTGGGGCGGCCGGAGGGCAAGGCGCCGCTGCCCTGAGCGTCAGTCGAGCAGTCCGCGGGCGCGGATCGCCGCGGCGACGCGGTCGGCCTCATCGAGCGGTGTGACCGGGAAGGGCGCGGCAGCAACCCGGAGTGGCCTGGCCCGTCCGGCATTCATCAGGCTCTCGATCATCCGCTCGTGCCGGCCGCGCTCGCGCGTGGCGACGAACACCGGCGCGGCGGTCGCGCACGCCTCCGCCAGCATCGACACCGAATCGCCGGTCACGACGATCGCGTCGGCGAACGCGAGGTAGCCGAGATACGGGTTCGGCCCCGCGTCACCCCAGCGGAACAGGCGGTGCGGCCGGTCCGCGAGCGCCGCCGCGATCAGCGCCGTCGCCTCTGTCCCGGTGCGCCGGCTGGTCGTCACCAGCAGCGACGCGTCGGGGAAGCGGGCGAGCACGCGCGGGATCAGCCGCGCCGCCGTCCCGCGATCGAGCCCCTCGGCGCGCACCGGACCGCCAACCAGCACCGCGACGCGCGGGGAGGGGAGTGCCGCGAGCTCAGCCCATTCCGCGCGCGCCTGCGCCAGCACGGCGGCGGAGACCCGGTGGCAGGCGCCGACGATCTCGATCACGTTCGGCGCCGGGCGGGGCCGGTCATGCCGGCCGAGCACCAGCAGGTCGAACCGCGCGGCGCCGAAGCCCGGCCGCATCGCGTGCACCGTGCGCACGCCCCGCTGGCCGAGCCACAGCGCCACCGGCGCCGACCGACGCCCGGCCGAGATCACCAGACGCGGCCACGGGGGCACGATCCGCGCCCGCGACGCCGCGTCCAGTCCGGCGAGCGTCGGCCACGGCCACGGCACGCGCGCCCACGCCGACCACCCGAGCTCCACCACCCGGAACGGCACACCCAGCCGCTCGGCGATGCCGAGCGCCTGGTTCGCCGTGCCCGCACGCGGGTCGGCCAGCACCCACACTGCCTCGGTTGTGCCCCCGCTCACGCGCGGCTACGTAGGCTGATCCGCTCGAAGGGGACCCGCATGTCCGACCGTCACGCCTCCGACTGGGACCGCGACGCGGCGCTCATCACCGCCCGCATCCTGCTCGACATCAAGGCCGTCAACTTCCGCCCCGAGGAACCCTACACCTTCACCTCGGGCTGGAAATCGCCCGTCTACATCGACTGCCGCAAGATCATCTACTTCCCGCGCGCGCGCACCAAGATCAGCGACCTCGCGGTGGAGAAGATCGGCCGGCATGTCGGCTACGAGACCTTCGACGTGGTGGCGGGCGGCGAGACCGCCGGCATCCCCTTCGCCGCCTGGATCGCCGACCGGATGCTCACCCCGATGGTCTATGTGCGCAAGAAGCCCAAGGGCTTCGGCCGCAACGCGCTGATCGAGGGCGACGTGCCCGAGGGGCAGCGCACCCTGCTGGTCGAGGACCTCACCACCGACGGGCAGTCGAAGATCCGCTTCTGCCAGGCGCTCCGCGATGCCGGCGCGATCGTGAACCACACCTTCGTGGTCTTCTACTACGGCGTGTTCCCCGGCAGCTTCGAGACGCTGAAGGGCATGAACATCGGCCTGCACCATCTCTGCACCTGGTGGGACGTGCTCGAGGTCTGCCGCGCGCACCCGTATTTCAGCGACGCCGCACTCGCCGAGGTGCGCCGGTTCCTCGACGATCCGGTGACCTGGTCGAAGTCGCATGGCGGCATCGGCTCGGCCGAGGAGGCGCGCGCGAAGGAGGAGGCGTGACTGTGCTAGCCTCACCGTGAAGGAGACGGATGCATGAGCGGCATGGTGAAGCGGACCGTTGAACTGCCCGAGCAGGTCGATCGCGCGATCGACCAGTTGGCGCGTGCGCTCGATCGTCCCGCGGACTCGGTGGTCGCCGAGGCCCTTGCGAGCCACGCCGCACAGACCTTCGCCCTCATGGCGCGCTTGGCCGAGGCCGAGGCCGACGCTGCCGCAGGCCGCACCGTCTCGCACGAGGAGGCGATGGCGCGCCTCGACACGCTGATCGCCGGCATCAGGCCCGACACGCCGCGGTGAGCCTGCGCTGGACCGACGGCGCATTGGCGGAACTGCTGGATGCTGTTGCCTTCATTGCCCGGGACAACCCTGACGCGGCAATCCGCATTGCCGAACGCATCCGGCGCAGTGCCGGGCAGCTCCACGGCCTGCCGTTTCTCGGCCGACCCGGTCGGCGACCTGGCACACGGGAGCTGACCGTCGCCGGCACGCCCTACACGATCGTGTACAGTCTGGCCGGCGAGGAGGTGCTCATCCTTCCGTCTGGCATGGAGCACGCGCATGGCCCTACGGACAGCCCTGACCGCCCTCGTCCTGCTCGCCCTACCGGCGACCATCCAGGCGCGCGACCAGCTCACCATCGGCCTGACGCAGTACCCATCGACGCTGCATCCCTCCATCGAAACGATGGCGGCGAAGTCCTATGTGCACGGCTTCACGCTCCGGCCGATCACGACCTACGATGCCGACTGGCAACTGACGTGCATGCTCTGCACCCACCTGCCGACCATCGAGGGCGGCGACGCCGTGCGCGAGACCGCCCCCAACGGCAACCCCGGCATCCGCGTCACCTACCGCCTGCGCGAGAACGCGCGCTGGGGCGACGGCACGCCGATCACCGCCGATGACATCGTCTTCGCCTGGGAGGCCGGGCGCGAACCCGCCACCGGCATGGGGCCCGCCGAGCTCTACCGCTCGCTGCACAGGATCGTCGTCGTCGATCCGCGCACCGTCACCCTGCACTTCGGCAAGCTCACCTTCCAGTACAACGCGATCAACGATCTCCGCCCGTTGCCCGCGCATCTCGACCGCGCGATCTGGCAGGAGGACCCGCGCGCCTACCGCACCCGCACCCTTTACGACCGCGAGCCGACGCGCCCCGGCCTCTGGTCCGGCCCATACCGCATCGCCGCGTTGCAGACGGGCGCCTCCGTCACGCTCGAACGCAACGAGAATTGGTGGGGCGACGCGCCCGCCTTCCGCCGCATCGTCATCCGCACCATCGAGAACACCACGGCGCTCGAAGCTGCGTTGCTCGCCGGCCAGATCGACATGATCGCGGGCGAATTGGGCCTCACCCTCGACCAGGCGATCGCACTCGAACGCCGCGCCGGCCAGCGCTTCCGCATCCACTACCAGCCCGGACTGATCTACGAGCACATCGACCTGAACCTGGACAACCCCGCCCTCGCCGACGCGCGCGTACGCGAGGCGCTGCTGCGCGGCATCGACCGCCGGCAGATCGTCGAACGCCTGTTCGACAACCGCCAGCCGGTCGCGCACTCCTTTGTCAATCCGCTCGACTGGATGCATGACGACACGTTGCCGGTCACGCCCTTCGACCCCGACGGCGCGCGGCGCCTGCTCGAAGAAGCTGGCTGGCGCCCCGGCCCCGACGGCATCCGCCGTAACGCTGCCGGCGAACGCCTGTCCCTCGAACTCATGACCACCGCCGGCAACCGCTCGCGCGAGCTCGTTCAGCAGGTGCTGCAAGGCATGTGGCGCCAGATCGGCGTGGATATCCGCATCCGCAACGAACCCCCGCGCGTGTTTTTCGGCGAAACCGTCTCGAAGCGCCGCTTCCAGGCCATGGCCCTGTTCGCCTGGATCTCCAGCCCCGAGAACGTGCCGCGCACCATCCTGCACTCGACCGAGATCCCGACCGAGGAACGCAACTGGTCGGGCCAGAACTACACCGGCTTCCGCAACCAGGAGATGGACGACCTGATCGAGAACCTGCCGCTCACCCTTGACCGCGAGGAACGCCGGCCGATGTGGCGCCGCGTGCAGGAGATCTACATGACCGAACGGCCCGTCCTGCCGCTGTTCTTCCGCTCCGACGCGCATGTCTGGCCGCGCTGGCTGGAGGGCGTGCGGCCGACCGGACACCTCGCGCCGTCGTCGATGTGGGTCGAACAGTGGAAAGTTACTCAATAACGCAGGGGGCCTCGCCCCCTGCACCCCCGCCCGGGGCCTGAGGCCCCGGACCCCCACTTATGCTCAGTCTGATCGGCCAACGCCTGCTCCAGAGCGCCGTCACCGTCGCCATCCTGTCGTTTGCCGCCTATGCGCTGATCGGGCTCATGCCCGGCGATCCCATCGACCTCGCCATCGCCGGCGACCCGCGCCTCTCCGCCGAGGACGCCGCGCGGCTGCGCGCGCTCCACGGGCTCGATCAGCCGCTCGTCAGCCGCTACCTCGCCTGGGCCGCGGGCGCGCTGCAAGGACAGTTCGGCTTCTCGCGCCTGTTCGCCGCCCCCGCGCACGAGGTGCTCGGCAACGCCCTGCTCAACTCGCTCGCGCTGCTGCTGCCCACCACCATCCTTTCGGCGCTGATCGGCGTCACGCTCGGCATCCTCGCCGCCCGGCGCCCGCGCGGCGCACTCGACTACACCGTCAACGCCATCGCCTTCGCCGGGATCTCGATGCCGTCGTTCTGGCTGGGCATCCTTCTCATCATCCTGTTCGCCGTCACCCTCGGCTGGCTGCCCGCCGGCGGCCCGCCCGACCAGCCGGGCCTCGCCGCCTGGCTGACCCACCTCGCGCTGCCCGGCCTCACCCTCACCGTGCTGGGCCTCGCGAGCTACGCGCGCCAGACCCGCGCGGCCATGATCGACGCGCTGCGCAACCTCTACATCCGCACCGCGCGCGCCAAGGGCGCACCCGAACGCCGCGTGATCCTCAACCACGCGCTCCCCAACGCCTCGATTCCCATCATCACCGTCGCCGGGCTCGACTTCGCCACCCTCGTCTCCGGCGCGCTGATCGTCGAAGCCGTGTTCGCCTGGCCCGGCATGGGCAAGCTCATCTATGACGCCATCCTCGGCAACGACTACAACCTCGCCTTGCTCGCGCTGATGCTGACGGCGATCGTCACGCTGCTCGCCAACCTCCTCGCCGACCTCGCGCAGATCGCGATCGATCCGCGCCTCCGCTCATGAGCAGCCGCGCGCTCGCCCGTTTCCTCGCCCACGGCGCCGGCGCGATCTCGGCGGTGATCCTGCTCGCCCTCGCGCTCGCCGCGCTGAGCGCGCCCTTGGTCGCCCACGCGATGGGCCACGACCCGTTCACGCCCGACCTGTTCAACCGGCTCCAACCGCCCTCGGCCACGCACCCGCTCGGCACCGACGAGCTCGGTCGCGACCTGCTGCTGCGCCTGCTCTACGGCGCGCGCGTCTCGCTCACCGTGGGGCTTGCCGCGGCGCTGGCCTCCGCCGCGATCGGGCTTGCGATCGGCCTCGCCGCCGCCTGGTTCGGCGGGCTGATCGATGCCGTGCTGATGCGCCTTGCCGACGGGCTGATCGCCCTGCCCGCGCTGCCGCTGCTGATCGTGCTCGCCGCGGTCGATCCGGGGCAGCTCGGCCTGCCGCGCGATGTCGCCGCCCTCGACCTGATCCGCATCGTGGTCATCATCGCGATCTTCGGCTGGGTGAAGGTCGCGCGCATCACGCGCGGCGCCGCGCTCTCCATCCTGCGCATGGACTACGCGCGTGCCGCGATCGCGCTCGGCGCCTCGACCCCGCGCCTGCTGTGGCGGCACGTCGCGCCCAACCTCGCCGCCCATGTCGCGGTCGCGACCACGCTGACGGTCGGCAACGTCATCCTGGTCGAGAGCGTGCTGTCGTTCCTGGGCCTGGGCATCCAGCCGCCGACGCCGTCCTGGGGCAACATGCTGGCGAACGCGCAGGAACTGGTGTTCGCCGCCCCGATGGCCGCGGTGTGGCCGGGGCTCGCGATCTTCATCACCGTGGTCGCCACCAACTTCGCCGGCGACGCGCTTGCCGACGCGCTCGATCCGCGCGCGGAGCTGAGTCGCACCTGACGGCTATACGGCCACCCCGTAAAGCCGCGCGGCCGCCGCCGGCGAGACTATCCCGTCCGCGACATCGCGGCGCACCAGCGCCGGATCGCGCTCGCGCGGGTTGCCCATGCCGCCGCCGCCGGGCAGGTGCAGCACCAGCCGTCGCCCCTCGGGGATGATCTGGAACCCCTTGGTGCGCAGCACCGTGCCGTCGTCGAGCAGCACCGCCCCCGGTGCGCCGTCGCCGCCGCCGAACCGGCCCTTCGGTGCGTTCGCGACCCGGTCGAAGATCGCGTTCACCGCGAACTCGGCATCGCCCTTGGTGCCGATCACCATGATCTGGCCGGCGCCACCGCGCGTCCTGCCGGCACCGGCGCTGTCGGGGCGCAGCTCCTTGGTCCAGAAGATCACCGGGGCGACGTTCTCGGTGGCCTCGACCGGCATCGTCCGCACGCCCGATGGGAACGCGATGCCGGAGAGGCCGTCCTTGGTCGCGCGCGCGCCCGTGCCGCCCGAGTTGAAGCTGATGATCTCGAAATCCGGCAGCTTCGCCTTCTGCCCCGACACCTGCGATCCGCCACGCAGCGGGGGATTCCAGAGGCACGACGAACCTTCAGCCGCGACACGCTCCGGCACGGCCTGGGCGAGGCAGCCCATCATCAGGTCGGGCAGGAGCTGCCCGATCACGTGGCGCACGCTCACCGGGTACGGGCGCGGCGCGTTCAGGATGCAGCCCTCGGGAATGGCGATGCGGAAGGGCTGGAGGCTCGCCCAGTTGTTCGGGATCTCGGGCGCCACCACCACCTTCAGCCCGAAGCACGTGTAGGCGCGGCAATAGGCGGGCGGGACGTTGATGCCGCGCGTCGAGAGCCCCGAGGTGCCGGCATAGTCCACGTCGATGGTCGCCTTGTTCACCGTCAGCTTGGCGTGCAGCGTCACCGGCGCCTCGTAGCCGTCGGAGCGGATCTCGGCCTGCCATGTGCCGCGCGGCAGACGCGCGATCTCGGCCTCGGTCGCGCGCAAGCTGGCCTCGAAGATCGCCTCGGCCAGCGGGTCGAGGCTCTCCATGCCGAACTCGTCCATCATCTCGATCAGGCGCTTCGCGCCGGCATCGTTGCAGGCGCACAGCGAATAGACGTCGCCTTCGAGCTCCACCGGCGTGCGGCTGCCCGCGCGCAGGAAGTCGAAGAAGGTCTCGTTCGCCCGCCCCTCCTCGAAGCACTTCACGATCGGGATGTAGAGCCCCTCCTCGAAGACGCTCCGTCCCTCGGGCCCCATGCCGAGCCCGCCGATGTCGATGATGTGCGCGGTGTTGGCGAACAGCCCGACGATGCGCCCGTCCTTGAACGCAGGCGTGACCACGGTGAGGTCGTGCAGGTGCCCCGTGCCCAGCCAGGGATCGTTGGTGATGTAGTGATCGCCGGGCTTCATGGTCTCGGCGGGGAACTTCGCGAGGAAGTGCGCGACCGACTCCATCATCGAGTTCACGTGGCCGGGCGTGCCGGTGACCGCCTGGGCGAGCATCCGCCCCTTGAGGTCGAAGATGCCGGCCGAGAGGTCGCCCGCCTCGCGCACCGTCGTGCTGAACGCCGTGCGGATCATCGTCTGCGCCTGTTCCTCGACCACGGCGATCAGGCGGTTCCACATGATCTGGGTCTGGATCTTCGCGAGCGCGGCGCTGGCGGCCGTCGCGGGGGCCATGTCGGTCATCGGTCGAACTCCCTCAGCCCTGGCTCAGGCGAATGTAGCCGAACCCGTCGATCTCCGCGCGCCAGCCGGGACCGACCAGCGTCGAGGTCTCGTCCTCGGCGATGATCGCGGGGCCTTCGAGCGTCGCACCGGGCGGCAACGACACGCGGTCGTAGATCGCCCACTCCGACACGGCGCCGGTCGTGGTGTCCCGCACGGGTTGTGTGCGCGCGGGTGTGGCGCGGCTGCGCACGGGCGTCGCCTTCGCTGCCGCGACCGGTGGCGGCACGGTCGCGACCGTCACGGCGAAGGACAGGATCTCGACATCCGATCCCGGCACCGGCCGGTCGTAGAACGCCGTGTAGAGCCGGTCGTACTCCGCGCGGATCGCCGTCACGTCCGCCTCGGTCAGCACGCGCGCGGGGATCGGCACCGCGATCTCGTGGCCCTGGCCGACATAGCGCATGTAGCCGAGCCGGTGCTCCTCGGTCGCCGCTCCCTGCGCGCCGAGCGCGACGATCGCGGCCGCTTCCCTTTGCATCTCGGCCAGAAGCGCGTTCACCGCGGCGAGATCGAAACTCGCGAAGCGCTGGTAGAGGCTCTTCACCACCTCGTAGGCGACGGGTGCCCGCAGGAAGCCAATCGCGCTGCCCACGCCGGCGCCGGACGGCACGAGCACCTGGCGAATGCCGATCTTCTCGGCCACGCGATAGCCGTGCACGGGGCCGCCGCCGCCGAAGGCGATGAGCGTGCGGCCGTCAAGGTTCTTGCCGGACTCGATCGCGTGCACACGCGCCGCGTTCGCCATGTTCTCGTCCACCATCTCGACCACGCCGAGGGCGGCCATGGCCGGATCGAGCCCGAGCTTCGATCCGACATGCGCCTCCAGCGCCGCGCGCGCCGCCTCCGGGCGCAGCGCGAGCTTGCCGCCGGCGAAGCGGGCGGGATCGTAGCGGCCGAGCGCGAGATTCGCGTCCGTCACCGCGGGCTTGTCGCCGCCGCGGCCGTAGCAGGCCGGCCCCGGATCGGCGCCCGCGCTCTCCGGGCCGACGGCGATCCGCCCCAACGCATCGACATGCGCGATCGAGCCGCCACCGGCGCCGATCTCCACCATCTCGATCACGGGAATGCGCAGCGGCAGCCCGGAGCCCTTCTTGAACCGCCCGACCCGCGCGACCTCGAAGGTGCGGGACGCCTGCGGCCGGTAGTCGTCGATCAGGCACACCTTCGCGGTGGTGCCGCCCATGTCGTAGGAGAGCACATCCGCGATGCCGCATTCGCGCGCGATCGTCGCCGCGAAGATCGCCCCGCCGGCGGGGCCGGACTCGACCAGGCGGATCGGGAAGCGGCACGCGGTCTCGACGGTGGTCAGTCCGCCGCCCGACAGCATCAGGAACAGCGGGCAGGTGATGCCGAGGTCCCGCAGCCCGCTCTCCAGCCGCGTGAGGTAGCGGCTCATCAGCGGCTGCACATAGGCGTTGGCGACAGTGGTCGAGAACCGTTCCCACTCGCGCATCTCCGGCGAGACCTCGGAGGAGAGGCTGATCGGGACGTCGGGCAGCTCCTCCGCCAGAATGTCGCGCGCGCGGCGCTCATGCGCGGGATTGACGAAGGCGTGCAGGAAGCCGATCGCGATCGCCTCGACGCGTTCCGCCTTCAGAACCGGCACCAGCGCGCGCAATCCGGCCTCATCGAGCGGGCGCAGCACGTGGCCCTCGTTGTCGAGCCGCTCGCTGACCGGCAGGCGCAGCCGCCGCGGCACCAGCGGCTCGGGCAGCACGATCTGAAGGTCGTACTGGTCGTAGCGCGCCTCGTTGCCCAGCGCGAGCACGTCGCGGAAGCCTTCGGTCGTGATCAGCGCGGTCTTCGCCCCCTTGCGCTCGATCAGGGCGTTGGTCGCGAGCGTCGTGCCGTGGATGACCAGCGCCAGGTCCGAGGGCGTGACTCCGGCGTCCGCGAGGATCGCGCGCACGCCCTGCATCACCCCTTCCTCGGGTGCGGCCGGAGTGGTCAGCACCTTGGTCGTCCAGCGCCGGGCGCCGTTCTCCAGCGCGAGATCGGTGAAGGTGCCGCCGATATCGACGGCGAGACGCACGCTCACGAGGAGGCCTCCGCCATCCAGCGCTGCAACACAGCCGTTGCCTGCGCGAAATCTTCTATCCGCATGTCCTCGTCCGGGTTGTGGCTGCCGTTCTGGTTGCGCACGAAGATCATCCCCGCCGGGATGCCGGCGGCGGCGAAGGCGGCCGCGTCATGACCACCGCCCGAGGGCATCACCTTGTGCGCGATGCCGAGATCGCGCGCCGCCTTGGCCAGCCCCTCGCGCACGCCCTGGTCCATCAGCCCCGGCTGCGAGTCGCGCTCGGGGCCCAGCTCGAACCGCACGCCGCGCCGCGCTGCGATCTCCGGCACCATGCGGTGCAGGGCGGCGAACAGCGCGTCGCAGTTCGCGCGATCGACGCTGCGCACGTCGAGTTCGAACCGCGCCTCACCCGGGATCTTGGTGAACCCGGCCTCGGCCGTTGTCGCGAGCACGCAGAAGGTGCAGACGAGTTCGCGCCCCATCGCATCCAGCCTTGCCCATTCCTCGTCGAGCCGATGCGCGAGTTCGGCGAGCGCGATCGCGGCGTCATGGCGGTACTTGCGCGGCGTCGCCCCCGAGTGGTCGTACTTGCCGAGCACGCGCGCGGCGCGCAGGCGGCGCGAGCCTGGAATGCCGGTGACGATGCCGACGGGAATCCCCTCGACATCCAGCACCGGCCCCTGCTCGATGTGCAGCTCGACGAACGCCGCGACGGTTTCGCGCGTCAGGCTCGCGCGGCCGGCGCGCGCGGCCTCGGGATCGAATCCCTCCTCGGCCATGTGCTCGGCCAGCGTCCGTCCGCTGTCCTGGCGGCGGATGTCGAGCTCCTCCGGCGCGAGCCGGCCGAGCGCGCCGCGGCTGCCGGGATAGGAGGTCGGGAACCACGACCCGGCCTCCTCGGCGCGGATCGCCATCACCGTCACGTCACGACCGGGCGTGAATCCCGCGCGCACCATGCCGGCGACCGCCGCGAGCCCCGCGACTACGCCGGCCGCGCCGTCGTAGTTGCCGCCGCGCACCACACTGTCGAGATGGCTGCCGACGATCACCTGCGGCGCGGCCCTGTCCACACCAGGCAGGGTCAGGAACCGGTTGCCCATGTGATCGGTCGCGATCTCCAGACCGATCGCCTGCGCCTCGGCCAGCACGATCTCATGCGCGATCCGCTCGCCCCGACCGTAGGCCTCGCGCGTGATGCCGACACCGTCATGGGTACGCACGCGCAGCGCCTCGAAGACGCGCGCCGCCAGATCGAGGTCCGGCGTCAGGTTGGCAAGCATCTCAGCCCTCGTGGGTGGCAGCCAGCGTCGTGAGGATGCGCGCGGCCTCGGCGAAGTCGACGTGTTCCATCGCCTCGTCGGGGTTGTGGCTGCCGTTCTGGTTGCGGATGAACAGCATCGCCGCCGGCACGCCGGCGTCGTGGAAGGCAAGCGCGTCGTGTCCGCCCCCGGATGGCATCTCGTGCACGGCGATGCCGCGCGCACGGGCGGCGGCGCGCAGCCGTTCGAGCAGCGCGTCATTCAGGAAGCCTGGCTGCGGCGAGGTGTCGGCACCGAGCGCGACGACGACGCGGTGCTTCGCCTCGGCCTCGGCGATCAGCGCATCGAGCCGCGCGCGCATCGTCTCGAGCGCGGGCAGATCGACCGCGCGGATATCGAGCGTGAAGCGCGCCTCGCCCGGCACGCGGCTCCAGGTCGCCATCTCGGGATCGATTCCGATCACACCGACCGTGACCATGATGCGGTGGCCCGCCGCATCCAGTTGGTCCCACGCCGCGTTCAGCCCGGCGATGATGTGCGCCAGTGCCGCGACCGCATCGCGCCGCACGCGCTTCGGCGCGCCGCCCACATGCGCGTATTCGCCGCGGATCACCGCGTTGCGGAAGCGATACCCGCCGCTGATCGAGGGCACGATGGCGACCGCGCGATCGACCTCGATCAGCTCGGGCCCCTGCTCGATATGTGCCTCGACGAAGCCGGCGAGCCGCGCCGGATCGAGGTGACGCCTGCCGGCCCGGATCGCGTCCGGCTCGAAGCCGAGCTCGGCCATGTGGGCGGCCAGGCTGCGCCCGGTGTCGCTCCGGCGGAGATCCAGCGCCTCGGCCGGCAGCCGCCCGAGCGCGGCCTTGGAGCCGGGGAAGGAGACCGGGAACCACACCGTCTCCTCGGCGCGCGTCATCATCACCGCGACATCGGCGCGTGGCTGCACGCCCGCGGTGCGCAACCCGGCAAGGGCCGCCAGCCCCGCGATCACCCCGGCCGCGCCGTCGAAATTGCCGCCGTGGCGCACCGAGTCGAGATGGCTGCCGATCAGCAGCGTGCGCGCGCTGCGATCGGTGCCCGGCAGGGTCGCGTAGGTGTTGCCGGCGAAGTCGCGCGATACGTCGAGCCCGCATCCGCGCGCAGCCTCGATGCAGATCGCGTGCGCCTGCTCCTCGCCCGCGCCATAGGCATCGCGCGTGACACCCGGCGGATCGAGGCTCGCCGCGCGCAGCCGGTCGAACAGGCGCTCGGCGAGCGCGAGATCGGGCTCGATCGCGTGCGGCGCGGTCACGTCAGATCGCGCGGACGTTACCGCCGTCCACGCGGATGATGCTGCCGGTGACGTAGGACGCTTTCTCGGAGGCGAGGAAGGCCGCGACCGCTCCGTACTCCTCCGGCGTGCCGTAGCGCTTCGCCGGGATGCCGGCGGCGACCCGGTTCATCGCCTCCTCGATGCTGATGCCCTCCTTCTTCGCCCGCGCGCCAGCGGTGTCGCGCGTGCGGTCGGTCAGGATCGAGCCCGGCGCGAGGATGTTGCAGGTGACGCCATCGGCCGCGACCTCGGCCGAGAGGGTCTTGTTCCAGCCGACGATCGACGCGCGCAGCGTGTTCGAGAGCACCATGTTCGGCAGCGGCTGCACCATGCCCGAACTGCCGACCGTGATGATGCGGCCCCATTTGCGCTCGCGCATGGCGGGCAGCAGCCGCATGGCGAGCCGGATCGGTGCCACCACCATCTTCACGAACTGCGCCTTGAGCTCGTCGAGCGAGAGGTCGAGCGCCGCGCCCACCGGCGGCCCGCCGTGGTTCAGGATCAGCACATCGACCCCGCCCATGCGCAGCACCGCCTCGTCGGCGAGCGCGTCCATGCCCGCCTCGTTCGCGACATCCGCCTTGATCGCGAAGGCGGGCACGCCGTTCTTCGCGCTCAGCGCTTCGGCGAGTGCCTTCAGCGCCGCCTCGTCGCGGCTCGCCACCGTCACGGTGGCACCCTCCGCCGACAGCGCCTCGGCGATCGCGCGGCCCAGGCCCTTCGACGCACCCATCACGAGCGCGCGCTTGCCCTTCAGTCCGAGATCCATGTCCGCTCCCCGGTCGAGAAGCCGCGCATCCTACGCCCCGAGCCCCCCGGGGCAAGGGGGCGGGCCTGGACAGCACCGCAGGTCTGCTGGCAGAGGCACGCGGACCGACGTTCCGAGGAGTGCTCCGCCATGCGCCCGGCCCGGAAGCCCGCGCTGCTGCTGACCCGCGTGTTTCCGCGCGACGTGATGGCGCGCGCCCGCCGCGACTACGCGGTACTGGCCGAGAACCCCGAGGACACGGTGCTGGCGGCGGACGAGCTGCTGCGCCGGGCCGAGGGCGCTGAGGCGATCCTGTGCGCCGCGGGCGATCCGCTGCACGCAGAGACGATCGCGCGCCTGCCCGGCGGCGTGCGCGCGATCGCCACCTTCTCGGTCGGGCTCGACCATATCGACCTCGCGGCCGCGAAGGCCCGCGGCATCGTCGTGACCAACACGCCCGACGTGCTGACGGACGCGACCGCCGAGACGACCATGCTGCTGATCCTCGCCGCCGCGCGCCGGGCCGGCGAGGGCGAGCGGCTGGTGCGCTCGTGGCGGTGGCGGGGCTGGGCGCCCACGCAGCTCCTCGGCATGCAGGTGAGCGGCAAGCGGCTCGGCATCCTCGGCATGGGCCGCATCGGCCGCGCGGTGGCACGGATGGCGCGCGGCTTCCTGATGGAGGTGCACTACCACAACCGCAACCGGCTCGAACCCGCGCTGGAGGAGGGCGCGACCTATCACAGCGACCCGGCCTCGATGCTGACCGCGATCGACATCCTGGCGCTGACGGCGCCGGGCGGCGAGAGCCTGCGCGGCTGGCTGAATGCCGAGCGGATCGCGCTCCTGCGCAACGGCGCGGTGGTGGTGAACACCGGCCGCGGCAGCCTGGTGGACGATGCGGCGCTGATCGCGGCGCTGAAGACCGGCCACGTCGCCTTCGCCGGGCTCGATGTGTACGAGAACGAACCGCGCCTCCATCCCGGCTATCTGGAGTGCGAGAACGCGTTCCTGCTCCCCCATCTCGGCAGTTCCACGGTCGAGACACGCAACGCCATGGGGTTCCGCGCTCTCGACAATCTCGACGCGGTGTTCGCCGGGCGCGAGCCGCCCGACCGGGTGGCGTAGCCTAGAGCAGATCGCACGCTGCTGGACTCAGCCGTGTGCGTGAAGATGCTCGCGGGGAATGACCAGAGCGGTTTCCACTCATGTGGAAACCGCTCTAGGCCTGCGCCTCCTCCAGCGCCGCGCTCGCGCTGAGCCACGCCTCCTCGGCGGCGGCGATCTCGCGCGCGATCGCGGCGAGCCGGGCGTTCTGCGCCGCGATCTCGTCGGGCCTGCCGGAACCGGCGTAGAGCCGTGGATCGGCAAGTTTCGCCTCGATCGTCGCGCGCTCGGCGGAGAGCCGGGCGATCGTCTTCTCCGCTGCCTCGGCCTGGCGGCGCAGCGGCGCGAGTGCCGCGCGGGCCTCGGCCCGCGCACGCCGGTCATCGACGCGGCTCGGCGCCGGCGCGGCTTTCCCCGCCTGCGCCCGCCCGCTCTCGGCCAGCACCGCGCGGTAGTCGTCGAGATCGCCGTCGAACGGCGCGACCGTGCCGTCCGCGACCAGCCACAGCCGGTCGGCGACCAGCTCGATCAGGTGCGGGTCATGCGTGATCAGCAGCACCGCGCCCTCGTAATCGGCGATCGCGCGCACCAGCGCCTCGCGCGCGTCGATGTCGAGATGGTTGGTCGGCTCGTCCAGGATCAGCAGCTGCGGCGCGTCGCGGGTGGCGAGCGAGAGCAGCAGCCGCGCCTTCTCGCCGCCCGAGAGCGAGGCGACCTTGGTCTCGGCGCGCTCGGCATCCAGGCCGAAGCGCGCGAGCTGCGCGCGCACCTGCACCGGCGTCGCGCGCGGCAGGGCGCGTGCCATGTGCTGCACCGGGCTCTCGTCGAGGACCAGATCCTCCTCCTGGTGCTGGGCGAAGAACCCGACCGTCAGGCGCGGCGTGCGGAACATCTCGCCGGCGAGCAGGTCGAGCCGGCCGGCGAGCAGCTTGGCGAGCGTCGATTTGCCGTTGCCGTTGCGGCCGAGCAGCGCGATCCGGTCCTCCTGATCGACCCGCAACGACACCTCGCGCAGCACGGGTCTGCCGCCATAGCCGACCGCGGCGCGGTTCAGCGTGATCAATGGCGGCGCGAGCGCGCGCGGTGCGGGGAACGAGAACTGCGTCGGCGCATCCTCGACCAGCGCCTCGATCGCCGGCAGCCGCGCGATCGCCTTCAGCTTCGACTGTGCCTGGCGCGCCTTCGACGCCTTGTAGCGGAAGCGGTCGACGAAGGCCTGCAGATGCGCGCGCTGCGCGGCGATCTTCTCCGCCATCGCCGCCTGCTGCGCGGCCCGCTCCTCGCGGATGCGCACGAACGCCTCGAACCCGCCCGGGTAGAGCGCGATCTTCCCGCGATCGAGATGCGCGATCGCGTCCACCGCGCGGTCGAGCAGGGTGCGGTCGTGGCTGACGATGATCGCGGCACCCGCGAAGCGCGCGAGCCAGGATTCCAGCCACAGCGTCGCTTCGAGATCGAGATGGTTGGTCGGCTCGTCGAGCAGCAGCAGATCGGGCTCGACGAACAGCGCCGCGGCGAGCGCCACCCGCATGCGCCAGCCGCCGGAGAACGAGCCCACGGGCCGCGCCTGCGCCTCCGCGCCGAAGCCGAGGCCGGCGAGGATGGTCGCCGCGCGCGCCGGGGCGGCGTCGGCGCCGATCGCGCGCAGCCGGTCATGGATGTCGCCGAGCCGCTCGGGCGGCGCGGTCTCGGCCTCGGCGAGCAGCCGCGTGCGCTCCGCGTCCGCCGCCAGCACGGTGTCCACCAGCGAGGCATCGCCGGACGGCGCCTCCTGCGCCACGCGGCCAAGCCGGGCGCGGGGGCTGAGCCGGATCTCACCGCCATCGAGGCCGAGCTCGCCCGCGATCGCCTTCAGCAGGGTGGACTTGCCCGCGCCGTTGCGGCCGACCAGCCCCACCTTCTGGCCGGGCGCGATGGTCAGGTCCGCCCGGTCCAGCAGCGTGCGCCCGGCGATCCGGATGGTCGCCGCCTCGATCGCCAGCACGGTCATGCGGGCGATGTAGCCGCCGGCGGCGCCGCGACCAAGGCCCCAGGGGTTTCCTTCCGCCGCGTCCTGCCCTAGAGGGCCGGCACCTTCAGCAGCCCCAGGAAACAGACAATGGCGATCGAGCGCACCTTCAGCATCATCAAGCCCGACGCGACGCGGCGGAACCTCACCGGCAAGATCAATGCCGTGTTCGAGGAGAACGGCCTGAGGATCGTCGCGCAGAAGCGGATCTGGATGAGCCGCCAGCACGCCAAGACCTTCTACGCCGTGCACAAGGACCGGCCGTTCTACAACAGCCTGGTCGATTTCATGTGCTCGGGTCCGGTGGTGGTGCAGGTGCTCGAGGGCGAGAACGCGGTGGCCAAGAACCGCGAGGTGATGGGGGCGACCGACCCCGCCAAGGCCGCCCCGGGCACCATCCGCAAGCTGTTCGCCGAGAGCATCGAGGCGAACTCGGTGCACGGGTCGGACAGCGTCGAGAACGCCGCGATCGAGATCGCCTACTTCTTCGCCGGCTACGAGATCGTCGGCTGAGACGGACCTAACGATCGGGGCAGCGGCCGAAGGCGATGCCGTCGATCCGCGCCTCGATCGCGGCGCCGGCCTGCGCGCCGATCGCCACCTCGGTGACGTAGGCCGTGGGCGCGATGCCGTAGGCGGCGCGGAACTCGGCGGCGAGCGCGACCGTCTCCGTGATCCATTCCCCACGCGGCGCGACCTCCGCCTGGCGCCAGCGGCTCTGCTCCAGCAAAAGCAGCAGCGGCGTGGGGTGCCACGCCGGCTCGCCCGCCTCGCCGCCCCAGCGATAGGAGAGCGCGAAGCCCGGCACCATTCGCCCGCGCGACATCATGCGCGCGAAGCCGAGCGCGTAGCGCTGGCCGAGCGTCATGCGCTCGCCATCGGCCTCGAACCCGACCTGGAGCACCAGCCCGGCGAGGTCCGTCTCGGGCCCGGGCTCCAGGCGCCAGCGCCAGGAGAGGCAGAGCACCGGCGAGACCGGCACGCGCACGGGGCGGAACACGATCCCCACACCGCCTGCGCCGCTGATGCGGATCGCGCCGTCCCCCTCGGCGGCGAAGGCGAGCGGCGCGCGGCCGTCGATCGGCTGCACCCGCCAGCCCTGGGCGAGAAGTCCCGGGTCGAGCGCGGCGCCCGCCGGCCCGACCCCTGCCGTCAGGCCCAACGCGACCACCCCCAGCGACCGTGCCGCGCGCATGGCGCGAGCATAGCATCGCCCGTTCAGGGCAGCGTGATCGCGTTCAGCACCACCACGCCGTCCGGCCGCTGCACCACGCGGATGCGGTCGCGATGCGCCCAGGTCAGCACCTCGTGGTGCAGCGGCAGATAGACCGCGTCGGCGCGCAGCATCGCCGCCGCCTGATCGATCAGCGCCTGCCGGCGCGCCGGCGCGAACTCGCCGGCCAGCGCGGCGATCAGGCCGTTCAGCTCCGCCCTGTCGTAGCCCGTGTGGTTGGTGTGCCCGAACGGGCCGGCCGGGTCGCGCGCATGGGCAAGCGCGGCCAGCGTCTGCCCCGCCTCCGGCGGCTCGGCCGACCAGGCGAGCAGGAAGGCGCGCGCCTCGCGCCGGGCAAGGGCGGCGTCGTAGGCCGCGTCGGGGATGACGTTCACGGTCAGCCGGATGCCGAGCTTGGCCAGCATCGGCGCGAGCGCAGCACAGAGCGCCGCGTCGTGCAGCGCGCGGCCCTGCGGGCAGTCGAGCCGGAGCGGGAATCCGGCCGGAAGGGCGGCCTCGGCCAGCAGCGCGCGGGCCCGGTCGAGGTCGAACACCGGCCCGCGGTCCTCCTCCGGCCGGTGGCCGAACACGCCCGGGCCCCAGGGGAGCCCCGCCCGGAGCGCCGCGCCGCCCATCACCTCCTTGCGCAGCGTCTCGCCATCGATCGCATGGGCGATCGCCCGCCGCACCCGCCCGTCCGCCAGCGGATTGGTGCCCGGCCCCGCCACGGGACCGATGTCGAAGCCGAGCATCACCGTGCGCAGCGCCGGCCCCTCGACCACCACCACGCCCTGCCGGTCGCGCAGCTGCGCCACCGCCTCGGGCGGGATCGTCGTCACGAGGTCGATGTCGCCGGCGGGAAGGGCGGCGAGGCGCGCGGCCGCGGAGGGGATCGGCCAGAGCTCGACATGGACGATCATCCCGCGCTCGCGGTCCCACCATGCCGTGTTGCGCGTGAGCCGCGTCGTCCGTTCCGGCGCGTGCGCGTCCAGCCGGAACGGTCCGGTGCCGTTCGCCTCGCCCGCCACGGTGGATGGCGCGGCACGCGAGAGCACCAGCACCGTGTCGAGACGCTGCGGCAGCAGCGGGTCGGGCGCGCGGGTGACGAGCTCGACGGTGTGCGGGTCGACCACCCTGACCGCCGCGATCGTGGCGACCCGGCCGCGCCGGCCGGCCGGGTTTGCCTGGGCGCGCGCGATCGAGAACGCGACATCCTCGGCGCTGAACGGGCTGCCGTCGTGGAAGGCCACGCCCTCACGCAGGGCGAAGCGCCAGACCAGCGGCTCGACCGCGCGCCACTCCACCGCGAGCGCAGGTTCGAGCGCGAGGTCGGGCGTGCGCCGCACCAGCCCTTCATGGATGTTGCCGAGCACGCCGAGCGTGAACGCGTCGGCGGTCGCGTGCGGATCGAGGGTGGCGAGCGGCCGGTCGGTGGCCCAGCGCATGGTCTGGGCCTGGACCGGCAAGGCGAGGAGCGCAACGACGGCTGCGATGGCAGGCGCGATCATGACCGTGTCCCGGAGCAGACGGGCCGCGCCAGTCTAGCGAGACCGGCGCCGGACCGGGGAGGCCGATCGTGCCTGGGGGTCAGGCAGCCTCGCGTTTGCGCACCCCCATCTCCGCCAGGGTCTCGCCGATCGCGACCACCGCGCGGACCATGTCCTCGGGGAACACCCGGCCGATCGCGGCGACCCGGAAGGTCGGCACGGCGGTGGTCGAGAAGTTGCTGATCAGGAAGCCGCGGCGTTTGAGCAGATCGACGAAGCGCTGCAACTCCCAGGCAGGGTCCCGCGGCTGGAGCATGTTGACGATGATCGGCCCCTGCCGGTCGCGCGGCAGCCACGGCGTGAGGCCGAGCCCGACGAGCCCGTCCCACAGCACGCGCGCATTCTCGGTGTAGCGCGCGAGCCGGGCGGGCTGGCCGCCCTCGTGCTCGAAGATGTCGAGTGCCACCTCGAAGGCAGCGAGCGCCTGGATCGCCGGGGTGAAGCGGATCGAGCCCCAGCCATGGGTGAGCGCGTGGCGATAGATGTCGGAGAGGTCAAAGGACCACGATCCGGCGTTGCCGGCGCACGCCTCCAGCCGGTCGATGCGCGCGACCGCGAAGCCGATCCCCGGCATCGCCTCCAGGCATTTGTTGGAGGAGAAGACGATCGCATCGGTCTCGGGGTGGGCGGCGAGATCGAACGGGATCGCGCCGAAGCCCGACACCGCATCGACGATGAGGCGGCGGCCGGCCGCGCGCACGGCGGCGGCAATCGCCTCGATCGGGTTGATCAGCGCGGTCGCGGTCTCGGAGTGCACCACGCTGACCACGCCGATCGCTGTGTCGGCGGCGAGCGCCTTGGCGACGGCCTCGGCGGTGACGATCTGGCCCTCGGGGATCTCGATCACCACCGGCAGGCGTCCGGCCTCGCGCGCGAGCCGGGTCATGCGCACGCCGTAATTGCCGTTCGAGGGGATCAGCACCTTGCCGCCCGGCGGGACGAAGCTGCGCAAGGCCGCCTCGACGATGAAATGCCCGCAGCCCTGCAGGGGCAGGCAGACATGCGTGCCGGCGAGGCCGCCGGCGATCGCGCGTACGCGCTCGCGCATCGCGGCGTAGCGCGGGCGGGTGTCGTTGTCCCAGGGCGCGATGTCCTGGGCCATCGCGGCCTTCACGCGCGGATCGGTCTGCACGGGACCGGGGATCAGCAGCATCATGGACGCGCCCATGCCATGGCGCCTGCGCGCGGTCCAGAGCGTCAGGCGACCATCGGACCCATCGCCTCGCGGTAGAGCTTGCGGCGGATCGCCTCGGCGAAGGCGGCGTAGTCCTCGGCGCGGATCACGAAGGCGCCGGGGCCGCCGATCACCTCGTCGCGGAAGTAGTCTTCCAGGTCGGGCTCCTCGTCCACGACCGCGAGCCCGTTGACCGTCGCGCCGAGCGCGAGCGCGGCAGCCCGGCCGGCGGACACGGGGATGCCGGCGTTGTTGCTGCCGTCGCCGGAGACGTCGATCACGCGGCGCGCGGCAGGATAGGGGCAGCGCGCGAGCAGCGCGGCCGCGGCGGCGAGCCCCTCGCCGAGCGCGGTGGCGCCCGCCGGCACGATCCGCGGGGCGTGATCGATCGCCTCGGCGAGGGCGGCGGCCTGCGCCTCGCTCGCCACGCGCGTCCAGGGCACGGCGAGGTCGCGCGCGCCCGGGCCTGACCAGAACAGCATCGCGACCGCCGCCGCCCCGTGCGCCCCCGAGGTCAGCCTTGCGGCCAGCTCGGCGTCGCGGAAGGCCGCCGCATAGCCGCCGATCATCAGCCCGAACTCGCGGAAATCCACACTCGCCGAGACATCGACCGCGAGGGCGAGGGCGAGATCGACCGGTGCCACCGCGGCCGGAAAGACCATGCCCGGTGCGGCGGCCACCAGCCGTCGTCGCGCGATCTTCATCCTTCGATCACCCTCTGCCTGCTACCAGACCGTGTTGATGAGTGCCGTGCCGCTTGTCATCCCCCCAGCCGACTCCCCATGTCCCGCACGCGTCCGAGGTGTCGGCGATTTAACTCGCTGCGGGGCGCAGTTCGGCTACTCTGAAATCTCTCGCACGGCGGCGCAGCCTGGACACACCAGGCATGGGATGCATGATCCCCGACCGCCCGGCGGGATGCGGGGGCTTCCCGGGCGGCGCGCCGATGCAGTGGCATGCAGTCGACGTCGCTGCCCGCCGGGGACGAAGGGGGATTGGTGCTGGAGACGTCCGAGGTAGGTCTGCGCCCGGCACCGGGCAACATGACGGAGGTCGAGCCTCCACCCCCACACCCTCCCAGCGGCGGCAACGGGCGGCACCTGCCGGTTTCGCTGCTCATGCTGGAACTGGCGCGGACCTGGCCGAAGCCGCGCATCTCGCTCGGCGAGATGATCCACGCCTTCGGTGCCCGCGGCTACGGCATCCTCATCATCCTGTTCGCGCTGCCGAACCTGCTGCCGATCTATATCCCGGGCTGGTCGCCGATCTTCGGCATCCCGCTCGCGATCGTCTGTCTGCAGCTCGCGCTCGGCTTTCCCGAGCCGCGCCTGCCGCGCTTCCTGACCGAACGCTCGATGAAGCGCGAGGACCTCACCATGATCGTCGAGAAGGCGATCCCCTGGGTCCAGCGCATCGAGCGCTACATCCGCCCGCGCCCGTCGGTGCTCACGGGCTGGAAGGCCGATCGCCTGGTCGGCGCCTATGGCGTATTCCTCGCCTGCCTGGTGATCATTCCGCTGCCCTTCACCAACGGTCCGCCCAGCCTAGCCTGCGCCATCATGGCGATGGGCCTGCTCGAGGAGGATACGCGCGCCGTGGTCGCCGGTGCGCTCGTCGGGCTGTTCGCCACCGCGCTCACCTTCTTCATCATCGGTGGGCTGTTCTGGGTGGCGCTGCGGGCAATCGGCCTGGTGTTCTGATCGCGCCCGACTGGCGCCCGCCTCACATCCGCGTTAGCGTTCCCACGGTGCCGGTGGCCCGCAAGGGCTGAAACGGGAACGCGGTCAGGGTTCGCCCGAAGCCGCGGCTGCCCCCGCAACTGTAGGCGGAGTGCGGCCTGCCACGAGCCACTGGGGTGCGCCCCGGGAAGGCGGCAGGCCGTGTCGGAGCGATCCGACTCCGCGAGCCAGGAGACCGGCCGGCGCCGGTCGTTCGCGCGCGTCGGGCGGGGTGAACCGGCGCAACGGAGAAAGTCCGCATGCGGCGACACCGGCCTGGACCTGTCGCGCGTGGAGGCGGACCAACGATGACGAGATCGACCCGGCTTCCGGCACGGCGCGGCCCCGGCCGCCCCTGCCACCTTGGGAGCCGACCTTGCGCACAGTCCTGCTTGCCGGAGCGGCAGCCGCCGCACTGATCATCACGCCTGCCGCGGGCCAGAACGGCCCGCCGCTGCGCACCCTGCCCGAGACCGTCGTCACCGCGACGCGCTTTCCCACGCCGATCGAGCGCATCCCCGCCGGCGTGACCGTGATCGACCGCGCGACCATCGAGACGCGCGGCTATCGCAGCCTCGCCGAGGCGCTCGCCGCCGTGCCGGGGCTCGGCGTCGTGCAGTCGGGCGGGACCGGCCAGACGAGCAGTGTGTTCATGCGCGGCACCAATTCCAGCCACGTGCTGGTGCTGCGCGACGGCATGCCGCTGAACGATCCCTCGACCCCGCAGAGCCTGTTCGATTTCGGCAACGACCTGCTGTCGGATGTCGAGCGCATCGAGGTGATACGCGGGCCCATGTCGGGGCTGTACGGCTCGGGCGCGATCGGCGGCGTGGTGAACCTGATCACGCGCTCGGGCCGCGGCACGAACCGCGCCTTCACCGCGACCGGCGAGATCGCGAGCGGGTCGCAGTCCACCGCCGCGGCGAGCGCGGTGGTGGCGGGCGAGACGCGCGGGATCGACTACGCGCTGATCGGCCAAGGCCTGACGACACAGGGGCACAACATCGTGCCGCGTCGGCTCGCGACCTCGATCGGCGAGCGCGACGGTGCGCGGATCGGTACCGTGACGGCCAATCTCGGCGCGCAGCTCGGCGAACGGTTCCGTGTGTTCGGCTTCGCGCGCTGGCGCGAGAACAAGGCGGATCTCGACCAGGCGGGCCGCGACGATCCGAACTACACCGCGCGCAACCGCAGCGGCATGTGGCGCGCTGGGGTCGCGGGCGCGCTGGTCCCGGGCTGGCTCGACACCACGCTGGCGGTCGGGCAGTCGCGCGACAATCGCCAGTTCCGCGACCGGCCGGATCAGTTCGCGTTCTCGGGCAGCGACGACTCGCGCTATATCGGCACGCGCACGGTCTACCAGTGGGATAACACCCTGCGGCTGCCCGAGGCGGGCGTGGTCGATGCCGCCGCGGTCACGTTCGGGGCGCAGCGCATCGAGGATCGCGTCGATGTGCAGGTGCGCTTCGACGGCCCGTTCGGCCCGTTCACCCAGGATGTCGACCGTTCCACGCGCAGCGACGCCGCCTATCTCGGCGCGCAGCTCCGGCTGTTCCGCCGGCTCGACCTGACAGCGAATGTCCGCCATGAATCGCCGCGCGATTTCAGCGATACGACGACGTGGCGCGTCGGCGGCGTGCTGACCGTCCCGGAAGCGGCCCTGTCGGTGCATGCGGCCTATGGCACGTCCTTCCGCGCGCCGACCCTGTTCGACCTGTTCGGCGTCGGCAGTTTCGGCTTCCGCGGCAACCCGAACCTTCGCCCCGAGAAGGGGCGCGGCGGCGAAGCCGGCGTGGCGCTCGATCTCGGCGCGCTCGGCCTCGCCTCCGGCCGGCTCTCGGCCACCTATTTCCGCACCCGCATCACCGATCTGATCAACGACGATCCGACCTTCACCACGCGGATCAATGTGGGCCGCGTCGACATCGAGGGCGTGGAGAGCGCGCTCGATCTGACGCCGGCGCCGTGGCTCGACCTCCGCGCCGCCTATACCTGGACGGTGGCGCAGGACGCCGACAGCGGCGCGCAGTTGCTGCGTCGGCCACGCCATCGCGGCAGCCTGGGTGCCACGCTGTGGGCCAATCCGCGCCTCTCGATCGCGCCTGAGGTGCTGATCTTCGGGCCTGCGGCGGATGTGCTCTACGCCGACAGCGGGACGTTCCAGGGGCGCGGGCGCAATCCGGGCGGGGTGGTGATCAACCTCGCCGCACGCTGGCGCGCGACCGGGGCGCTCGAACTGTTCGCGCTGGGACGCAACATCACCAACAGCCGCTACGAGCCGGCGAACAGCTTCGTCGTACCGGGTGCGGCCGTGCTGATCGGGCTGCGCGCAGGCCTGTAGTGCAGGGTGGCCGGGGGAGCCGGGACCCCATCGCGGGATGGCCGCGATGGGACCCGCTCGTGGTCCCCCGGTCGTTCTTTATCTGCGGACGATCCCGCTCTCATCAGCCTTGAGCTCGAAGGCCGCGGCCATCAGCGCGCGCGTGTAGGGCTGCTGCGGCGCGTCCATGACCGCCTCGGCCGGTCCCTGTTCCACCACCTTGCCGTCCTTCAGCACGACGACGTGGTGCGCGAGCGCGCGCACCACCTTGAGGTCGTGGCTGATGAACAGATAGGCGAGGCGGTGCCGCGCCTGGAGATCGCGCAGCAGCTCGACGATCTGCGCCTGCACGCTCATGTCGAGCGCGCTGGTCGGCTCGTCGAGCACGACGAAGCGGGGCTTGAGCACGAGCGCGCGCGCGATCGCGATGCGCTGGCGCTGGCCACCCGAGAACTCGTGCGGGTAGCGATCGACCCAGGACGGATCGAGCCCGACCTCCTCCAGCGCCTGCGCGACCATCGAGAGGCGCTCGGCGTGGTCGAGGCCCGGTGCGTGCACGGCGAGGCCCTCGCCGACGATCTCGCCGATGCTCATGCGCGGGCTCAGGCTGCCGAACGGGTCCTGGAACACGATCTGCATGCGCCGGCGCAGCGGACGCAGCGCGCGGCGGTCGAGCCCGGCGATGTTGCGCGACTCGAACCGCACCGGACCCTCGGCCTCCGGCACGAGCTGGAGCAGCGCGAGCCCCATGGTGGACTTGCCGGAGCCGGACTCGCCGACCAGCCCGACTGTCTCGCCCTCGCGCACGCGCACGGTGATGCCGTCGCACGCCTTGATGTAGCCGACCGTGCGCCGGAGGAAGCCGCGACGGATCGGGAAATGCACCTTGATGTCGTCCCCGGCCATCACTTCGGGCGCGTCCGCGGCAACGGGCTCGGGCTTGCCGCGCGGCTGGGCGGCGAGCAGCATCTTCGTGTAGTCGTGCTGCGGGTCCTCGAAGACGCGCGCGACCGGGCCCTGCTCGACGATGCGGCCGCGGTTCATGACGCAGACCGTGTCGGCATAGCGGCGCACGATCGCGAGGTCGTGGCTGATCAGCAGCATCGCCATGCCGAGACGCTGCTTCAGCTCCGCGAGCAGCTTCAGGATCTGGGCCTGGATGGTGACGTCGAGCGCGGTGGTCGGTTCATCTGCGATCAGCAGGGCCGGGTCGTTGGCGAGCGCCATCGCGATCATCACGCGCTGGCGTTGCCCGCCCGAGAGCTGGTGCGGATAGGCGGAGAGCCGTGCCTCGGCGTCCGCGAAGCCGGCCATGGTCAGGCACTCGATCGCCCGCGCGCGCGCCTGTTCGCGCGTCATCGGCCGATGCAGCTGCACCGCCTCGCCGATCTGCTTCTCGATCGTGTGCAGCGGGTTGAGGCTGGTCATCGGCTCCTGGAAGATCATCCCGGCCGTGCCGCCGCGCGCGGCGCGCAGCGTCTCGGCATCGGCGCCGATCATCTCGCGCCCGTCAAGCACGACAGAGCTGCCCGGCGTGTGGCGGGCGACCGGATAGGGCAGGAGCTGGAGCACCGAGAGCGCGGTGACGGACTTGCCGGAGCCGGACTCGCCGACCAGCGCGAGGGTCTCGCCGCGATCGAGGGTGAAGTTCGCGCCCTCGACCGCGACCACCTCGCGCGCGCCCGCGCCGAAGGTCACGCCCAGGTTCTTGACCTCAAGCAGCGCCATGCTCAGCGCCCTCCGCGCGGTTTCATTTCGCGGCTCCGCCGCCGGGCAGCTTGCGCGGATCGAAGGCGTCGCGCACCGCCTCGCCGACGAAGATCAAGAGCGTCAGGATGGTCGCGAGCACGACGAAGGCCGTGATGCCGAGCCAGGGCGCCTGGAGGTTGTTCTTGCCCTGCTGGACGAGCTCGCCGAGCGAGGGCGAGCCGGGCGGCAGGCCGAAGCCGAGGAAGTCGAGGCTGGCGAGGATGGTCACGCTGCCGGAGAGGATGAAGGGCAGGAAGGTGAGCGTGGCGACCATGGCGTTGGGCAGGATGTGGCGGAACATCACGCGCACGTCGGAGACGCCGAGCGCCTTGGCCGCGCGCACGTAGTCGAAGTTGCGGCCTCGCAAGAATTCAGCACGCACCACGCCCACGAGTCCCATCCAGGAGAAGAGCAGCAGGAAGATCAGCAGCACCCAGAACGACGGCTCGATCACCGAGGCGAGGATGATCAGCATGTAGAGTTGCGGCATGCCCGACCAGACCTCGATGAAGCGCTGGAAGATCAGGTCGAGCCAGCCGCCGTAGAAGCCCTGCACGGCGCCCGCGGCGACGCCGATGATCGAGGAGATGATGGTCAGCGTGAAGCCGAACAGCACGGAGATGCGGAAGCCGTAGATCACGCGCGCGGCGACGTCGCGTGCCTGGTCATCGGTGCCGAGGATGTTGTAGGGCGTGTCGGGGCCGATCACCTCCGTGGGCAGCATCCAGGTCGGCGGCACGGGTGCCGGCACCGGCAGGTTGCGCACGACCGAGCGGTACGAGTAGGGGATCGCCGGCCAGACCGCCCAGCCCTTCTCGGCGATCTGCTCTTTGAGGAACGGGTCGTGGTAGTCGGCCGAGGTCGGGAAGTCGCCGCCGAAATCGGTCTCGGCGTAGTCGAACAGCACGGGGAAGAACCACGCGCCGTCGTAGCGCACGACGAGCGGCCGGTCATTGGCGATCAGCTCAGCGCAGAGCGCGAAGGCGAACAGGATCGAGAAGATCCAGAGCGACCACCACCCGCGCCGGTTGGCGCGGAAATTCGCGAGGCGGCGACGCGTCAGCGGGGTCATGTGGCGGGGGTGGGCGCGGGAGGGGCGTCAGTCCCCTCCCGTACGTTCTTGTCTGCTGTCACCGCCGCGCCTCGAAATCGATGCGCGGATCGACGACGGTGTACATGAGATCGCCGATGATCTGCATGACGAGGCCGAGCAGCGTAAACAGGTAGAGCGTGCCGAACATCACCGGATAGTCGCGCCGGATCGCCGCCTCGAAGCCCAAGAGCCCGAGCCCGTCCAGCGAGAAGATGATCTCCACCAGCAGCGCGCCGGTGAACAGGATGCCGATGAAGGCGGACGGGAAGCCAGCGATGATGATCAGCATGGCGTTGCGGAACACGTGGCCGTAGAGCACGCGGTTCTCGGCCGCCCCCTTGGCGCGCGCGGTGATCACGTACTGCTTGTTGATCTCGTCGAGGAACGAGTTCTTGGTCAGCATGGTGAGCCCGGCGAAGCCGCCGATCACCATGGCCGTCACCGGCAGGCAGATGTGCCAGAAATAGTCGGCGATCTTGCCCATGAGCGAGAGCTGCTCCCAGTCCGGGCTCGTGAGGCCGCGCAGCGGGAAGATCTGGAAGAACGAGCCGCCGGCGAACAGCACCACCAGCAGGATCGCGAACAGGAAGGACGGGATCGCGTAGCCGACCAGCACCACCGCCGAGGTCCAGAGATCGAAGCGCGTGCCGTCCTTCACCGCCTTGCGGATGCCGAGCGGGATGGAGATGAGATAGACGAGCAGCGTGGTCCAGAGCCCGAGGCTGATCGAGACCGGCATCTTGTCGATCAGCAGTTCCACCACGGTGCGGTCCTGGAAGAAGCTGCGGCCGAAATCGAAGGTGAGGTAGCTGCCGATCATCTGGAAGAAGCGCACATGGGCGGGCTTGTCGAAGCCGAACATGCGCTCGATCTCGGCGATGATCTCGGGGTCGAGGCCGCGCGCGCCGCGATAGCGGCTCTCGCCGGCATCGACCGCGGTCGGCGCGCCGGGTGCGGCGATTTCCCGGCCGCCGCCGGTGATGCGTTCGAGCGGCGCGCCGACGCCGGTCTGGCCGCGGAGCTCGGCGATCATCTGCTCGACCGGACCGCCGGGCGCGAACTGCACGATGACGAAGTTGATCACCATGATCCCGAACAGGGTCGGGATGATCAGCAGCAGCCGGCGGAGGATATACGCGCCCATGCGGCGTCAGGCACCCGCGGTCAGGTCGGTCGGCCGCGGCGTCGCTCCGCGTTCACGCGCTCGGCCTTGGCCGGATCGACCCACCAGGTGGTGAAGCCGAGCCCGTAGCGCGGGCTGCGCTCGGGGCGGACGAACTGGTCCCAGTAGGCGACCCGGAAGGTGCGGCTGTGCCAGTGCGGCACCACGTAGTGGCCCCACAGCAGCACGCGGTCGAGCGCGCGGGTGCGGTGGATCAGGCTTTCGCGGTCGGGCGCGTTGATCACCAGTTCCACGAGCTCGTCGATGACGGGGTCGCAGATGCCGATCGTGTTGCGGCTGCCCTGCTCGCGCGCCTTGGCGCAGGTCCAGTAGTCGCGCTGCTCGTTGCCGGGCGAGAGCGACTGACCGAACACCTCGACCGTCATGTCGAAGTCGAAGGCATCGGTCCGGGCCTGGTATTGCGCGGTCTCGACGGTGCGGACCCGCATCTCGATGCCGAGCCGATCCAGCGTGCGCGCATAGGGCAGAGCGACGCGCTCGAAGGTCGGCGAGGAGAGCAGCATCTCGAAGCTGAAGGGCTGGTTGCGCGCATTCACCAGCCGGCGGTTGACGATGCGCCAGCCGGCGGCCTGGAGAAGTTCGAGCGCGCGGCGGAGCTGCTCGCGGTTGTTGCCCGACCCGTCGGTGACCGGGAGCGTGAACTCGGTGGTGAACACCTCCTCGGGGATGCGGCCGCGATAGCGTTCCAGGATCGCCAGCTCCTCGCCCTTCGGCAGGCCCGAGGAGGCGAGCTCCGAGTTGGAGAAGTAGGACTTGGTGCGCGCATAGGCGCCGAAGAACAGGTTGGCGTTCGACCACTCGAAGTCGAAGGCGAGCATCAGCGCCTCGCGCACGCGCCGGTCCTGGAAGATCTCGCGGCGGATGTTGAAGGCGAAGGCCTGCATGCCGGTGGGCAGCTCGTGCGGAATCTCGTCGAGCCTGACGAGGCCGCGCCGGCGGGCGGGAAAGTCGTAGCCGGTCGCCCATTCGCGCGCGACGTTCTCCTGGCGGAAGTCGATCTGCCCGGCCTTGAACGCCTCGAAGGCGACGGTGGCGTCGCGGAAATACTCGAAGCGCAGCATGTCGAAATTGCTGCTGCCGCGCCGCGTCGGCAGGCGCTCGCCCCACCAGTTCTGCACCCGGCGATAGGTGAGCGTGCGGCCGGCATCGAAGCTCTCGATCCGGTACGGGCCCGAGCCGAGCGGCGGCTCGAGGATCGGGCGGGTGAAGTCGCGGCTCTCCCACCAGTGCTTCGGCAGCACGAACATCTGGCCGAGGATCAAGGGGAGCTCGCGGTTGTTGGCGTCGCGGAAGCGGAACACCACGCGCTTCGGCCCCTCGGTCAGCACCTGCACCACGTCGCCCCAATAGGCGCGGAAGAACGGGCGGCCGTGCTCGCGCAGCGTCTCGAAGGTCCACTTCGCATCCTCGGCGGTGATCGGCCGGCCGTCGTGCCAGACCGCTTCGGGACGGATCTCGAACGCGACCCAGGTGCGATCGGGGCCGACCTCGACGGTCTCGGCAAGGTCGCAGTACTCGGTCGAGGCCTCGTCCTGGCTCGACATCGTCAGCGTCATCCAGATCAGGCCGATCCCGGCCGCGGAGACGCCGCGCACGATGAACGGGTTGAAGCTGTCGTAGCTGCCGATCGCGTGCTGGACGACCTCGCCGCCCTTGGGCGCGTCCGGGTTGACGTAGGGGAAGTGGGTGAAGTCGGGCGGCAGCCCGGGCGTGCCGAGCAGGCTGAGCGCGTGATGGCGTCCGGTCTCGACCGCGCGCGCGGGGCGCAGCCCGGCGGCGAGGCCCAACGCGACGGCCCCTGTCCCGGCCAGAACCGTGCGACGGCGCATGCGAAGCACTCCCTCCACCCTCTCCCGTGGCAGTAGATCACGCCGCCGGCCGATCGCCGCAAGGGATTGCGCGGTCAAGCCTTGGTCAGCGTTCCGAGGGGCGCGCGCGTCGGCCCGGCAGCGGAGGCGGCGATACGCCGGCGGCGTCGTTATGGCCGCCCGCCACGCCAATCGCGAGCCGACCGAGCCCGCACGCCCGCGCCTCTCGCTCGATGACCTCGCGGATCGGCGGGTCACCCGACGAGGAGGTCACGCGCGGCCTCGTGCAGCGCGGCGTCGCCCGCGGCCAGCACCGACCCGTCCGCGCCCGGGCGGAGCGCACGGCCCGACCAGTCGGTGATCACCCCGCCCGCGCCCTCGATGATCGGCACCAGCGCGGCCCAGTCCCAGATCTTGTAGGTCGTTTCGGCGACCAGATCGATCAGCCCCAGCGCCATGAGGCCGTGGGCGTAGCAGTCGCCCCCCCAGGTGACCTGCGCGACGCGACCGGCGAGCCGATCCCACTGCGCCCGGGTCTCGGGGGTGAACACGTCGAGCGTGGTGAGCGAGAGTTGCGCCTCGGCGAGCGACGGGCAGGCCCGGCAGCGCGCCACCGCCGGCCCGCCGATCGGTGAGAAGAAGGTGGTCGGCCGGCCGCGCATCCCGATCCAGCGCTCGCCGATCGAGGGCTGGCTCATCACCCCGAGCACCGGCACGCCGTCCTCCAGCAGCGCGATCAGGCTGCCATAGGTGGGCCGGCCGGTGACGAAGCTCTTGGTGCCGTCGATCGGGTCGAGCACCCATTGCAGGGATGCCCCCGGCCGGTCCTCGCCGAACTCCTCGCCGAGGATGCCGTGCCCCGGGAACGCCTCGGCGAGCACCGCGCGCATCGCCTGCTCGGCGGCGCGGTCTGCCGCGGTGACCGGGCTCTCGTCGCCCTTGCGCTCGATCGCGAGGCTGGCGCGGAACCACGGGCGGATCGCGGCGGCGGCGGCATCGGCGGCGCGCTCGGCGGCGCGCAAGGCCGCGTCGAGATCGAGTCCGGGCATCGGGGCGGGGGTGCTCCGGCAGGGGCCGGGCTTGACCCCGGCGCGCCCGGGCAGCATGGAGCGTCGGTTCCCGCCGCTCAACCCCGCGTCACGCGTGACCCCGATCGTCCTGATCCCCGCCCGCATGGCCTCCTCGCGCCTGCCCGGCAAGCCGCTCGCGCCGATCGCGGGTGTGCCGATGGTGGTGCATGTGCTGCGCCGGGCGGAGGAGGCGGGGGTGGGCCCGGTGGCGGTCGCCTGCGCCGAGCCCGAGATCGCCGAGGCCGTGCGCGCGGCCGGGGGCACGGCGGTGCTGACCGATCCCGACCTGCCCTCGGGCAGCGATCGCTGCTTCGCCGCCCTCGCCACGCTCGATCCCGAGGACCGGCACGACGTGGTCGTGAATCTCCAGGGCGACCTGCCGACGCTCGACCCCGCCGCGATCCGCACCGTGCTGGAGCCGCTCGCCGACCCGTCCTGCGACATCGCCACGCTGGTGACACCGATCCGCGACGCCGGCGAGGCGACCGCGCCCAACTTCGTCAAGGCCGCGGTTCAGTTCGCCGAGGGGCAGCGTTACGCGCTCGCCCCCTATTTCTCGCGCCTGCCGGTGCCCTCGGGCCAGGGCCCGCTCTGGCACCATATCGGCATCTATGCCTGGCGGCGCGCAGCGCTCGCCCGCTTCGTCGCCCTGCCGCCCTCGCCCTTGGAGATGCGCGAGAAGCTCGAACAGCTGCGGGCGATCGAGGCGGGGATGCGCATCTTCTGCGCGCGGATCGACACCGCGCCGTTCGGCGTGGATACGCCCGAGGATCTCGCGCGCGCCCGCTCCCTTCTGGAAACCTGACCCGCATGACCGAGACGATCGCGTTCCAGGGCGTCCCCGGCGCCTATTCCGACCTCGCCTGCCGCAGCGCCTATCCGGGGATGGCGACGCTGCCCTGCACCACGTTCGAGGACGCGATCGCGGCCGTGCGCGAGGGCCGGGCGCGGCTCGCCATGCTGCCCTGCGAGAACAGCCTCGCGGGCCGGGTGCCCGACATCCACCGGCTGCTGCCGGACAGCGGGCTGCACGTGGTCGCCGAGCATTTCCAGCGGGTCGAGCACTGCCTGCTCGCGCCGCATGGGGCGAGCCTGGCGACCATCCGGCGGGCGCACTCGCACGCGGTGGCGCTCGGCCAGGTGCGCGCCGTGCTGAAGGAGCTCAATCTCGTCCCGGTGGTGGAGGCCGACACGGCGGGGGCGGCGGAACTCGTCGCGCGGCTGAACAATCCGGAGGACGCCGCGATCGCCTCGGAGCTCGCGGCCGAGATCTACGGGCTCGCGATCCTGCGCCGCAACGTCGAGGACGCGGCGCACAACACCACGCGGTTCTACGTGATGGCGCGCGAGTCGCGGATTCCGCCGGCCGACCAGCCCGGACTGATGACCACCTTCGTCTTCCGCGTGCGCAACGTGCCGGCCGCGCTCTACAAGGCGCTGGGCGGGTTCGCGACCAACGGCGTGAACATGACCAAGCTCGAGAGCTACATGGTCGGCGGCGCGTTCACCGCGACCCAGTTCCTCTGCGATGTGGAGGGACACCCGGAGCAGGGGCCGCTGCGCCGGGCGCTGGAGGAGCTGCAGTTCTTCTCGCGCGAGGCGAAGGTGCTGGGGGTGTACCCCGCGCACCCGTATCGCTCGCAGATGGAAGCCGGGGATTGAGCCCGGCGTGACCGGGGGGGCGTCGTCCCGGCTCCCGGAGCGCGCGGCGCCATTCTGGCGGCCGCGCGCGCCGGGCGACGGTCTCCCCCGTCGGGACCGGTCAGGCGGCGGCGATCGCGGGCGGCGGCGCGGTGGTGCCGGCCCGGCCGCCGGTCTGGGAGCCAGCCTCGCGCAGCACGTAGCCGCGGCCCCAGACCGTGCCGATCAGCTGCTCGCCCGAGGCTTCGGCGAGCTTCTTGCGCAGCTTGCAGACGAACACGTCGATGATCTTGATCTCGGGCTCGTCCATGCCGCCGTAGAGATGGTTCAGGAACGCCTCCTTGCTCAGCACCATGCCCCGGCGGAGCACGAGGAGTTCCAGGATCGAGAATTCCTTGCCCGTAAGGTGGACGGGCTTGCCGTTCACGGTGACTTCACGCGCGCCGAGGCGGAGCTCGATCGGCCCGACCCGGAGCGTCGGCTCGGCGAAGCCCTTGGCGCGGCGCACGATGGCGCGCATGCGGGCGAGCAGCTCCTCGCGGTCGAACGGCTTGACCAGGTAGTCATCGGCCCCGGTCTCGAAGGACCGCACCTTGGTCTGCTGGTCGCTGAGACCGGAGAGAACCAGTACGGGTGTGGCGTTCTTCATGCGCCGCATTTCGCGGATGACATCGGCTCCCTTCATGTCGGGCAGCATGAAGTCGAGAATCACGATATCGTACTCGTAGGTGCGCAGGAGCTCGATGGCCTCCTCGCCCGTTGCGGTGTGATCCGCGACGATCTGCGCCGATTTCAGCATGAGACTGATGGCGCGTGCCGAGAGAGGATCGTCTTCAACCAGAAGTACTCGCATGGCCCCGTCCCTTCCTCCAGGATGGCGGGACCATACTACCTACAGTGGTAGATGCCAAGTGCGTTAACGGCCAGAACGTGTATTAAAAACGAAACAACGGCCCACGCGTGCCGAGCGAGGCAGAGTTTCCCCAAACAAATTGGTTGTCATGTCTGTCAGAAGATACACATGCGCCCGCATGAGAGAGATCATCCCGTAGCATGATACACCTCCAAGGATATCAACATCTGCGGGCGGCCTCGGAGGCGACGTTGACGCTAACCGGGCAAACGTCAACGCTCCGTCAATAGCACGCCTCGACCGAATTGCAATGCAGACATGCAAATAATGCATGGCCACGCGGTGGCCGTGCCGGAGTCGGAACAGTCCACCGGCGCGGCGTCAGTAGCCGGTCGAGGCGGGGGGCGGGGCCAGCGGCACGACCGAACTCGGGTCGGGCGGCAACGGCGCTCCCGGTGCCGAACGCTCCGTCGCGACCGGGCGTTGCACCGGCTCGACACCGCTCACCCGCGCAAGCCCGCGGTCCTGCAGGCAGGCGTGGTAGGCCGCCAGGATCGCGCGATCCAGCTCCCGCCGCGCCGCCTCCTGCTGATCGACCGAGGGCCCGGCGCGCCTTGCGATCTCGCGCCGGGCAGGCGTCGCGTTCGCCTCCGCCCGGCAGGCGACCACGCGCGCATCGGTCTCCGCGAGACCGTCCGGCGCCGGCAGCGGCGGGCCGGGGCTCGCGCAGGCGGCCGCCCCGAGTGACGCCGCAAGAATCAGCCGCTTCACGGCCCGGCCTCCAGCCAGTCCTCGATCAGCCTGCGTGCGATGCTGTCCACCCGCGGCAGCCTGAGCCCGAGCGACTCGAAATCGCGCATCTGGGCCCGCGTGAACCACTGCGCGTCCTTCAGCTCCTCCGGATCGACGGTCAGCGTCGGATCGTCCGCCTCGGCATAGAAGCCCAGCATGATCGAGGACGGAAACGGCCAAGGCTGCGAGGAATGATACCGCACGTCGCGCACTCGCACGCCCACCTCCTCGTACACCTCCCGCGCCACCGCTTCCTCCAGGCTCTCGCCCGGTTCCACGAACCCCGCGAGCGTCGAATACATCTTCACCAGCGGGAAGCGATGGGAGTGGGCGAGCAGCCCGCGCTCCTCGCCGCCCGCCCGGCAGGTCACGAGCATGATCACGGCGGGGTCGGTGCGCGGGAAATGCTGCGCGCCGCAGCCGATGCAGACCATCACGTTGCCGGCGCTGCGCGGTTCACAGACCGCGCCGCACGCGCCGCAGAACCGGTGCCGCGTGCGCCAGTGCATCAGCCCGCGCGCGTGCGCGAGCACCGAGGCCTCGGCCGGCGGCAGGAGCCCCGCCACCTGGCGCAGATCGGTGAAGCTGACATCGCCGAACCCGGCGAGCGCGGGCAGCGGATCGGTCTCCGTCGAGAGGTCGAGCGCGAACACCGCGCGGTCACCCCAGAGCCCCAGCAGCGCATGCGGCAGTGTCTCGACGCCGAGCGCGACCGCCGCCTCCAGCGTGAGCAGCACCGCTTCAGGCGCGCCCGCCGCGACCCCGCGCAGGAGGCTCTTCGCCTGCCAGACCGGCACGAACAGGCTCGTCGGATCGGCGAGCCGTGCGGCCACGAACGCCGCATCGTCCCGCTTGCTGGAGACGCGGTCGAGCGGGCTGCGGGTATAGGCGTTGGGTGCGCGGGGAAGGATCATGGACGGTGGCGGACCGTGCCATGCGCACAGGGGCGCGTCCATCGGGCCTAGAGGCCGCGGCCGCGCCGCACGGCATCCCGGCCGAACTTCGCCCTCAGCGCCTCCACCGCGCGATCCATCGCCACCCGGCGCGCGGCATCCGGGTCGGCGAGATCGCCGCGATCCGCCTCCTCGCCGGGTGCCAGCGGCTCGGCGCCGATGCCGATCAGGCGGAAGCGGATCCCCGTGGCTTCCTTCGCCAGCAGCGGGCGCGCGGCGGCGAACAGCGTGTCGGCGAGCTGGGTCGGCACGGGGAGTTTCACGTGGCGGCTGCGCGAGACGAACCCCGCTGTCTTGAGCTTCAGCACCACCCCGCCCGCCGCCAGCCCCTTCGCCTTCAGCCGCGCGGCGAGTTTCTCGGCGAGCGGCCAGAGCGCGCGTTCGAGCTCGGCGAGGCTGGCGAGGTCGGACTCGAAGGTGGTTTCGGTCGAGAGGCTGCGCGCCTCGCGATCCGGCACCACGGCGCGACGGTCCTCGCCGCGCGCCAGCGCCGCGAGGTCGGGCCCGTGCTCGCCGAGCTGCCGCAGCGCCGCCGCCGGCGAGAGTGCCGCGAGCGCGCCGAGGGTCGCGAAGCCCTGCGCGACCAGCCGCGCGGCCGCCTTCGGCCCGATCCCCGGCAGCGCGCCCACCGGCATCGGCGCGAGGACGGAGGCCGCCTCGGCCGCGCCGATCACCGCGAAGCCGCGCGGCTTGTCGCGCTCGGCCGCCATCTTGGCGAGCATCCGGTTGGGCGCGAGCCCGATCGAGACGGTGAGGCGAAGCTCGGCCTCGACCTCGCGGGCGAGCCGCGCCAGCACGACCGCCGGCGGGGCGCCGTGCAGCGCCTCGGTGCCGGAGAGATCGAGCACCGCCTCGTCGATCGAGAGCGGCTCGACGAGCGGTGTCAACCGCTGCATCAGCGCGCGCAGCCCGCGCCCGACCGCCACGTATTTCGCCATGTCGGGGCGGATCACCACCGCGTCGGGACAGGCGCGCAGCGCCTTGAACATCGGCATCGCCGAACGCACGCCATAGCGTCGCGCAACATAGCAGGCGGCCGTGACGACACCGCGCCGCCCGCCGCCGACGATCACCGGGAGACCGGCGAGCTCCGGCCGGTCGCGCTTCTCCACGCTCGCGTAGAACGCATCCGCGTCGAGATGCGCGATCGCGAGGGAGAACAGCTCGGGGTGATGCACGAGCCGTGCGCCGCCGCAGCGCGGGCAGGCAGGGAGATCGGAGCACTCGGCCGCATGCCAGTCGCAGTCGCGGCAGAGCGTCGGGATCACGGGATTTCGCCCGGCCGCCAGAGCCAAGCCGCGCCGCGCACGCCGGAACTGTCGCCGTGTTTGGCCGTGAGCACCGGCGTGGTGACGATGTCGCTGAACACATAGGCCGGCAGCAGGCGCGGCACCGCCTCGTAGAGGTGGTCCATCTTCGACACGCCGCCGCCGAGCACGATCGCGTCCGGGTCGAGCAGGTCGATGATGACCGCGAGGCCGCGGGCGAGCCGGTCGGCGTGGCGGGCGAGGGCCGCGCGCGCGCGCTCCTCGCCGAGCGCGGCGCGGCGCTCCACCGCGGCCGCATCGCGTGCGCCTGGCCCGTCGCAGTCCTGCGCCAGCCCTGTCCCGCTGATCCAGGTCTCCAGGCAGCCATGCCGGCCGCACCAGCAGCGCGGCCCCGGCACCTCGACCGCCGAGGGCCAGGGCAGCGGCGTGTGCCCCCATTCGCCGGCGATCGCGTGCGGACCCTCCAGCACGCGGCCGTCCACCACCACGCCCCCGCCGCAGCCCGTGCCCATGATCACGCCGAACACGACGCGCCTGCCGACGGCCGCGCCATCGGTCGCCTCGGAGAGCGCGAAGCAGTTGGCGTCGTTGGTGACGCGCACGGGCCGGCCGAGGGCCGCGGCCAGGTCCTTGTCGAACGGCTTGCCGTTCAGGAACACGCTGTTCGCGCCCTTCACGAGCCCGGTCGCCGGGCTGATGCAGCCGGGCATGCCGACGCCCACGCTGCCGCGCTCGCCGAGCCGCGACTCGGCTGCCTCGACGAGGCCGCGGATGGCGCCGATCACGCCGTGATAGTCGCCCGGCGTGGCGATGCGCTCGCGGTGGCGCTCCGTCCCGTCCGGGTCGAGCGCGATGATCTCGATCTTGGTGCCGCCGAGGTCGATGCCGATGCGCATGGCCGCACTCTGGCCCCGGGGCGCTGTCTTGCTCAAGCGGGGGGCGGCGGCGCAGAGTGCGGCCATGGGGGAGACACTGCTCGATCTGAAGGGGCTGAGCTGCCCGCTGCCGGTGCTGCGCGCCAACAAGGCGCTGCGCGGCCTGGCGGCCGGCGAGCGGCTGCGCGTGCTGGCGACCGATCCGGCGTCGGTCAAGGATTTCCGCAACTACTGCGAAACGACCGGGCACGCCCTGGTCGCGTTCAGCGAGGCCGCGGGCGTGTTCAGCTTCGTGATCCAGAAGAAGGCGGATGCGCCGTCATGACGGTCGCGCTGTTCACGCATCCGGCCTGCCTCGGCCACGACAACGGCCCCGGCCACCCCGAGCGCCCCGACCGGCTGCGCGCGGTGCTGCGCGCGCTGGAGAGCGAGGTGTTCTCCACCCTCGCCCGCGAGGAGGCGCCCGAGGCGACGCTCGAGCAGCTCGCGCGCGCGCACCCGGAGCGCTACGTGGAGGCGATCCTGTCGATCGCCGTGCCGGAGGGCGAGCGGGTGATGCTCGATCCCGACACGGGCATGAGCGCCGGCAGCCGGGCCGCGGCGCTGCGCTCGGCCGGGGCGGCGGTGGCGGCGGTGGATGCGGTGATGCAGGGCTGGGCGCGCGCGGCCTTCTGCGCCACGCGCCCGCCCGGACACCACGCCGAGGCCGCCCGTCCGATGGGGTTCTGCCTGTTCGGCAACGCCGCGATCGCCGCGCACCACGCGCGGGCGGTCTGGGGGGTCGCGCGCGTCGCCGTGCTCGACTTCGACGTGCATCACGGCAACGGCAGCCAGGCGATCCTCGAGAACGATCCGGCGTTCTTCTACGCCTCCTCGCACGAGATGCCGCTCTATCCCGGCACAGGACATCCGTCCGAGCGTGGCTGCGACAACAACGTGCTGAACGTCGCGCTCGAGCCGTTCTCCGGCGGGCCGGAGTTCCGCGCGGCCTGGGGCGACACGATCCTTCCGGCCGTGCGCGACTGGAACCCCGGGCTGATCATCGTCTCGGCCGGCTTCGATGCGCATGCGCGCGACCCGCTCGCCTCGCTCCAGGTGCAGACGCCCGACTTCTCCTGGCTCACCCACGCGCTCGTCGAGCTTGCCGACGAGGTCTGCGAGGGGCGGATCGTCAGCCTGCTGGAGGGCGGCTACGACCTCGCGGCACTCGCTGACAGCGCCGCGGCGCATGTGCGCGCGCTGATGCGGGTATAGCGCGATCCTCCGCAGCGGACGGAAACTGTCACGGAACCTTCGTTGATCGGCCGCGGCGGCGGCGCGACCTTCCGTACGTTTTCTGCCCGGGAGTCGCCCATGCGTGCCCTCGCTGTCGCCGTGCTGCTGCTCGCCACACCGGCCGCAGCAAGCCCCCAGATCGTCGTGCTTGAACCGTCGACCCCGCTGACGCTCGGCAGCGTGACCTTCGAGAGCGGGCGCCAGGTCGCCTTCTCGATCGGCATCGGCAGCGCGGCGTTCCGCGGGCGCCATGACCCGCCCGATGTGGCCTGGACGGTCTCGGATCGCGGGCCGAACATCGCCTGCACGCAGGCGCTCGCGATCACCGGCGTGCCGCGCGAGCGTATCTGCGCGGCCGCGAACAATGGTCGGATCTATCCGGTGCCCGCCTATGCGCCGACCATTTATGGGTTGCGGCTCGATCCCGAGCGCGGTGTGTTCCACGTGTTCGACGCGATTGCGCTCAAGACCGCCGACGGACGTCCGATCGACGGCCTGCTGAACCCGCTGACGGTCGCCACCACCGAAACGCCGCTCGATGCGCGCGGGCGCGTGCTGGCGCAGAACGCCTCGGCCGTCGATGCCGAGGGGATCGTGCGCCTCGCCGACGGCACGTTCTGGATCGGCGAGGAGAACGCCCCTTCGATCCTGCATGTCGCCGCCGATGGCCGGATCCTGATGCGCATCGTCCCCGCTGGCACCGGCGCGGATTTCGCCGGCGCAGGCTATCCCGTGTTCGAGGGGCTCCCCGCGCTCCTGGCCAGGCGGTTCACGAACCGCGGCATCGAGAGCATGGCGATCAGCCCCGACGAGCGCTTCCTCTACACGATGCTGCAGAACCCGCTCGCGAACCCGGATGCGCGCGCCTACCAGCAGGCGAAGAACACGCGGCTGCTCAAGATCGAGCGCGCGACCCTGCGCGTGGTCGGCCAGTACGTCTACCAACTCGACGACCCACAGAGCTTCCGCAAGGACCCGTCGAACCGCCAGTCCGATCCGCGCATCAGCGAACTCACGGCGCTGGGCACCGACCGGCTGCTGGTGCTGGAACGCACGGACGGCACGACCAAGCTCTACGAGGTGGACCTGCGCGCCGGCGCGACGGACATCCTCGGCTCGCGCTGGGATGACCCGGCGACGCGCCCGACGCTCGAACAGTCGAACGATCTCGTCGGCGCCGGCATCACGCCGCTCGGCAAGCGGCTGGTGTTCGACAGCGCCGACCATCCGCAGGCGCCGACCAAGCTCGAAGGGGTGGCCGTGCTGCCCGACGGCGCGCTGTTCCTAATCAACGACGACGATTTCGGCATCACCGGGGAGCGCACCGTCGGGCTGATCGTGCGTGGGCTCGACATCCGCACCACGGATTGACGGCCCCGCGAAGCGCCGTCTCCCGGAGCACCGACCCGGCCGCGCATGCGCTGTTCTTCCCCCTCGGGCAGGTGGAGGGGGCGAGATGGCGAGGACCGGGCCTGGTGCGCCGAGGCGTGTGAACCTCGCCCTCGGCAGCGGCTCGGCGCCGGGGCTGGCGCATATCGGCGTGTTGCGCGCGCTGGAGGAGGCGGGTGTCACGGTCCGTGTGATCGCCGGCACCAGCATCGGCGCGCTGATCGGCGCGGTTCATGCCGCCGGCAGGCTGGATTCCCTGGCCGCCACCTTCCGCTCGCTCGACTGGCGCCGCATGGCGACGTTCTTGGATGTCGTGCAGCCGAAGTCCGGCCTGATCGACGGCGTGCGGATCGCGGCCATGGTGTGCGAGCAGTTGGACACCTCGAATAACCGGCCGGCTGGATGCTGCTGAGGGTCGTTGGGGGCGGCCGGGTCCTGTCCCTGGCGGTGGTGTAGGTCCTGGGGGTGGTCATCGGCGGATCGCCGGTACGGTTGGGTAGCGAGAGCCAACCTGGACCTGAGGATCCCCGATGACCGACGCGATGATGAGCCTTCGTGCCCTGGTGGAGAAGGCTCCGGATGCCGGCCTGCTGCGCGAGATGATCGGCTGAGCCGCCGAACGGCTGATGGAGCTGGAGATCGGCGGGCTGACCGGCGCCGGCTACGGCGAGAAGAGTGCCGAGCGGCTGGTGCAGCGCAACGGCTACCGCGAGCGGGACTGGCAGACGCGCGCGGGCACGGTGGAACTTCGCATCCCCCGCCTGCGCCGCGGGTCCTACTTCCCCGGTTTCCTCGAGCCGCGCCGGATGGCGGAGAAGGCGCTGACCGGGGTGATCCAGGAGGCGTACATCCAGGGGTCTGGCCCCTGGCCGACCTTCGGTCTCCGATGTACGCGCGGGGGATGAGCACGCGCGAGATCCAGGGCCATCTGCGCGAGCTCTACGGCCTGGAGGTCTCGCCCGACCTGGTCAGCGCGGTGACCGACGCCGTGCTCGACGAGGTCGCCGAGTGGCAGAACCGCCCGCTTGAGCGCCTCTACCCGCTGGTGTTCCTGGACGCGCTGCGCGTCAAGGTGCGCGACGAGGGCACGGTGCGCAACAAGGCGGTCTACGTCGCGCTCGGCGTC
>NZ_KB899933.1 GCF_000378465.1 Elioraea tepidiphila DSM 17972
GCCGAAGCCGAGGAACGCTACTACGCCATGCTTGACGACCAGAAACTGGCCGCGTGACTCAAACCAAACAGCCTCCAGCAAAACCGGAGCGGTTCATGTTGAAAAAATGCCTGGTCTCTGATTCGATCTCGCAGCGATGCGGTGAGGGGCAAGCATGCTGGGACGACGTGGACCGGAGCAGTACGAGTTCTTCGCCGGCTCTCTGCGTGACCTGATCCCCGATGAACATGTGCTCGCCCGCGTCGACCGGGTGCTCGATCTGAGTTGGCTGCGTGACGAGGTGGCTGGGCAGTACAGCGCCGAGACCGGTCGGCCCAGCATCGATCCGGAAGCGGCGGTCAGGCTGATGCTGGCCGGTTTCCTGCTTGGCCTTGTGCATGACCGGAGGCTGATGCGCGAGGCGGCGGTGAACGTGGCGATCCGCTGGTTCGCGCGCTTCGGGCTGACGGAGCCCCTGCCGGACCACTCCTCGCTCACGCGCATTCGCCAACGCTGGGGCGCAGCGCGCTTTCGCCGCATCTTCGAGCGCACGGTGACGGCGTGCGTGGCGGCCGGGATCGCGAAAGGCGAGGTGGTGCACGTCGACGCCACGCTGATCCGCGCCGATGTCAGCTGGGAGGCGCTTGCGCAACGTTGGGTCGAAACGGTGGAAGCCGAGAACGAGCCGATCGACGTGACTGTGCGCGACGGCAAGCAGACGGGCAAATACAAGAAGGTCTGCACCACCGATCCCGATGCGACGATGGCGACCACGGGCCGCCACCAGCGGCTCGAACCGGCGTACAAGCAGCACACAGCCGTTTGCGACCAGGCTGGCGTGATCGTCGACGTCGAGGCGACGACGGGTGAACTCAACGAGGGCGGCGAGCTCGTGCCCGCGATCGAGCGTGTCGAGGCGGTGACGGGCACGGCCGTCGCCATCGTGAGCGCCGATGCCGGCTACGCCTATGCCAAGGTCTACGGCGCGCTGGAACGACGTGGCATCGCGGCGGTCATCCCGCCGAAGGCCGAGCCGATCCGCTCGTCAGTGCCGATGCGGCGCTTTCGCTACGATGCCCGCCACGACCGCCTCATCTGCCCACGCGGCAAGGCGCTTAAGCCGGGTCGGCGCGTGAAGCATGGTCGCTTCTTCACCGCGCGCGCCAGGGATTGCCGGCGTTGCGACCTGGCCCGGCTCTGCCTCTCGGGCGGGCGCGTCAACAAGGCGGTGGTGGTCGGTGACGACTACGCCGCGCTGCTACGCGCCCGTCGCCGGCGCGAGCGATGGAGCGATCACGACAAGGCTGTCTATACCCGCCACCGCTGGCGCGTCGAGGGCGTGCACGGCGAAGCGAAGACCCGCCACGGCTTGGTGCGCGCGGTGCGCCGCGGCCTGACCAAGATCAGGATCCAGGTCTACCTGATGGCCGCCGCCATCAACCTCAAGCGTCTGGCGGCCGCCACCGCCGTCATGCTGTGTGCATTCGCCACCATCCTCACCGCCCAGCACGCAAGCGCGCCGCGGTCCGGGCGCACCAGAGCAGCGCTCGCGTCAACCTGACGCCCCTTGTTCAACAGCCCCCGCGTGCACTTCATGCGCAACGCCCTTGCCCATGCCGGCAAGAGCGGCCGGCGCGTCCCGGGTTCCCATCGCGGCTTGGCGCGATGGGGGCCCGTCTCAGCCTTCATCGCCACCGCGTTCGCCCAGAATGACGCGACTGCCGCCACGATGCAGTGGCGCCGCGTCGCTGACCAACTACGACCCAAGCTGCCGAAGCTCGCCGCCCTGATGGAGGAGGCCGAGAGCGACGTACTCGCCTACATGAGCTTCCCACCCCAGCACCGCGCCAAGCTGCACAGCACCAATCCGCTCGAACGCCTGATCGGTGAGATCAAGCGACGCACCGAGGTCGTCGGCATCTTCCCCAACGAGGCCGCCATCACACGCCTCGTCGGTGCCATCCTGCTCGAACAGAACGACGAATGGGCCGTCCAGCGCGCCCGCTACATCACCCTGGAAAGCATCAGCCCCGTCAGCGATGATGCACCCGTCAGCCTCCCCGCAATGGCAGGCTGATCAGCCCGGCCAGGCCAGCAAACGCGCCGGCTCACCGCCAGCTACACCACGACGCGGGATACGACCGGACGGGAAATCCCACAGGCTGCTAAGGCAGAGGCGGATCGGGGGCTTCATCCGATCGGATGGAGATGCGCAAACGGAACGAAGGAGGTCGTTCGGACAGGTCTCGGATCGCGGGTGCCGTCGTTGGCATCAACGCGCCTCCATCGGCCGAGGCCGCTTCAGCGAGCCCCGGCGCCGGGCCCTGAGTTGGATCAAGGAGACCGGCGACAGCTCGTGCCAAGCTGATTTTTGTGGCGACGCAACGGAGACGACGCATGACGGCAGTCCATCCGCCCCCACCCCGCCAGGCAGATGTCCCGCAGACGGGCGGCATCTCCGAGGGTGCCGGCCTGACGCCCGAGACGCTGGGCGCGGCGATGGAGCGGCTCGGCGATACCGTCGACCGCGTCCTGCGGGGCCAGGGTGCACGGCTGACGGCCGGCATCTCGCCCGCCGCGCTGGCGCTGGCCTTCGCAGACTGGGCGGTCCATCTCGCCGTGCTGCCCGGGCGGCAGGCGATGCTGGCGACCAAGGTCGCGACCAAGCTCGCCCGGCTCGCCGACTACGCCGCGCGCTGCGCGGTCGGCCAAGCCGATGCCGCCTGCATCGAGCCGCTGCCGCAGGACCGCCGGTTCGACGATCCAGGGTGGCGCCAGCCGCCGTTCAGCCTGCTCGCGCAGTCCTTCCTGCTGACCCAGCAATGGTGGCACGTCGCGACCACAGGGGTGCGTGGGGTGTCGGCGCATCACGAGCACGTGGTGAACTTCGTGGCACGCCAGCTGCTCGACGTCGTCTCGCCGGCCAACTGGCTGCCGACCAATCCGGAAGTGCTGCGCCGGACCGCGGCGGAGGGCGGCCTCAACCTGCTGCGCGGCTGGCAGCACGCGGTCGAAGACGCATCCCGCGCGCTCGCGGGCATGCCGCCGGTCGGTGCAGAGGCCTTCCGCGTCGGCGAAACCGTCGCCTGCACGCCCGGCAAGGTGGTGCTGCGCAACCGGCTGATCGAGCTGATCCAGTACGCGCCCAGGACCGAGACGGTGCACGCCGAGCCGGTGCTGATCGTGCCGGCCTGGATCATGAAATATTACATTCTCGATTTGCGTCCGGAGAACTCGCTCGTCAGACATCTCGTCGATCAGGGCTTCACCGTGTTCTGCATCTCCTGGCGCAATCCGGGGCCCGAGGATCGCGATCTGACGATGGAGGACTACCACCGCCTCGGCGTGATGGCCGCCCTCGATGCGATCGGCGCGATCTGCGGCGGTGAGCGGGTGCACGCGCTCGGCTATTGCCTGGGCGGCACGCTGCTCGCGATCGCGGCCGCCGCAATGGGCCGCGACGGCGACGACCGGCTGGCGAGCCTCACGCTGCTGGCCGCGCAGACCGATTTCTCCATGCCGGGCGAGCTCGCGCTGTTCATCGACGAGAGCGAGGTGGCGCTGCTGGAAGACATGATGGCGGTGAGGGGCACTCTGGAGGCGCGCCAGATGGCGGGGGCATTCCAGCTGCTGCGCTCGAACGACCTGATCTGGTCGCGGCTGGTGCGCGAGTATCTGCTCGGCGACCGCGCGCCGATGACCGACCTGATGGCCTGGAACGCCGACACCACCCGGATGCCGGCGCGGATGCACGGCGACTACCTTCGCCACCTGTTCCTCGACAACGACTTCGTCGCCGGCCGCTGGATCGTCGGCGACCGGCCGGTCTCGCCCAACGACATCCGCCCGCCGATCTTCGCGGTCGGCACCGAGACGGATCACGTCGCCCCCTGGCGCAGCGTGTTCGCGATCCACCATCTCACCGAGGGCGAGGTGACGTTCCTGCTCACCAATGGCGGGCACAATGCCGGCATCGTCTCGCCGATCGGCCATCCGCGACGGCGATATCGGATACGCACCCACCACGCCGGGGAGCCGCATCTCGATCCCGACGCCTGGCTCGCAGCGGCTGAGACGCGCACGGGGTCGTGGTGGCCGGCCTGGACCTCGTGGCTTGCCGCGCAGGACGGCCGCATGGTGTCGGCGCGCGGACCGGGCGGCGCGCATCACCCGCCCCTCGCCGATGCGCCCGGGAGCTATGTGCGGATGCGGTAGCGCGCGTTGACGCGCGGATGCGCCGCTCGCAAGCTCCGCCCCTCAAGACCCGAGGGAGGAACGTCATGATCACCCGTCGCGGCCTCGCGGCCGCCAGTGCAGTGCTTGCCGCCCCGCCCGTCCTGCGTGCCCAGACCGCGTGGCCCGGCGAGAGGCCGATCGAGGTGATCGTGCCGTATCCGCCCGGCGGCGGGGTGGACGTGATGGCGCGGCTGACCCTGCCCTTCGTCGCCAAGCACCTGCCCGGCGCGCGCTTCGTCGTCGCCAACCGCGCCGGCGCGGGCGGTCAGGTCGGGTTCGAGGCGACCTTCAACGCCGCACCGGACGGCTACACGCTCGGCGCGGTCGCGGTGCCGGCGCTGAACTCGTTCCCAGTCGAGCGCCCGGTGCGCTACCGGCCGATGGAGTTCACCTTTCTCGCCAACGTGGTCTACGACCCGAACACCATCTTCGTCGGCCGCGACTCGCCGTTCCGTACCCTCAAGGACCTGATCGACGCGGCCAAGGCGAGACCGGGCCAGCTGCATTACGGCACCACGGGGATCGGTTCGGACGATCACATCCTCATGCTCTGGCTCGAGGACCTCGCGCGCGTCGAGCCGATGGTGCACGTGCCGTTCCAGGGTTTCGCACCGATGCTGTCGAACGTGCTCGGCGGACACATCCAGGTGGCGGTCGGCAATGTCTCGGAGATCCTCGCGGCCATGCGCGACGGCCGCGTGCACAGCCTCGGCCAGGCAGCGACCGAACGCTGGAGCGAGGCTGCGGACGTGCCGACCTTCCGCGAGCAGGGCTTCGACATCACCGGCGGCTCCTCGCGTGGCATTGTCGGACCGCCAGGCATCGCGGAGCCGATCGTGCGTCGGCTGGAGGAAGCGTTCCGGGCGACCTTCATCGATCCGGACTTTCGGCGCGATGCCGCGCGGGCGACGCTGCCGCTCAGGCTGCTGGTCGGCGCCGAGTACCGCGCCATGATCGCGGAGACGGATCAGGCGGTGCGGGACCTGTTCCGTCAGCGGCCCTGGGGGCGCTGATACCGGGCTGCGAAAGGCTTCACCTTTGGCAGCCCGGTATCGCGCGCAGGACTGGTGTGGCGTGTGCGCGCCGAAGGAAAATTCATACCTGAGGCGGCCGGGCGACCGCGGGTCGCCCGGCCGACCGGGTCAGAGATTGACGCCCCAGGGCAGCGGATACCAGCCAAACCCCTCGCCCTCGGCCGCCACATGGCCAAGGCCGGGGAAAGCGAAATGGTACGACATCACGCCGATCCGCTCCTGCGCCAGCATGCGCAGCAGCCGCAGGCGCGACTGCGCCGACTGCCTCGGGTCGGTGTCATAGGCGAACTCGATCTGCGGCCGGCGCAGCATGATCACCTCATGATGCGCGAGGTCGCCGATGAACATCGCCTTCGCGTTGCCAGACTGGACCACATACGCGGTGTGGCCGACCGTGTGCCCAGGCGAGGACACCGCGATCACGCCCGGCACGACCTCCTTGCCGTCCTCGACGAAGGTGAGCCGCTCGCGCACCGGCAGCAGGTTACGTCGCGCGCCCTGCACGAACACGCCGACCCAGCCGTCGGTGCGTCCACGCGCCTCGTCGGTCCAGAAGTCGAAATCGGCCTTGCTGATGAACACCTGCGCGTTCGGGAAGTTGGGCTTGCCGTCACCGCCGATGATGCCCCAGACATGGTCGATATGGCCGTGGCTGCACACCACGGCATCGATCTGCTCGGGCATGATCCCGGCCGCGCGCAGATTCGCGAGCAACATGCCGGTGTGCGGGCCGAACGGACGCGTGTAGCCAACGCCGGTGTCGAACAGCACCATCTGCCGGCCGGTATTCACGACGAAGCAGTTCTGCGGCAGGACGAGCTTCTCGGTGGAGCGGAAATTCGCGCGCAGCAACTGCGTCAGGTCATCGCGCGGATGGCCCGGGAACCCGGCGGCGGGCTCGCCGAGATCGAGATCGCCGTCGCCGACCACGGTGATCTCGAACTCGCCGAAGCGCGTCCGGTACCAGTCGGCCGGCCTGACGCCCGAGATCGGAGCGGCCGCGTCGGCGCGACGGGTCAGCACGGGCAGGATGGCGGCGCCGAGCGCTCCGGCAAGCAGGCGGCGCCTGCCAAGCGCGAATGGGGGGAGTGCGCTCATCGTATCCTCTTTCCGATTGTCGTTGCGTGGCTCGGTTCGCCGGAATGGCGGCAGGTGAACCTAGCACAGCACTGCATGGCGCTGCACTGAAGGATCGTCCACCCAGGCGGTCAGCCGCGGCGCGCGGCCGAGGCTGTGCGGGCAATCTCCTGCACGGCGCGCGCGGCGATCAGCGCATCCGGTGCACCGGTGGTCTTGCACGCCGCCTCGGCAGCGAGCAGCCGATCGCCAATTGCCACCACGCGCGGCCGGGTCCAGGACGCGAGAGCGCGCGCGAAATCCTGCTCGTGACGGAAGAACACCGCCGGTCGCGCGCGGCGGGCGGCTTCCTTCGGGCTCAGCCGGTCGAGCTCCTCGGCAAGCGCAAGGTCAAGACGCTGCAGGTGCCTCAGCGCGGCGCGCACGATGGCGACCGGATTGGCCCCCTCCGCGATCGCCAGGCGCAGCGCGCGGTCGGCGCGCGGAAGATCGCCGGCGGCGGCCGCGAACAGCGCGGCGTCCAGGTCGAGGGTCGCGTGATCCCCCACCACCGCCTCACAGGACGCGACATCGACCCGGCCGCCGGGCCCGACGGCGAGGGCCAGCTTCTCGAGCTCCCGCCGGGTGATGCCCCGGTCCGCACCGAGATGATCGGAGAGCCAAGCGAGGGCATCCGTGTCGACCCCGACCCCGAGCTCCTTCAGCGTCGCCGCGATGGAGGTGCGCAGGTCGGCACCCGTCTCCGGCCAGCAGCCGATCGCGGCGGCATCGGCCCGGCGCTCGAAGAGCGCCCGCAGCTTGTCTGCCGGCCGCAGCGAGCCGGCCTCGATCACCAGCAGGGAGTCTCCCGGCACGGCGAGCGCGGCTTCCGCCGCGGCAGCGAGCGTGTTGGTCGCATCGCGCACCCAAACCGCACGCCTGCCGCCCATCATGCTGATCGCGGCCATCTCGCCGGCGAGCCTGCCCGGATCCGCGGCTGCCGCCTCACGCGGAACGACGCTGACACGGAACGGGTCATCGCGTGCGCCGGCGACGGCGACCACCAGCGCCTCGGCGCGTTCACGCCGCAACCCCTCGTCCTCGCCGTGCAGAAGCACACCCCGGGCGGCGCCGGGGTTGCGCAGGAAAGTAGAGATCCGCGCCCCTTCGACCTTCACGATGTCCGCGCGGCGCGGCGCGCATAGAAGGCCGCAAGCTGGGCGACGATATCGTCGGCGAGCCGTTCCGTCAGGCGCTCGTCGGCCGCCTCGCCGGAGAGCTGCGAGGCGAAATACTCGTTCGACATCACGTTGAACGCGTCGGCGGCGAAGGCGCGGCCGGTGACGAGCGGCTCGCGGGAGCCGAGCGAGGTCAACGTGTAGTTCGCGACCGCCGACACGCGCACCCGCGATGCCGTGTCGTCGCCACGCACGCCGACCCCCTGGCGCGTGAGGGAAACGGCGACTTGAAGCTCGTTCTGCGCCGGCGCGCCCGCGCCGTTGCGCAGTCGTTGATTCAATGCCGCGCGCAGGAGCTGGCCCGTCCGCTCGGGAATCAGCGCGACCCGCGTCGCCGCGAGCTCCGCCGCGACACCGCCTTGCCCGGCGGGGCCGTCGGCGTAGATCGGGCGGAAGCCGCAGCCGCCGACCAGCGCCAGCAGCGCCGCGCGCCTAGAGCACGAGATTGACGATCTTGCCCGGGACATGGATGCGTTTCCGAATCGGTCGTCCGGCGATGGCGCGCGCGACATTCTCCTCGGCCTCGGCGGCGGCGAGGACCGTCGCCTCGTCGGCACCGGCCGGAACCTCGATCGTGCCGCGCAGCCTGCCCATCACCTGCACCGCGATCGTGACGGTGTCGGCGGCCGCCAGGGCCGGGTCATGGTCGAGCCAGGACAGTTGCGCGACGAGCCCGGCGCCGGGCGCGAGGAGCGACCAGCACTCCTCAGCGAGATGCGGCATTGCCGGCGCGAACAGCCGTACGAGCGCCTCCAGCGCCTCGCGCCTCGCCCAGGCGAGATCGGTCCCCTCGCCCTTGGCGTCGGCGATCGCGCTCGCGAATTCGTATAGCCGCGCGACCGCAACGTTGAAGGCAAAGGTTTCGAGCGCAGCGGTGACGGCGGCGATGGTCCTGTGCGTGGTGCGCCGCAGCGCGCGCGCCTCCCCCGAGAACGTTGTCGGCACGGCCGCGCCATGCGGCGGCAGCGTTGGCACCGCTGCCGAGACGAGACGCCAGACCCGCTGGGTGAACCGGTACGCGCCGGCAACGCCCGCCTCCGTCCACTCCATGTCGCGCTCGGGCGGATTGTCGGAGAGGATGAACCAGCGCGCCGTGTCGGCGCCGTAGCGGTCGATGATCGCGCCCGGATCGACGGTGTTGCGCTTCGACTTGCTCATCGCCTCGACCGCCCCGACCGTGACGGGCGCGCCGGTCCCGACATGCACCGCCGTCCCGTCCGGCCGCTTCGCCACCTCGGTCGGGTAGAGCCAGCGTCCCTGCGCGTCCCGGTAGGTCTCGTGCTTCACCATGCCCTGGGTGAACAGTCCGGCAAAGGGCTCGCCCGAGGCGAGGCCGAGATGGCCGGTATCGCGCATCGCGCGGGTGAAGAAGCGGCTGTAGAGCAGGTGCAGGATCGCGTGCTCGATGCCGCCGATGTACTGGTCGACCGGAAGCCAGGCGTCCGCAGCGGCGCGGTGGGTCGGGGTGGCGGCGTGCGGCGCGGTGAAGCGCGCGAAGTACCACGAGGAATCGACGAAGGTGTCCATCGTGTCGGTCTCGCGGCGGGCGGGGGCGCCGCAGCGCGGGCAGGCGACGTGCTTCCACGTCGGGTGATGGTCGAGCGGGTTGCCGGGCCGCGACAGATCGACATCGTCCGGCAGGCGTACCGGCAGCTGGTCCTTCGGAACGGGCACGATGCCGCAGGCGTCGCAGTGGATCACGGGGATCGGACAGCCCCAGTAGCGCTGGCGCGAGACACCCCAGTCGCGCAGTCGCCACTGCACCACGCCGGTTCCCTGTCCGGTCCGTTCCAGCTCCTCGATGATCCGCCGCTTCGCCGCCGGCACCTCAAGCCCGTCGAGGAAATCCGAGTTGATCAGCGTGCCGTCCTCGGTGAAGGCGGTGTCGGCGACCGCGAAGCCCGCAGCGTCGATCCCCTTCGGCAGCACGACCGGCGTCACCGAGAGGCCGTACTTACGCGCGAACTCGAGGTCGCGCTGGTCGTGGGCCGGGCAACCAAAGATCGCCCCGGTGCCGTACTCCATCAGCACGAAGTTCGCGATCCAGACCGGGTAGGTGCGGCCGTTGAAGGGGTGGCGGACCGTCAGCCCCGTATCGTGGCCACGCTTCTCGGCGGTCTCCAGCGCGGCCTCGGTGGTGCCGAGGGTGCTGCATTCCTGGACGAAGGCGGCCGCCTTCGGATCCCGCGCGGCGATCGCGGCCGTGAGCGGGTGGTCCGGGCTGAGGGCGAGGAAGCTCATGCCGAACAGCGTGTCGGGGCGGGTCGTGAACACCTCGACGCTGTCGTGCCCGTCGATCGGGGAGGCGAGCGCGAATCGGACGCGCGCGCCCTCGCTGCGGCCAATCCAGTTGCGCTGCATGGTGCGCACCCGTTCGGGCCAGCGGTCGAGCGTGTCGAGCGCGGCCAGCAGGTCGTCGGCGTATTTCGTGATGCTGAGGAACCACTGGCTGAGCTTCTTGCGCTCGACCACGGCGCCCGAGCGCCAGCCGCGACCGTCGATCACCTGCTCGTTCGCGAGCACGGTGTGATCGACCGGGTCCCAGTTGACGAAGGCCTCCTTGCGCTCGACCAGGCCGGCTGCAAGGAAATCGAGGAACAGCGCCTGCTGGTGGCCGTAATAGGCCGGATCGCAGGTGGCGAATTCGCGCGACCATTCGAGCGAGAGCCCCATGCGCTTGAGCTCGCCGCGCATGGTGGCGATGTTGTCCCAGGTCCAGGTCGCGGGGTGGATGCCGCGCTCGCGCGCGGCGTTCTCGGCCGGCAGGCCGAAGGCGTCCCAGCCCATCGGGTGCATCACGGCGAAGCCGCGCGCGCGCTTGTAGCGGGCGACCACGTCGCCGAGGGTGTAGTTGCGCACGTGCCCCATATGGATGCGCCCCGAGGGATAGGGGAACATCTCCAGCACGTAATACTTCGGGCGCGTGCCGTCGGGCACGTCGGGCACGGCGAAGCAGCCGGCCCGCTCCCAGGCCTGCTGCCAGCGCGGCTCGGCCTGCGCGGGGTCGTAGCGGGCGGTATCGGCGATCTGGTCCATTGCAATGCGGAGTGTAGCGTCGGCGCCCGACCAGCGGGAGGGCGCGGTTCCCCAGGGGTGCGCGAGGGGAGCGGACGCGCTCCCCTCGCTCATTTTACTCTTCCCTACCGCCCCGCGGTCTGGACCGACTGCACGCGCAGGTCGCGCGCCCGGAGCAGGATCTTGTCCTCCAGCGCGGTCGCCATGTCCGGCGTGACCGGCACGTCGACCCATTGCCCGCGGCTGTTGACCTGGCGGAACACGGAGACCCGCACGCCGTCGGCGCGCAACTGCCGGCCGAGGATGTAGGCGGTGACCTTGAAGCGCTCGTCCGGCGCCTCCGGCGGGGAATACCAGTCGGTGATGATGACGCCGCCGAAGGGGTCGGCGGAGGACAGCGGCATGAAGGAGAGCGTGTCGAGCGCGCCGCGCCAGAGGAAGGCGTTGACGCCGAGCGCCCCGCCGCCCTCGTCGCGCGGGCTCCTGTTTGTACCGAACAGGATGAGCCCGCTCTCACCGAACAGGCGGCCGCGCGTCATGTTGTCCCGGCGCGGGTCGTTGTACTCGTCCTCCTCGACATAGCGGCCCTGGCCGCAGGCGGCGAGAAGAAGCAGCGCGAGCAGGATCAGGCTGGGACGTCGCATGGCTCATCGCCGGCAGTGGTGGATCATCCCGGCACGCATGGACCGTGACGGGACGCGCGTCAACACGGATCGCGACAGGGCAACAGAAAGGGGGGCAGGTCGCCCCGCCCCCCGATCACCTGACGGCCGAGGCCGTCACGCACTCACCACGCCATGCCGATGCCCAGGAGGCCGACATTGGCCTTGAAGCTGTCCTGGGTGCCCGCCTGGAAGGTGTTGAAGTCGCGGCCCGACTCGCTGACCTTCGAGTACAGGTACTCGGCGAACAGCGCGAGGCCCGGCGCGAGGGCATAGCTGGCGCCGATGCCGAAGCCGCGCTCCTTCAGCTTGCCCGTGCCGACAGCGGTGCTGCCCTCGGTACGGAGCTCATGATACGCCGCGCCGAAGGTGATCGCGCCGATCGTGTAGCGCGCACCGAGCTGCCAGCTGAACGCGTTGCGGTTCTGCGTCGCCGGGCTGCTCTTCGGCAGAGACGTGAAGCCCCGGTTGTAGGGGCCGAAGGTGGTGATGCCGCCGAAGGTGAGGCCAGCCCAGGTCACCTGCGCGCCGACCACACCAGCGGTGGCGCGCTTGAAGCCAACCGCGCCGGGGGTGGGGTCGTCGACAACATCAGCCGTGCGGAAACCGCCCGAGGCCGTCAGGCCGACCGGCCCGAACGTGCCGCGGTAGCGCAGCATCGCGTCGATGATGTTGCGCTGGCGACCGGCGTCGGTCGTGGACGACGAGGCCCGGTCGCACCCGGTGAACGCCGCACCGCCGGCGCCGCACTGGCCGTTCAGGTTGCCGTCGTTGGCGGCGTAGCTGAGGCCGAGATCGAAGCCGAAGAACTGCGGCGAGTAGTAGCCGATGCCCGACCGGCCGTTCACGACCGAGGACGAGTAGAAGAAGCTGCTGGCGACCAGGCCGCCCTGGCCGGTGAACACGACGTTCTGGTCACCGTCGAGCAGGCCCGAGGCGATGCTGCCCATGATGTGGCCGGTGTGCATCTGCTCGACCGCGAGCACCGTGCCCGTGCCGAAGCGGAGCTGGCCGAGGGTCGGCGTGCCGATGTAGCCGGTCGCGCGGCGGTAGAACACCGTGCCGCGGCCATCGCCACGGGCACCATCGCTCGGCATGCGGAGCTCGAGGCGGGCGCCGTAGCGGAGGCCGTTCGCGGCAACGCCGTCGGCGCCGACCCAGATCCGGCCGTAGTCGAAGAAGTCGTAGCTTGACAGCTTGCCCGAGGCGCTGCTGTCACCGTCCTGGCTCACCAGAGCGCCGTAGAAGCGGAACCGGCCCTGGACATATCCGGTGAGACCCGGCTGCGGCGTCTGCCCCGAAACCTCGGCAGCCGACTGCGCGCGCGCGGGGGTCGCACCATCCGCCACCATCGCGGCAAACCCTGCCGCCGTGGCGAGGAGGATCTTGCGCATCCTGTATCCCTCTCCTCAGTTCAGCGCGCGCCGGACGACCCGACGCGCAGTTCATGGCCCCCTCCCCGAGCCCCTGGAGAGACGCATGCGCGTCACGCCCAAGGCGGATCACCGAGCCTGGGACAGACTATGCTCAAGCCAGCGCGAGGGTGTCCATCGGCCCCGAACGGGCAATCGTGCGTTTCAGGGCACACCGTGGCAGGGCTGCAACACGGGCGGGGGCGGGCGGAGTCCGAACGCGCCGGACTGACAGGGCCGCGCCGCCAGGGCGCCCACCGCCGCGATCGCCGCGGCGCCGGCCCGGGCAGCGGCGGTGACGCGCAGCGCGGTGATGCCGCCGAGGGCGGCCACCGGCAGCCGCGCGGCGCGGCTGAACCGGGCGAAACGCACGGTGCCCAGGGCGCGCGCGCCAGGATGGCTCGCGGTCGGGAACAAGGGCGAGAGCAGGGCCAGATCGGCGTTCATCCGACGCGCCCGCGCGAGCGCGGCCGGACCGTGCGCGGCGACGGTCAACAGGCCCCGACGGTGCAGCCGCCAAAGAACCGGCGGTTCCATGCCGTCTGCCAGATGGAGCCCCGTGCCGAGTCGCAGCGCCAGCCGTGCGTCACGCGCGATCGAGAGACGCAGCCCACGCGCCCGGCAGAGCCGCGCGAGCCGCTTCGCGAGATCGGCCCGCCCCGGCACCGAGTCGTGACGCAGAATGACAACACATCCACGTGGAAGTGCCGCAGCGGCCGCGAGGGGGTCGCCGCCCCGGGCCGGATCGGTCATAAGGATCAGCCACGGGAGCCGACGCATCCTGCGCCGCAGACGCCGCGCCGCTCCGATCAACCCTTGCGCCATGCCATGTCCGAACGCACCGCCATCGCCGCCGCCCTCGCCACGGTCCGCTCCCGGGTTGCCGACGCCTGCGCCCGCGCCGGCCGCGACCCATCCTCGGTCACGGTGGTCGCGGTGTCCAAGACCCATGAGCGGCCGGCGATCGAGGCGGCGATCGCCGCCGGCCAGAACGTGTTCGGCGAGAACCGGGTGCAGGAGGCCCAGGCCAAGTACCCGGCCCTGAAATCCGCCCATCGCGGCCTGAAGCTGCACCTGATCGGCCCGCTGCAGACCAACAAGGCCGCGGCCGCCGTCGCGCTGTTCGACGTCATCGAGACTCTGGACCGGCCACGGCTCGCCGAGGTCATCGCGCGCGAGATCGCAAGGCAGAAGCGCGCGCCGACCCTGTTCATCCAGGTCAACACCGGCGAGGAGCCGCAGAAGGCCGGCATTCCGAAGCCCGAAGCGGACGAGTTCATCCATCTGTGCCTGGACGAGTGGGACCTGCCGGTGCGCGGACTGATGTGCATCCCGCCGGTGGACGAGGATCCGGCGCCGCATTTCGCCTGGCTCGCCGCCTGCGCCGCCCGCCACGGCCTCAGCCAGCTCAGCATGGGCATGAGCGGCGACTTCGAGACCGCGATCGCCCACGGGGCGACGCATGTCAGGATCGGCACGGCGATCTTCGGCGCCCGGCCGGCACCACCTCAGGGCTGAACGGACCGGGCCTCAGGTCCCGTCGCGCCGCAGCCGCAAGGTGCGGTCGTAGGCGTCGAGCCCGCGCATCATCCGCTCGGCGAAGCCGCTCTCGCCGGCGGGGCGGGAGGCGGCCAGCGCGGGCAGCGCGGCCTCGGACGGGGCGCGGTAGGAGCGCGCGCCGAGCCGGGCGGCGAGCGCCTGGCCGTCGACCGGTGCAACGGCCGCGTCGGCGAGCGGGACCGCGTCGGCGAGCTGCGTGCCGGCGGCACGCGGCAGGGCGGCCGCCGTCGCCGCTCCGGCCGGCAGCGGCGGCGCCACCGCCACCGCGCCGCCCGCGCCGCCATCCGGCGAGTCGCTGAACAGGCTCTCGGCCATCGCGCCGACCGCGGCGATGATCGCGCCGACCGGTCCGCCGAGCAGGAACCCGCCGAGCGCGCGGAACGCCGGGTTCACCGACTCGCCGGTGATCTGGCGATAGGCCCAGCCGACCACGGGGATGTGGTGCAGCGGGTTCAGGTTGGCGAGGAAGTCGCCGAACGAGATCTCGACCGGCATCGGCACGGCCTCGTCCTCGCGCAAGGGCGGGCCGCCATCGGGCGCCTGGCGCAGGCCGTGCGGCAGCAGGGGCAGGGACGAGCCGATCATGCCCGACGGGGCAGCAACCACCGTGCCAATCGGCTCGCCCAGGAAACCCGCCCGTCTGCCGGTGCCGCCTCACCGTCCCGGCGGCAAGAGCCGGCCGCCGCCCGGCAGAGCCTGCCGGGTCAGAACAGGTGGCCGAACCGCTCCGCCTTGGTCTGGAGGTAGCGATCGTTGTGCTCGTTGGCGGGGAAGCGGTGCGGCACGCGTGCGGCGACCCGGATGCCGCAGGCCGCGAGGGCCGCGACCTTGTCGGGGTTGTTGGTCAGCACCCGCACCGTGTCGATGCCGAGCTCGCGCAGCATCGCCGCGGCGATCAGGAAGTTGCGCTCGTCGGCGCCGTAGCCGAGGCGGGTATTGGCATCGAGCGTGTCGGCACCCTCGTCCTGGAGCTGGTAGGCGCGCAGCTTGTTGACGAGACCGATGCCACGCCCCTCCTGAGAGAGATAGAGCAGCACGCCCGCCCCTTCCTCGGCCATGCGCGCCAGCGCGCCACGCAGCTGCGGGCCGCAGTCACAGCGCAGCGAGCCCAGCAGGTCACCCGTGAAGCATTCGCTGTGCAGGCGCACGAGCGGCGGCTCGGCAGCCGACCAGGGGTCGCCCACCACCATGGCCAGGTGCTCCGTGCCGCCATCGGCCGGGCGGAAGGCGATGATGCGGGTCTCGCGGCTGTCCTCGGTCGGCACGCGCGCCTCGCCGACGCGGGTGAGCGTTGCCGCGACCGTGTCGGGATAGCCGAGCACGTCCGCGCCCGGCACGGCGATCAGGTCGTGGCGGGCGGCGAACGCCCCCCAATCGGCCTGCTCGGCGACCGGCGCGGCCAGCACCGCCGGCAGCAGGCGCGCGAGCTTGGCCAGCCGGATGGCGACGGCAGCCGGGATCTCGGGCGGCAGCGGGGCGGGCTCGGGGCGCAGGGCGGCAGGCTCGGCGGTCGGGTCGGCGAAGGCGCGCAGCAGCGCCGGGGTCGTGCCCGGCGGCAGCCGGATGGCGACGGCAGGAGCGGCAGCACCGCCCGGCGCTGGACGCTGCAGCACGGCGGCCGCGCGCGTCGGCGCGAGCAGCAACTGCGCCGGCTGGGCGGCGAGCGCGCCGAGCCGGACGAGCGTTGCCGCACCGGACAGTTCCGCCGCCGCGACCAGGAACGCCCCCTCCTCGCAGAGCGCCAGCACAGGGGCGCCGCGCCGCAGCTCGGCGATCGCGCGATGCACCTGGCGCAGGCGACGCTCGCCCTCCGACTGGTCGAGCTCCGCGGCGAGCGCAGGCACGTCTCCAGGCGCGGCAAGAAATGGGCTGGTCCGCATGTCTCTCTCGATGGTGTCGGCGTTCCCGGGCGACATTTCGGCCGTCGATCGGGGCGCGAAGATGGCAGGCAGGCATCGATCCTGCGGGCGCGCAGGCACGGTTGAGTGATTGCGGCAGCGCAAGATCGTTTCAAAGGCCTTTGCGATATGGGGGGCCGGCCGCACTTCGCCAGATGCGTCCGACGCCTTGCCAATCGGCGGTCCGGCGCACGCTCGCGTGATCGTGTGCCGGCGCCCCCCCATCCGACCCCACATACCGGCCGGCAGACGGACACGGATCCGCAACCCCGGCGCGGTCTAGCGCATGTTGCCTGCGTGGCCGCGGCCGATTCTTGCCCCGCCAGCCGCGCGGCTGGCATCATGACGTTGGGAGATGCGGACGAAAGATGACCCCCATGGCGCTTGCCCGACCGATCCTGATCGTGGATGACGACCGCGCCCTCCGCGCGACCCTCGCCGAGCAGCTGAAGGGCGAGGGCGAGTTCGAGCCGATCGAGGCGGAAACCCTCGCGGAGGCCGAGGCCGTGCTGACACGCAAGGACGCGCGTGTGGATGCCGTGCTTCTGGATGTCGGGCTGCCGGACGGCGACGGGCGGGAGTTCACGCAGAGGCTGCGCAAGCTCGGCGTGAAGGTGCCGGTGATCATGCTGACCGGGGCCGACACCGAGGCCGACACGATCAAGGGCCTGGACGCGGGCGCGAACGACTACATCGTCAAGCCGTTCCGCTATGGCGAGCTGCTGGCGCGGCTGCGCCGGCACCTCGCGATCTTCGACAACTCCGATGACGCGGTGTTCTCGATCGGACCGTACACGTTCCGTCCGGCGGCGAAACTTCTGCTCGAGCCCACGCGCAACCGCAAGATCCGGCTGACCGAGAAGGAGGCCGCGATCCTGAAATACCTCTACCGCGCCGCTTCCGCCCCGGTGGCTCGCCAGGTGCTGCTGAACGAGGTGTGGGGCTACAACGCAGCGGTGACGACGCACACGCTCGAGACGCACATCTACCGGTTGCGTCAGAAGATCGAGCCCGACCCGTCGAATGCGCGGCTGCTGGTAACCGAAGGCGGGGGGTACAAGCTGAACGCGTCCTGGATGCCGGCTCCGGTCCAGGCAGCCTGACGGGCCGCGTTGCGCGGGCGGGCGGCGCGGTGTAGTGACCCCTCGCCGCGGAGGGGTGCCGGAGTGGTCGATCGGGCCGGTCTCGAAAACCGGTGTACGGGCAACCGTACCGTGGGTTCGAATCCCACCCCCTCCGCCAGTTCCCATACGAGCCGCACTCTCCGCCAGACCGACCACCGCGCTGAGTGGCAGGTTTCCGGGGATTCTCCGAGCAGACCTGTTGACCGGCGCGACGTGGAAACGGCCGAAAATCGCTCTCCGGCGGCCAGTTCTCTCCGGATCTCCTGACCTGGCCGATTTAGTACGCCTGGAAAAACGCAATCACTTCAGTGCCTTACACGCCCAACGCCGCCTGAAAGTTCGAGTTTCGTTCGCCACCCAAGCCCGACCGCAAATCAGGCATCGATCAGTGTACGACTGCTGAGGGGAGCCGCATGCGGCCGGTTCAGCCCCAGACGTTCTTGGAAGCGCTGGTCCAAGGCCTCGCGCACCGCGATGAAGTCACGGGAGGAACGCTCCTCTGGCGTCAGCGCGACCCACAGAGTCACCTGTTCGACTAGCCGTTCCAGAATCGGCACGAGTGCTGCCAGGGTCGGCGCGCGACGCGAAGCCGTTAGGGCGGTCTCGGCGGCCCATATGCACGTCGCCCAGGTCTCCAGGACGTCGGTCGGCAGCCGGTCATGGACCGCCTCGAGCTCCAGCCGACGCACCGCGGGTTCGCGCCCGCCGAAGAAGACATTAAGCGTGCGCCCCATAAGGCGCGGCCAGGTCTCTGCGGAGCCATTTGCCGCTGTGGGCAGCACTTGCACCGCAGTCGGTTTCCGCGTCGCGTCGCCGAAGCCGCCGATCGCGATCGCAGTCAGCAAGGCGCGAAGCCGAAGGAGCTCCTTCGAGCCGATCTCCTTCGCCTCTGCCATACGCTTGCCGAAGGCGCTCACGGCATCGCCGAACGCACGTGCGTCAGCCAAGCGCCGCAGCGCCGGATGCGCGGTCTTGGCGCGCGGCCCCGCCATCTGTCCGAGTTCCAGGCCACCTTCAATGGCAGAGGCGCCATCGGCAACCTCGTCGCCGGTGTCGAGCGCCTTCAGGATTTCACGATCGTCGTCAGGGCGACTTTCTCCATCGGCGCCGGCCCGCGCCACGCCGAGCGCGCGGTTCAGAAACGCGCGCACCCGAGAGGAAGCGCTGCCCGCCAGGCTGTTCCGCTCCCTTTCGCCCGGCTCGACCCGCCGCCGCCGTCCGGCCAGGAAGGCCGTGTAGTCCAGCATCTGCGACGGCCGCGTCCCCCGATCCGGGACGCGAGGCCCGCGCGGCACGAAGGCGTCCGACGGCGGATGAGTTGCGGCACCGCGGTCGGCCGCCTCGAGATCGTCGAGGATCTCAAGCAACCAGAGACCTTCTTCCTGCGCGTCGTCGAGCGCCGCAGCTGCCTTCTCGCCCCGGGATCCCATCGGCTCGCGCGTCTCCGAACGCAGCTCGCCCACGCAGGCGACCACCGCCGCTCCGGAACGCCGGCCATCTTGGAAGCGGACGCGGGCGACCCTAGGACGCGCCGCACCGGCGGGGATTGAGAACACGAGTGGCGACGTGTCGGCGGCAGCCACAGCTTCGAGCGGCACGTCGACGATAGCGTCGTCATTCGCAACCAGCTCGACAATGGCCGACCCGTGGAGGACGTCAGTCCCAAGCGCGGGCGAAGACGGCCACCAGCGCAGCCGGTCGAACACGGCCTCAAAGGTCCCGGGGTCGCTGGCGCGCGCGTCGTCAAGCGGCAGTGCCTCACCGGGTTCATAGGCCGGGATGTCGGCAGCATCCACCGTACGTCCGCCATCTGCGACCACCGTCAGGCCCAGCTCGTCCAAGACCCGACCGGCGGGCACACGCCGATAGAGGCACGCTTCCTCGTTGATGCCGGGCTCCTCCCCGCGGCCCAGAGCGGCCAGGGTGCAGTTCGCGCTGCCGACCAGCACGTGATCGGTATCTCCGGTATTCGCGACGATCAGCTTCGCATGGACAAACCGCGAGTTGCGCTTCGGGAAGCGTCGCTCATCGAAGCCCGCAAGCTCGCCCACCCGGACCGCGCGCCCGTTCCGCAGCGCGTCCTTCGGGAACAGGCCCTGCACTGTGTCGATCAGCGCCGCCGTCTCAGCTGCGTCGAGGCGCTCCTGGAGCTGCCTGAGCGCCGCGAGCCTCTCATCCCAGTACGGCGAAAGCACGATCAACCGGTCGGCGGACGCATCGCCGACCATTCGGAGAAAACGGGCGCCGATCCCCTCGGGCGCGCCGGACGCGATGAACGCCGCTTGCGTGCCGTCTGCCAGCGTTTCGAGACCTTCCGCCGGACGTGCACGCAAGAGCCAAGGCGTCCGGGCCCGAGCCCACTCTATCTTGTCCGCCACGGCCTGCTGCCGCTCGTCGAGGAAGCGCCTCAGGAACGCCCACCCAGCGGCGATGAGGCGTTGCTCGCCCGTGTCCTCCAATCCGCACTCGAGGAGGCTTGCGAGCTCCAGATTTCCTGCCAACCCAGCCCCCGTTGCGTTGGCAGACGCGACGATCATCCGCCCACCCTTGCGGCCCAGCTGGAGGAAGATTTTCGGATGAAATACGCCGCCGCTCGCCGACGCTTTCACAAGCAGGTAGTGCGCGCCGGCAGAGCGCGGCGGGGGCGAGCCGCCATTTAGCGCTAGCCCCACCATCGCCGCATCGGCGATGAGCACGACGTTGCGGCAGCCGGCACCGCGGAGCCGGCTCAGCGCGATCGTCTCGAACGCCTCGAAGTCGATCCCAAAGCTGCTGATGATCGCGGTGTGGTACCCCGTGTCTCCCAGGCGCTCGTAGAGCCTCATGTCGCCTCCGCCAGCTCGCGTCCGCGCTCGGTCAGCCCGGAAGGACTAAGGAGGTGGATGTCGCGCAGAAACGTCAGGGCATTGCCGAGCCTGGGGTTGGTCAGCACCGGCCCATCTTTTGAGCGCACGCGGACTTTTCCGTCGTCGGCCTCAAGCAGGAAGGTGTAGTCGCCCTGATGTCGCAGCTTTTGCATGGCGACCCAGAGATGCCGATCCAGCACCCGCTCCCGCATGAGCCGGGCCAGTGTCTGGTCGAGGGGCGCATCCTGGTAGGCGTCTAGGAAGGCGAGCTCAGATGCGAGCGACCGGAAGGCCGCGCCATCGATCCCCTCACCACCGAGTTCCGCCGCGAGCAGAGCGCGGCTCGGCGCGCAGCGCTGGTGCAATACGGCCAGCAACTCGATGGCAGCCCGAGCGCTGGCGACGTCTGCTCGCTCTTCGCCCCTCCCCGCATCCAAGACGGCCTCGGAGAGGGCGCGCTCCGACCCCCGTTCCGCGCGCGACTGAGAATTCGTGGCCGTCGGCAACGCAGCGACCAGCTGCCGCCATGTCCGCGGCCAGCCCGCAGCGCCCACCTCAAGCGCGTCCACAGCCTCGGCAACCGCGCGCGCAGGCTCTATGCCTGTCGTATAGGACTCGACCGTGTCGAGGAGCCACTTCAGCAGAGCCTCACAGGCGATGCGGCCGAGGTCGCCGGCCTGGTAGGCCCACCAGCGCTGCCGATGCGCCTCTAGCTCGTCCCCAAGACGGGTGACCGGCTGTCCGTTGGGCGCAGCCCCGGCATAACACACCCAGCGTAGGACATCCGCGCTCGCTTCGCCGTCGATCACGCCCGTGATCTGGAGAGCAAGCCGGAGAGAGCGCTGGCGCGCGACGTCGTTCGGCCTCGGATCCTCGAATGCGGCGAAGAGGAGCCGCTGGTACGCGTCCCGCTCGGCAGTGTTCTCCCCGATGCCCGCTGGGAGAACCGGCGTCAGGGACGCGAGATCCGCCTTGGTGACGCGCCCCTCCTGAGCGAGCGTGAAGAAGGAGTCGGCCAGAGGGCCAATCGCCTCGGCGAAGCCGTCCGCGAGCACGTCGCCAAGGCCCGGCGCCGGTACTGGAATCTCGTGCTGACTTGCCTCCCCGAAGACGCCTACCTCGTAGAGCTGGCTGGCATAGGCCGCGCCGTAGGCGCCCCAGGCCTGCTTCAAGTAGGGCGTACCGGCGCCGCCTGGATCAGTGTCCTGCCTGAAGTCGATCAGGCTGCCGCGGTGCTCCCCAAGACGGCGGGCGGCCCAGAGCACGCCAGCCACACCACCATTACCATCTTCGCCAGCGGCATTGGCCGCGACGAGGGCGAGTAAGGCCTCCGCTCGCCGGACCGTTCGCTTCCAGCTCTCCAGACGCGTGTCGCCGATCCGCTCCGCGTAGGTACGGCAGAGCCACGCATAGAGCCCGTAGTATCGAATGCGGAGGGTGACATTGCTGATGCCGGGAACGAGCCGCTGGTACAAATTCACGGAAGCGGCCTGCATGCCGAGCGGGTCGAGGCCGCTCTTTTGCCGGAGTTCCGTCCATTCCGGTATCGCGACCAACGGGCGCGAGGTTGTTGACACTTTCAGATGGCCTCGTGGGAGGTCGGGAGCAGGTCGCGAGACGGCACGGCTATACAGTGCCGCCCGCAGTTGCACGGGCGCCAGCGAACATCTTCCCCACGTAGGTCAAACTGTCATCGATCTGGAACAGGATGTGCCGTTGTTCCATGTCGTGCTTCGATATTGACCACAGCATCTCCATCGTCGCGGCCGGCGTGTTGGAGATAATGAACGAGTCGAGAGTGACGGCGGGATCACCTAGGCGCTGCTCGATCTCCTTGATCGTCAGGTAGAATTCGATTTTCGGATCGGTCTTACCGAGATTTCGGATGCCTTTGGGGTCGATAAACAGGACGCGCTGCCGCTGACCTTCGAGCAGCCATAGGATGAAATCCGGGTAGAAGTTGCCGGCTTCGAAAAAGCCGACGCCCCGCCCTCGGCTCATGTTGCGGAGCAGGTAGATCTGCTTGCCCTTGAGGAAGTCCTTGCCCTCCTGGCTCTCGCAGAAGGTTCGTAGATCCTCCACGAAGTCGCGTTCGCCCTTGTTGAGCGGCACCGGCTTGATCTCAACCACGGCCGAGTCGCAGTACAGCAATGGCCGGTAGAGGTGCGCATCGAAGCCGATCGCCTTGAGGCCTTGGAACTCCCAATTCCGCAGGGTTCCGGCCTCGATTTCGGCCTTCAGCTCTTCCAGCTTGGCAGCGATATCCTCGCGCGAACGATCGATGAGGATGCGGTAATAGTTCTCGCCGCTCGGGTCATCTGCGTGCGGGAAGTTGGCATCGTTCTCGTCCAGGTCGCGCAGCTCGAGATGCGGAAGCTCCCATTCTCGTTTGCGGAAGGTGTAGTACCGCTCCGCGTACTTTCGCAGCAGCGCGGCTGCGATCTCCTGCCAGAGCCGAACCCGGTCAAACGACCGGAAGCTGAGTTCCTCGGCCGGGATCTGGATACGATACCAGCTTGTGTCCGCCAGCAGGTCGAGGATGGCCTTCCGCGAGAGATTGAAGTTGTGCCAGCCACGCTCCGCCTTGAAGCTTTCCAGCTCGAAGAACAGCGCGTCAATGTCTAGCGCCGCGACATGAAGCGGCGTCAGGTGCGCCTCGTTGAGTGCGGCCTGGCCATCGCCTCCTGAAAGCCCACGCGCGCGCATGGCTTGAATCTTCGGATACCAGTTCAGGACCACTTGGCTCTGCTGGAGGGCCTTGGCTTCAACCCTGTCAGCAGGATTGGGCCTGGCGAGGGTGGGAATCGGAGCCAGCTTCCGGAAGGCGTCGCCGAACTCGGTCGTGACGCCGTTGATGGTTCTCTTGAGACGGATCGTCTTGAGCTTCTGCGTACCGAGATTCTTGACGACAGGGAGGATGAACTCGATCCGATCGTCGTTGGTCGGCAGCCCCTCCTCTGAACCGCCCCGGGATTGCCGGAGGCCAGTTTCGTCAAATTATGCAGCCATGGGTGTGTCGTCCAGCATGGCGTAGTAGCGCTCCTCGGCTTCGGCAGGCGGGATGTTACCGATGGGCTCGAGCAGTCGCCGATGGTTGAACCAGTTGACCCACTCCAGCGTGGCGTATTCGACGGCCTCGAAGTTGCGCCATGGCCCGCGCCTGTGGATGACCTCGGCTTTGTAGAGGCCGTTGATCGTTTCGGCCAAAGCGTTGTCATAGCTGTCGCCGACGCTGCCGACGGATGGCTCGATCCCGGCTTCGGCAAGGCGCTCGGAGTATCTGATCGAGACGTACTGACTACCGCGATCAGAGTGATGGATGAGACCGCCGCGGCGCGTCGGTCGGCGATCATGAAGTGCCTGTTCCAAAGCATCAAGCACGAAGCTGGCATGGGCAGTCCGCGATGCGCGCCAGCCAACGATCCGGCGAGCGAACGTGTCGATGACGAACGCGACGTAAACGAACCCGGTCCAGGTTGCGACATAGGTAAAGTCCGAGACCCAGAGCATGTTCGGCGCTGGGGCGTGGAACTGCCGGTTGACCTGATCGAGCGGACAGGGCGCGGCCTTGTCGCTCACCGTCGTCCTGACTGGCTTGCCACGGATCACACCCTGTAGGCCGAGGTCACGCATCAGCCGTTCGACCGTGCAGCGGGCAATATCGAAGCCCTCACGCTGCATCTGCCGCCACACCTTGCGCACGCCATAGACCTTGAAGTTGGCGTCGAACACGCGGCGCACTTCCGCCTTCATCGCCTCGTCGCGCTGAGCGCGTGGCGACAGTCGCGACGGATCGCGGCGCTGTGCCACACGCTCATGGTAGGTGGATGGGGCGATCGGCAGAACCCGGCAGATCGGCTCGACCCCATACTCACCACGATGCTCATCAATGAAGCTGGTCATCGCTTGAACGGGCGGTCGAGCTCCGCCTGGGCAAAATATGCAGAAGCCTTGCGTAGGATCTCGTTGGCCTGCCGCAGCTCCCGGTTCTCTCGTTCCAGCGCCTTCAGCCGGTCAGCCACCTCGACCGGAATGCCGGCACGCTTGCCGCTGTTCACCTCGGCCTTCTTCACCCACTCCAGCAGCGTGTGACCCGAGCAGCCAATCATCGCCGCTATCGATGTGATCGCCGCCCACCGGGAGGGATGCTCGCCTTCCTGGTCCAGCACCAGGCGGACTGCCCGCTCGCGAACCTCAGGGGAAAACTTGTTCGTCGTCTTGCTCATCCTAGACCCTTACTCTCAGGAGTTAGGGCCTCCGGCAAACCCGGGGCGGTTCAAGCCTCCGAGAACCATCCCCCGAGGTTCCGAGACGATACGCTGGTTCTGGCGGCATTATGTTGAGGAAATGCTGCCCTGAAAAGGGTGCAGCCTTCCTCCCATTACCGATCGGCAGCGACTGCGCGACTAGAAACCCTTATTCTGGCGGTTGGCGCCTGTGAGGCGAGTTTCGTTTCGGCTAAGCGTTGGATAAGGCGGTGGCCTGATCCACCCACGCCACCGGGAACGGCTCCATCAGCCTCGGCAGCATCATCCCCTCTGGCTGCCGCCCATCCAGGATCGCCTCCACGATGTCCGGCGCCAGCAGCGTCAGTCGCAGCACGCGCGAGACGTAGGACGAGTTGATCTTCTCGGCGGCGGCGAGCTCGTTGATGGTGGCGAACCGCCCGGCCTCCAGCATCCGTCGCCACCGGTAGGCCCGGGCGACCGCCTTGATGAGCGTTGCGTCCTGGCGGCGCTCCAGCGCCAGCACGCCGGGCGTGACCATCGCCTTCCGCGCACTCCGCGGCTTCACCCGAAGCGGGATGACTACCGTGAGGATCTGCGCAGCCTCACTCATGCAGCCGCCCTCCGGGTCTCGGACGCCTGGGCGGCAAGGTCACGCACGAGGCCGCCGAGCCCGTCCAGCCGCAGCCGCACCGCGGCTCCCTCGGCCCGGACGTCAACCCGGTCCACCAGCAGTCGCACAATGCGCGCCCGCTCGGCTTGGAAGAGCTCGTCCCACAGAGGCTCGATCTGCTCGAGCGCCAGCAGCACCTCCTGTTCGGTGACGTCCGACGCCGTGGCGCGCGCCGCCCGCCACGTGCCTACGACCATCTCGGGCTGCCGCAACAGCGCGCGGACCTGGGCGACCACCGCCGCCTCGATCTCCCCGGCCGGGAGGCGTGCGATCGCCGGCCGCTCGGTGGCACCGCCCTTCAGCATGGCTTGGCTGACATAGTAGCGGTACATCTGCCCGCCCCGGCCGCGGCTGTGGCTGGGCGACATGGCGCGCCCCTCGCTGTCGAAGATCAGCCCGCGCAGCAGTGGCGCCGTGGTGTTCCGCGTCTGGTTGACCCGCACCCGCGGGCTGACCTGTAGGATGGCGTGCACCGCATCCCACTGCGCCTGACCGACGATCGCGTCGTGCTCGCCTGGATAGGCCGTGCCCTTGTGCACCGCCTCGCCCAGGTACACGCGGTTGCTGAGGATGCGGTAGACGTCGCTCTTCGTCAGCGGGCGCCCCCGCTTCGTGGTCGCACCCTCGTCGCGCAGCACCTGCACCAGCTTGGTGCAGGACTCCAACCCCACGAAGCCCTGGAAGATCCGCCGCACCAGCGCGGCCTCGGCGTCGTTCACCACCAGTTTCCGCTCGCGGACGTCGTAACCGAGGGGCACGTAGCCGCCCATCCACATGCCGCGCTTGCGCGATGCCGCCACCTTGTCGCGGATGCGCTCGCCAATGACCTCGCGCTCGAACTGCGCAAAGCTGAGCAGGATGTTCAGCGTGAGCCGGCCCATGCTGGTAGTGGTATTGAAGCTTTGCGTCACGCTGACGAACGTGACGTCGTTCGCGTCGAACACCTCGACCAGCTTGGTGAAGTCGACCAGCGACCGGCTCAGGCGGTCAATCTTGTAGACCACCACCACGTCGACAAGCCCGTACTGGATGTCGGCGACCAGCCGCTTCAGGGCGGGGCGTTCGAGGGTGCCGCCGGAGATGCCGCCGTCGTCGTACCGGTCGCGCACCAGCACCCAGCCCTCGGCGCGCTGGCTGGCAATGAAGGCCTCGCAGGCCTCGCGTTGGGCGTCGAGGGAGTTGAACTCCATGTCGAGGCCTTCCTCGCTCGACTTCCGGGTATAGACCGCGCAGCGGAGCTTCCGCACGGTGGCCAGCATCGCACCGGCCGGCTTCGCGTCGCGCTTCATGCCGCGCTCCGGCTCGGGCGCAGCCCGAAGAACACGCGCCCATTCCAGCGCGTGCCGGTGATGGCGCGCGCGATGGCGGAGAGCGACTGGTAGGGCTGGCCCTGGTACTCGTAGCCGGCGCGCGTGACGGTCACCACGTGCTCGACGCCCTGGTACTCGCGGATCAGCTGCGTGCCGGCGATCGGCTTGTCGTCGCCGCGCATGCGGCGGATCGTGACCTTCCCCCCGTCGAGCTGCTCGCCGAGCGCCTCGAGGCGGGCCAGGGTCTCGGGCTTCAGGCCGCCATAGGCGAGCTCCTGGATCCGATAGGCCAGGCGGCTTTCCAGGAAGCGCCGATTGTAGGGCGGCGGCTCGGTGCCGAAGAGCTCCCGCCACTGCTGCTTCAGTGCCGGCGTGGCGGCGGTCTTGAGGGAGGCGAGCCGGCCCAGCACGTCGGCGGGTGGGATGGCGGGTGCGGTGAACGCCGGCGGGGTGGCGGGCTTGGGCTTCGTCGTGCGCGTCATGCGTCTCTCCGGTTGGTCCGGTTCGCATGCAGGCGCTGGGTGGCCGAGAAGTGTAGCGGCTGCTCTCCGCGGTCCGCGGCGTCGCGCGCGGGTTCCTCGGCAGCGCGGCTGCGCAGCCGCAGTAGGCCGCGGGCGAGAAGGTCGCAGACCTCGCGGAGGTGGGGTGGGAGATGCTGGTTGAGGGGCTGGGCGGCGAGGCGGGCCATGCCTCGCTGCTGCCAGATGAGCGACCGCTCGTGCAATGCACTGATTGCAGCGGGCGCGCAGCCCTCACATCCCGACCTGGCGCCCCAGCCAGATCACCCGCCCGATGACGTGGATCGCATCCGGCTGGATGTCGCTGAAGGTCGGATACAGGTCCTTGTTGTCCGAGATCACGCTGATCCGCCCGTTGGTCGGATTCACCGCGACGCGTTTCACCTGCAGCCCGCCATCGGTGCGGATCACATAGATCCCGTCCTTCTGGCCCGGCCGCTGCTGGCCCATGTCGACCAGCACCGAATCGCCCTGGCGCAGCGTCGGCTCCATCGAATCGCCGTCGACCGTCAGCACGACGAGATCGCCGATGTTCCCGCGCGCCGCGCGGCGCAGCCAGTCGACCCGGAATGCAATGCGGTAGGAGGGCGGCGCGTCCTCGGCCTCAAGGCCCGGACCCGCGGAGACCATGTCGTCGTAGACCGGCAGCATGGCGAATCGATCACCGCCGATCTGGACGATCTCCGGCATCGCGCGCGCCCGTCCCCCGGCCGCTGTCGAACCCGCCTCCAGGTAGCCGAGGATCACGGGGATCTCGTGGGCCCGCATCGGCCGCTTGCCCGCCAGAAGCCGGCTTATGGTGCTGTTGTCGACACCCATCGCGGCGGCCAGGCCCTTCTGCGACTTGCCGGGCTGGGCGAGCCCTTCTCGGATTTGCTCAATCGTCAGCATGGCGATTCGGCGCGCTGCATCGGTCTGCGCACAGATCGGGCTGTCGGCATGGAGGGGCTCCCACCTCGACTCGCCCCGGCTGTCCATGGGGATAGCTGTGGATACCGGGGATAGTGTTGCGTAATACGCAATGCCAGGCCGGTCAACCACGTCACACGCAAATAGTGCATTGTAGCGCGCGCGGAGGACGATCTACCTATCCCCCATGCCCCCGGTTGATCCCGCCGCCACCGTCCTCGCCCGCTTCGGCGGCGCAGGCCCGCTCGCCCAGTTGCTTCGCCTCGACCGCAGCGCCGTGCATCGCTGGGCGCTGCCCAAGCACCGCGGCGGCAGCGGCGGTCTGATCCCCGCGCGCCACCACCAGCGCCTCCTGGCGTTGGCCGCCGCGCAGGGCATCGCGCTCACCCCCGCCGACCTGGTCGGCACGCCCGCGGCCACCGGCGATCCGCCCCGCGCCGGGGCCGACGACGGATAGCCCCGCCCCGTCCTTCTCCTTCTCCCCGCCCGACCCGTCCCCGCCCTTCACGGAGCATCGCTGCATGCTGTCCGAACGGTTGCCTGTTCCCGAAATCCAGCTCGCCGCGGCCGTCATCCACCGCGCGCTGGAGGACGCTGCCACCCCCGATGCGCGCCTCGCCCGCCCGCGGATGATCGACACGCCGCAGGGCCCGCGCCGCACCTTCACGCCCGGCCTCAAGCCGCAGGAGCGCGAGGAGGCGGTGCGGTTCCTGCTGGATGGCGCGCCCAACTGGCGCCAGGCGCGCGAAGCCTGGTGCGAGATCGCCGATCTCTGCCCCCTGCGGCTGCGGCGCAGCGCCCTCGCGCGCATCCCGCATTCCGCCATGCCGGCGGATCTCCGCCGCGCGCTACGGATCCCGGAGCCGACGCCAGCCCCGGCCATCGCCGCTGGCGCCTCCATGGTCCCCGCCACGCCCATGCAGGAGGCCGCCTGACCATGGACACGCGATCCAACCGTCCGACCCTGGATGCTCTGCGTCACCTGCCGGTGGGCGAGGTGATCGCCCTGCCGGCCGAGCAGCTCGCGCTGCTCCAGTCCGATGCCCGCGAGGCGCTGGACGCGGCCAAGCGCACCCTCGACTGGATCGAGGGCGCCATCGCGCTCCGCTACGAACAGCGCGCGGTCGGCGCCCGCGCCGCGGCGGGGAAGGACACCGGCATCGTCCGCTTCGAGGACGGCAGCGTCGAGGTCGCTGTCGAACTGCCCAAGCGGGTGGAATGGGACCAGCGGCGCCTCGCCGCGCTGGTGGAGCAGATCCGCGCCGGCGGCGAGGACCCGGGCGAGTATGTCGAGCTGACCTTCAAGGTCTCGGAGCGCGCTTACGCCGCCTGGCCCGAGCGCATCCGCGGCGCCTTCGAGCCGGCGCGGACCGTGCGCACGGGCAAGCCGAGCTACCGCCTCACCATCCTGAACGACGTCGCCCTGCGCGACAGTCCGCACGGGCCGGGCATCCGCCCTGCCATCGGAGGGCCGCGCTGATGGCACTGCGCATCGTCACCGCCGACGAGCGCCTGTCGCGCGCGGCCAACAAGACCACGATCGCGCTGTTCGGGCCAACCGGCGTCGGCAAGACAACGCAGTTGAAGCGCCTCGCGCCCAGCGAGACGGTCTGCATCGACCTCGAGGCCGGGATGAAGTCCGTCCAGGACTGGCCGGGCGACAGCATCCCCGTCCGCTGCTTCGAGGACATGGTGGTGCTCGCCTCGCTGGTTGGCGGCGCGAACCCTGCCGCAGCGCCGGAGGCGTTCTTCTCGCAGCAGCACTACACGCACTTCGCCGGCCTGCATCCCGAGCTGGTCGCGCTGCTCGCCAGCAAGTCCATCGTCTTCCTGGACAGCATCACCGACCTTACGCGCCAGGCGATGGCCTGGGCCAAGAAGCAGCCCGAGGCCTTCTCCGAAAAGACCGGCAAGCCCGATGTTCGCGGCGCCTACGGCCTGATGGCGCGCGAGGTGATCGGGCTGCTGAAGCACCTCCAGCACGCACCAGGCAAGACCACGATCATGGTCGGCATCCTGGAGAAGCACACCGACGAGTTCGGCAAGGTCAGCTGGCAGCCGCAGATGGAGGGCGGCAAGGCCGGCCGCGAGCTCCCCGGCATCGTCGACCAGGTGATCTCCATGTCCCTCTTCGTGCGGGAGGAGGACGGCACGCTGCGCCACGACCCCGAGCGCGGCACCGAGCGGCGCTTCGTGTGCCGCGCCGGCAATCGCTTCGGGCTGCCGGCCAAGGACCGCTCCGGCCGGCTCGACGAGACCGAGCCCGCCGACCTCGCCGCACTGCTCCGCAAGATCAACGCCCCCGCCGCGCCCATCGCCTGAGCCGAGAGGAGACCTCGATGTACGACATGAACGATGCCGAGCTGCCGCGCAGCTCCGACCTGATCCCGGACGGCACCTTCGCGAAGGTGACGATGGTGATCCGCCCCGGCGGTATCGACGGCCAGGGCGAGGTGGATCGCGGGCTGCTGAAGGCCTCCCGCAGCGGCGGCGACACCAAGATGATCGATGCCGAGTTCACGGTGCTGGCCGGCCCGCATGCCAAGCGGAAGTTCTGGCAGAACTTCACCGTCACGGGCGGGAAGGTCGACGAGCACGGCGTCTCCATCGCCTGGAAGATCTCGAAGGGGAACTTCCGCGCCATGATCGACAGCGCCCTCGGCCTCGATCCGCAGGACATGAGCGAGGCGGCCAAGGCGAAGCGCGTGCTGCGTGGGCTGGCCGATCTCTCCGGCATCACCTTCGCCGCCAAGATCAAGGTCGAGGCATCGACCAACGCCGAGTATGGCGACCAGAACAGGCTCGACCGGGTCGTGCTGCCGGGGGAGCCGGAATACGCGCGCATCATGGCCGGCGAGGTGGTGCCGCCGTCGCCCTCCACGCATCGGGCGCCACGCCCCGCCTCCGCGCCCTCCGCGGCGGCGCCCGCCTGGGCCAACACGGGCGCGCCCAGGGCACCGGTGACCGCCGCCCCGGCATGGGCTGCCCCTGCCGCCGCGCCGCCCGCCCAGCCCGCGCCTCCGCCGCCGCAGGCGCCGCTCGCCAACGGTCCGGCCTGGCTGAACGGCTGATGGCGGCATGGCCCGACGACGCTGGAGCCGGCCAAGGGAGGTTCGCGCTCCCGCCACGAAGCCGACGTCGCTGCCCCGCTCCACGCCGGAGGACCAGGTTCGTCGCCTGGTCTGCGCCCTGTGCGGCCGTGAGGCGAAGGGCTTCGGCTACGTGCACGAGATGCGGCTCGGCGAGTTCCCGCACCACCGGTTCTGCAGCATGGCCTGCTGCGACGCCGGTGGCGCGCTCGCGCGGAGATCGAATGGCGTGATCGACAAGACGCAGATGGAGGCGCGCGCGATCAAGGAGGCGCGGCGGCCGCTCGCCGAGGTGCTGGTCGAGCTGCAGCTCATGGCGCCATTCCACAACCGCAGCGCGGCGGAGATCGACCGCATCATCGAGGCCTGTGTCGACGGCTTCCATGCCTCGATGCAGCGCCAGGCAGCCGAGCGCGATCCGCTCGACGACCCCATTCCCTTCTGAGGTGACGGTGCTGCTCGACCTGAACCACGGCTCCGGTGCTGTCTATGGGCGGGGCGATGCGCCGCCGAGCGACGCCGCCGCCATCACAGCACGCATCAACAGGCACATCGATGCTGCCCTGCTCGCGCGCCAGCGGCAGCAGGTGCCGCGCGATTATCTCGGGGGCAGCCGCGTTGGCGAGCCTTGCGGCCGCAAGCTGGTCTACGAGATCACCCATGCGCCGAAGGATCGCGACTTCGATGCTGGCATCCTCCGCGTCTTCGATGCGGGGCACCAGTTCGAGGCGCTCTCCATCCGCTGGCTCCGCCAGGCCGGCTTCGACCTGCGCGATCGTGGCGTGGATGGCGGGCAGTTCGGGTTCGCAGCCGCCGGTGGAAAGCTTCGTGGTCATGCCGATGGCGTTATCGTCGCCGGGCCAGATGTTGGCCTCCGCTGGCCCTCCCTCTGGGAGCACAAGGCGCTCGGCCAAAAGTCCTGGACTGACCTGGTCAAGCGCGGTCTACGCCTCTCGAAGCCGATCTACTTCGCGCAGGTGCAGCTCTACATGGCCTACCTCCGGCTCGAGGTGGCGCTGCTCACCGCGCTGAACCGCGACACGCTCGCGCTGCACCACGAGGCCGTTCCCTTTGATGCGGGCGAGGCGCAGCGGCTGTCGGACCACGCCGTCGAGATCCTCCGCGCAGCCGAGGCAGGCGAGCTGCCACCGCGCATCGCCCAGGCCGCCGACTTCTTCCTGTGCCGCCTCTGCCCCTACGCCACGCGCTGCTGGGAGGCGCCGGCATGAGCATCACCCCGTCACCGCAGCAGGCCGCCGCCATCGCCAGCATCGTCGACTGGTATCGGACGCGCCGCACCCAGCAGCAGGTGTTCCGGCTCTTCGGCTACGCCGGCACGGGAAAGAGCACGATCACCGCGGCGGCGATCGAAGCACTCGGCCTCGACCCCATGGCGCGCGACGGCGACACGTCAGGCGGCGTGCTGTTCGCTGCCTTCACCGGCAAGGCGGCGCTGGTGATGACCCGCAAGGGCACGCCCGCCTCGACCATCCACTCCCTCATCTATCGCGTCTCGGAGGCGACGCCGGAGGAGATCGCTCGCGTCGAGAAGGAGCTCTTCGACCTCCAGCGCGATCTGCGCCGCATGGGCCCTGCCGAGCGCGGCTTTGCGGAGACGCAGATCAGCAAGCTGCAGCTCCGGCTCGCCGACATTCACAAGCCCTCCTTCCTGCTGAACGAGCAGTCGCGCGTGCGGGACGCCGCGCTGGTCGTGCTCGACGAGGTCTCCATGGTTGGGCCGGAAATGGCGGCCGACCTGCTCGCCTTCGGCAAGCCGATCCTCGTGCTCGGCGATCCCGGCCAGCTGCCGCCGATCAAGGGCGCCGGCGCTTTCACCGAGGCGCCGCCCGACGTGGTGTTGACCGAGATCCACCGCCAGGCCGGCGAGAGCGCCATCATCCGGCTCGCCACCATGGCACGGCAAGGGATCGAGATCCCACCCGGCGGACATGACGAGCATGTCTGGAAGCTGCCGCGCAACGCCGTCGGCGCGGCCCAGATGCTGCGCGGCGGCCAGGTCATCTGCGGCCGGAACAGCACCAGGCTGTGGCTGAACGGCGCCATGAAGGCGGCGGCTGGCTTTCCGGCCACCTATCCAGAGGGCCGCAGCGAAAAGATCATCTGCCTCAAGAACCGGCATGACCTCGGTCTGGTCAACGGGATGTTCGTCAACCTCATCGACATCGAGGATGACGGCCCTCTTTCCTTCCGTGCCAGCGTCACGACCGAGGATGGTCTCGCGATCGCCGGACGGCATCGTTTCTACAAGGGGCACTACGACGACCACGTCCGGCTGCAGCCGGATCGCGCGCGGCAGGATTGGCGCGAGCTGCGCGGCCTGATCGAGACTTCCTGGGGCTACGCTATCACCTGCCACAAGGCGCAGGGCAGCCAGTGGGAGAACGTGGTCGTCTACGACGACGGCCTCTCCCGCACTCCCGAGGACCGGGCCCGCTGGCTCTACACCGCGATCACGCGCGCCGAGCGCGGGCTGGTGCTGCTTGATTGACCTGAACGACGCGGCCACGGCACCGGCGCGCTACGACCTCGAGGTCATCGTCCAGCGCCTGCGTGACACGGCCAATGCCTGGGTGCCGGGCGTGTTCCCGAACGGCCGGCGCCAGGGCGACGAATGGCGGCTGGCCAACATCCAGGGCGCGCCGCCGCGGCAGTCGGGCTCCTGCGTCATCATGCTGCGCGGCGAGCGCGCCGGCGACTGGCACGACTTCGACGGCGGCGATGGCGGTGGGCCGCTCTCGACGCTGGCGCATGGCACGGGTCTCGCAGACCGGGCGCTGTTCGCACATGCGGCGGGGATGACCGGCTGGGCCGGCGAAGGCCCTCCGCGCCAGGAGCCGCCGCCCCCGCCGAAGGCCGAGCGCGACGCTTCCCGCGACATTGCCTTCATCCTGGAGCACGCGCAGCCGCTGCGTGGGACAGCGGCCGAGCGCTATCTGCTGGGCCGCGGCCTCTCCGTCCCGGACGGCGCCGACCTGCTCTTCCATCCCGACCTGGCGAACTTCGAGACCCGCGCCGGCTATCCGGCGATGGTCGCGCTGGTCCGCAACCTCGCCGGCGAGGTGGTGGCCGTGCACCGAACCTACCTCCGGGAGGACGGCGAGGCGGTCCGGAAGGCCGACATCCCGAAACCGCGCATGGTGCTCGGCCGGAGCGGTGGCGGCACGGTGCGACTGGCCCCGCTCGGCCCACATGGTGTGCTCGGCCTCTGCGAGGGCATCGAGACCGGGCTCTCGGCGATGCTGGCCTGCCCCGGGTTGCCAGTCTGGGCCGCGCTCTCCACCGCTGGCCTTGAGCAGGCGCTGCTCCCGCCTGAGGCCAGGCGCGTCGTCATCCTCGCCGACCACGATGCGTCTGGCGCGGGCATTCGGGCTGCGGAGGCCGCCGCCACGAAGCTCCGGCTCGATGGTCGTGAGGTCTCCATCGCCCTGCCTCCACGCGAGGGCGACGACTTCAACGACATGCTGCGGCGCGACGGGGCGGAGGCGATCGCCGCGCTGGTCGACCAAGCGATGCGCAGTTCCGTCCATGAGCCGCCACCACAGGAGCCGGAGACCGGCCGGCACCTGCCCATCGGCTTCTTGGAGCCCGCGCATCCGCTCCCGACCGCCCGCGCCGACGAGGGCAATCTCGACCGCGCCACCGCGCGCGCCTGGGGCCTCGTGCTGTCCGCCAACCGCTCGCCCTGGCTGTTCCGTCTCGGCGGCGAGCCATCCTGGGTCGTGCCCGACGATGACGGCCGGCCCGTCGCCGTCACCGTGCGCGAGGAGCGCCTGCGCCACATGCTGGCGAAGCTCGCCGACTGGCGAAAGGCGAACGCCAAGGGCGACCTCGTGCCCACCCCGCCGCCGACAGGCTTGGTGAAGTCGCTCGTCGCCACGCCTGACCCGGCGCTGCCAGTGCTGGCCGGAATCGTCACGGCGCCTGTGCTCGGTCGCGGCGGCGTGCTGCTCACCGAGCCCGGCTACCACCCCGACGCCCGGCTGCTCTATCGCCCGCCGCCGGGCTTCGTGCTGCCGCCAGTGCCGGAGCGGCCGACGCCAACCGAGACTGCGGCTGCGCGCAACCTCCTCCTCGACGATCTGCTCGGCGACTTCCCCTTCACTGGCGAGGCGGAGCGCGCCCATGCGCTCGCGCTCCTGCTGCTCGGCTTCGTGCGGCCGATGATCGACGCGCCCACACCGCTGCATATGATCGAGAAGCCCACGCCCGGCACGGGCGCGACGCTCATGGTGGACGCCATCGCCACCATCCTCACCGGCGCCGGCGCATCCGTGATGACGGAGGGGCGCGACGAGGATGAATGGCGCAAGCGTCTCACCGCAAAGCTGCGCCAGCTGCCAACGCTGCTCCTAATCGATAACCTCCGCCAGGAACTCGACAGCTCCGCCCTTGCCGCGGCCCTGACCGCTCCGGTCTGGGAGGACCGCGTGCTCGGCGCCTCGGACATGGTCCGGCTGCCGGTGCGCTGCGCCTGGGTCGCCACGGGCAACAATCCGGCCGTCTCGCACGAGATTGCCCGCCGCCTCGTCCGCATCCGCCTCGACGCCCGCACCGACCAGCCTTGGCGGCGCGATGGCTTCCGGCATCCCGACCTCATGGTCTGGGTCCGCGCTCAGCGCGGGCGGCTGGTCGCTGCCTGCCTCACGCTCTGCCGTGCCTGGATTGCCGCTGGTCGTCCGCGCGGGGCCCGCAGCCTGGGCAGCTTCGAAGTATGGAGCCAGACGCTGGGCGGCATCCTGCAGGTCGCGGGCGTCACCGGCTTCCTGGACAACCTCGACGAGGTGATCGCCGCCTCCGACAGCGAGGGTGGTGCATGGCGCGCCTTCATCCAGCTCTGGTGGGACCGCTTCGGGAGCGCCGAGGTCAGCGTCAGCGATCTGCTCGGCCTGGCGCAGAGCGCCGAGGCCAGCCTGCCGATCAGCGCGAAGAACGAGCATGGCCTGAAGGTCTCGCTCGGGGCGGCCTTCACCAAGCTGCGCGACCGCGCCTTCCGCATCAGCGACCGGCTGATCCACCTCCGCCAGGGGAAGGTGCTGCACAATTCGCAACGCTGGCGCCTCGAACCCGCTGCAGAGAAGCCCGTGCATGGGGGTCTTGGGGGTCTTGTGGGGATCTCACGCGGCGAGACCCCCATCGGTTCAGGCCAGGAATTCCGCGGGGTCGACGGGTCTTGGGGGTCTTGGGGGTCTTTTTCCAACCCCTACGCACATGCGCGCGCGCACATGCGTGAGGAAGAAGCCGGAGAAGACCCCCAAGATCCCCAAGACCCCCAAAGCCCAGGAAACAGCTGCGTTGTCGCCGGGGGGTCTTCGAACAAAAGACCCCCACAGACCCCCACGACGCCTCCCTGGCTCGAAGGGGTGCCGTGATGCGCCGCCCGCACAGCACCGGGCCGCCCGCGAGGGGACCATCCCGGAAAGCCGGGCAGCGACGACGAGCTCCGCCAAGAACCGCGCCGTCGCCGCCCTCACCACGACGATCCCCTCTCGGAGACCATGATGGCTCTCGCGACTCTCCCCATGCCCGCGGCGCGCGCAAGCGGCCCACCAATCACCGCGCCGCTGCCCGTCGCCCCGCGGCATCACGCCGTCCTCGCCCTGGACCTGGGCACCACCACCGGCTGGGCGCTGCGCGGCCAGGACGGGGGCATCACCTCGGGCACCATCTCCTTCAAGCCGAGCCGCTTCGAGGGCGGCGGGATGCGCTACCTCCGCTTCCGCAGCTGGCTGACGGAAATGGCCGGCCTCGCCAGCAGCCTTTCCCGCATCGCCTTCGAGGAAGTCCGCGCCCACGCCGGCACCGACGCCGCGCACCTCTACGGCGGCTTCCTGGCCCACCTCTCCGCCTGGAGCGAGGAACGCGGCATCGCCTACGAGGGCGTGCCCGTTGCCACCATCAAGCGCTTCGCGACCGGCCGCGGCAACGCCGACAAGGCGGCGATGATCGCAGCGATCCAGGCGCGCGGCTTCGCGCCGGCCGACGACAACGAGGCCGACGCGATCGCCATCCTGCTCTGGCTCACCGACGCACAGGGAGGCCGCGCATGAGCCTGCCCGGCGCACCCACCCTCGCGCGCAGTCCGATCGGGCGGCTGCGCACCCCGACCAGCGAGCCCGAGCTCAACGCCATGCGCGCCGCTGCTTGGCACCGGCACGGCGTCGCCGCGATCCCGGTCGACGACATCACCGATCCCTGGCTGCGACAGGCGATCACCAACGAGGCCAACCGCCGCTGGGGACGGCGGCAGGGAGGGGACAGCCATGGCCGGTAAGCGGAAGGCGAAGCGCACGACGCCGCCGCGCGAGGATCTCTCCAAGCCCTCGAAGTGGCGGTTGCAGCACGGCGGCTTCGACGAGGGCGTCCGCGGCACGGATCCGGAAACGGGCACGCCCATCCTGCACCGTCGCGCCGTCGACAGCCTGGGTGTGCTGCTCGCCAACGGCAGCATCACGCCGCACATGCACGAGGCAGGCGAGATCTTCCGCGCCGTGTTCCAGCGCGCTGCGCTCGATCGCGTGCGGACCATGCCGATGATCCGCATCCCAGGCGGCAGGGCAGACCTGCTCTCCGAGAGCCAGACCGTCGCGCGCGAGCGCGTCGCCCGCGCGATGACGCATCTCGGCGGCTTCGGCAGCCCCTCCGGCAGCATCGCCTGGTACGTGCTGGGCCTCGAGCACAGCGTGCGCGACTGGGCGCTGCGCCAGGGCTGGAACGGGCGGGCGGTCACGCCTGCGATTGCGCACGGAATCCTGCTTGGCACGCTCGGCATCCTCAGCGCGCATTTCGGGCTGACGCCGCCCGCGCGTGCTGCGTTCGGCGCAACAACGTCGGCCCTGCGGGACGGTGTTGCTGCAAAATCTGCACAGGCGTGAGGGAGTGCATTGCTCGGTGTGATTTCGCCGTGCTTGTCTGCCGTCACTGGCGAGGCGTGCGTCTCGCTGGTGGCGGTGGCTCACCAGCCACAGCGTCGCTCCATGGAGACAGTGGCTCGCGAGCCGCAGGGTCCTTCCTGGGCCCGGCGTATGCGGGGGGCGGAAGCGCGCGACATCGCTAGCGCCTGGCCCGAAATGTGGTTCGCAGTTCGCACCCTTCGGCCGTGATCTCAATCGCTTGGCTGCGAACCACCGCCGCGTCGGTTCGCAGCCACGGTTCGCATGGTTCGCACCCCCTCCTGATCCCGGACGGTTCGATGACGCTCCCCTGGATGGCAGCGAAGATCCTGCTGCGCCCGGTGGCGGAGCTGCGTGCGCATCCCGGCAACGCGCGCGTGCACGGCGCCGCGCAGATCGAACAGATCAAGGCCAGCATGCTGGCCTTCGGCTTCACCAACCCGCTGCTGGTCGACGACGGGGGCGTGCTGATCGCCGGCCATGGCCGGCTTGAGGCCGCGGTCGCGCTCGGCATCGAGAAGGTGCCGACGATCGTGCTGCGGCACCTGTCCGGTGCGCAGAAGGAGGCTCTCCGGCTCGCCGACAACCGTATCGCGGAGAACGCGACCTGGGACCAGGCGCTGCTGCGCGATGCGCTGGCCGCGGCGCAGGCGGCGTCTGACCTCGACCTGGCGGCGATCGGCTTCTCGGCCGTGGAGCTCGACGACATCCTCGCGGCGGCTGGAGATGCCGTGTCCGACGGCGATGCGCCCGAGGCCCTGTCGGCACCCGCGGTCCAGGGGGGCGGGGACGGCGCGGCAGGGACGGAAGAGGCAGCGGCGGAGGATGACCCCGCCGACGCCGAACCGGACCCGCCGCGCCAAGCCGTCACCCGACCGGGCGACCTCTGGCTGCTCGGCGAGCACCGCCTGCTCTGCGGCGACAGCACCGACGCCGCGTCGGTCGCCCGCGTCATGGGCGCGGACCGGGCCGCACTGCTGTTCACCAGCCCGCCCTACGGGAACCAGCGCGACTACACCACCGGTGGCGTGTCCGATTGGGACGCGCTGATGCAGGGCGTGTTCCAGCATCTCGACGGCGCGCTCGCGCGTGACGTGCAGGTGCTCGTGAACCTCGGGCTGATCCATCGTGATGGCGAGTGGCAGCCTTACTGGTCCGGCTGGCTCGACTGGATGCGCGCGCATGGCTGGCGCCGCTTCGGCCTGTACGCCTGGGACCAGGGGCCCGGCCTGCCCGGCGACTGGAACGGGCGGCTGGCGCCTGCCTTCGAGCTGGTCTTCCACTTCAATCGCGAGCCGCGCCGGCCGAACAAGATCATCCCCTGCCGCTGGGCCGGGCACGTGAATTCGGAGAAGGGCGGGCTGCGAGCCAAGGACGGGACGGTCGGGGAGTGGCAGCACGCTGGCCAGGGCGTGCAGGAGACCCGTATCCCGGACAGCGTGCTGCGCATCACCCGGCACAAGGCGCGCGGCATCGAGACGGAGCACCCGGCGGTGTTCCCGGTCGCGCTGCCGGACTTCCTGATGCGCGCCTACGCCGACGAGGGCGATGTCGTGTTCGAACCCTTCGCCGGTGCCGGCACGTCGATCATCGCGGGCCAGCGGACCGGGCGCCGCGTCCGCGCCATCGAGCTCGCGCCGGCCTATGTCGACCTGGCGATCGCTCGCTGGCGAATGATGCATCCCGATCTGCCGGTGACGCTGGTCGACGATGGCCGGGACTACGACGCCGTTGCTGCAGCGCGGATGGAGGTCACCGCCAGTGAAGCCTGATCTCGTCGTCTCCGCAGTACCGGTGGCTGAGCTGGTGCCCTACGCGGAGAACGCGCGCACGCATTCGCCTTCGCAGGTGACGCAGATCGCCGCCTCCATCGCCGAGTTCGGCTTCGTGAACCCGGTCCTGGTCGACGCTGAGGGCGTGCTGATCGCGGGCCACGGCCGCGTCATGGCGGCGAAGCAGCTGGGCCTCACCTCGGTGCCGATGCTGCGGCTCGGCCATCTCTCTCCCGCGCAGGCCCGGGCGCTCCGCCTCGCGGACAACCAGATCGCGCTGAACTCCGGCTGGGACGAGGCGCTGCTCGCTGCCGAGATCGCGCGTATCCGCGACGAGGCGGTGGTGGACCTCGAGGTCCTCGGCTTCTCGGGCATGGAGCTCGACCGTCTGCTGGCCGCGGCCGATGCCGGCCTCGAGGACGACGCCGACGACGCGCCCGAGCCGCCGGCCGTTCCCGTCACCCGCGCCGGTGATCTGTGGCGCTGCGGCGACCACCGGCTGCTCTGCGGCGACGCCACGAAGCTGGCCGACGTGCAGCGCGCCCTCGGCGCCGACCGCCTCGCCGACATGGCCTTCACGGATCCGCCCTACAACGTCGCCTACCAGGGCGGCACCTCGGCCAGGATGACCATCGCCAACGACGCGCTGGGCCAGGGCTTCCTCGACTTCCTCCGCCCGGCGCTGGCGAACCTGCTCTCGGTGACGAAGGGCGCCTGCTACGTCTGCATGTCCTCGTCCGAGTGGCCGACGCTGCATCGTGCCTGGCAGGAGGCCGGGGGCAAGTGGTCGAGCACGATCATCTGGGCGAAGAACACCTTCGCCCTCGGCCGCGCCGACTACCACCAGCAGTTCGAGGCGATGCTCTACGGCTGGAAGGCCGGCGCGCAGCACTACTGGTGCGGCGCCCGCGACCAGGGAAACGTCTGGCACTTCGACAAGCCGGCCAGGAACGACCTGCACCCGACGATGAAGCCGGTGGCGCTGGTCGAACGCGCGATCCGCAACAGCAGCAAGCAGCGCGACACGGTGCTGGATCCGTTCGGTGGTTCTGGTACGACGATGATCGCGGCAGAGCGGACCGGGCGGCGGGCCGTGCTCCTCGAGCTCGATCCGGCCTATGCCGACGTCATCGTGCGGCGCTGGCAGGAGGCGACAGGCCAGGCTGCCATCCTGGACGGCGAGAATCGCGCCTTTGCGGACATCGCCGCGGCACGCGGCGCCGCTGCGGCCTGAGCGCGTGGGCGCGGCAGACGTCCGCGTCTTCCTGACGTCACCGGCGCCAGAGGCGTCGAATCCGCAGGAAGGCGTGGTAGCCGACCTCGAGGACGGGGAGCACGAGGGCGGATGACGCGATCCGCCCGGCCCAGGCCAGCTTGGGGAGCTGCTGCCAGAGTTCCGCGAAGGCGGCCGCGCCGGAGGCCAACGTGCCGTCCGCCCGACGCACATGCATGCGTGCCAGCGCCGCGTCGCGCGAAAGGTCTGGACCCAGGGCCTCGGCGCCGCAGGTCGAGACGTCGACGAAGGCGAGGCGGTCACCTCCTTCCGCTTTGCGGTACTGCGCGATCTCGCGAGAGCAGATCGGGCATGCGCCGTCGTAGTAGATCGTGGCGGATGGCTGCGTGCTGGCGCTGTTCATCGTCGAGACATGGCCCGGGGCTGGCGGCGCGCCAGGGTGTGGCTTGATGGCCGTCGCCGCGATGGTGGGCTGATCGGGAAAGGCCAATCTTCGCAATAAGATGACGCTGTATCTCGCTTGGCTCGCGCGCGGCACAGCGCGAATGGTCCGTCACACGCGGGGGATGCCCTGCACCACACGACGGAGACCAGCATGACCGACCGCGAAGCCCGCGCCGCCCGCAATCAGCAGAAGAGCCTCGAAGCCTTCCTGCAGCAGAAGGCCCGCTTCGACGCGATGGTCGCCGAACTGCAGCAGATGAGCGCGGACCACTTCGGGGCGGATCCCGAGGACGTCCTCTGGGGCAAGGCCGCCACCCTCGAACACTGGAACAGCCGGCTCGCGAGCGTGACGGACTGCTACTTCAAGCGCGGCGAATTCGCCGAGTAGCACGCGGCACAACCCGCCGCGGCCCCGACCGGCAGCGCCGGCGGGGCTCCCGGCAGTAGGGGCCGATGGTCGGCACCCGACACCGGAGACCAGCACGATGACGAAGCTTTCCGACACCCAGCGCGTGATCCTGAGCGCCGCTGCGCAGCACGAGATGGGCCTCGCCCGCGCGCCGAAGACCCTGCCGGCGGCCGCCCGCAATGCGGTGTTCCGCAGCCTGATCAAGAACAACCTGCTCATCGAGATCAACGCCCCGCGGCAGCATGTCGGGCTTGGCTGGCGCCAGGATGAGGACGGGACCTGGATAGTGGCGCGCATCACCGACGACGGGCTGCGCGCCATCGGCATCGACCCGAACGCGGGCGACGCGCCGGAGGAGGACGAGCAGAGCGCCGAGGCCATCGCCCGCCGCAACGCCGAGCGCCGCGCCGCCGCGGAGGCCGGCGCGACGGGCGCGGACACGGCGCCCGCGGGCGGGGCGGAGGAGGCGCCGCGGGACGAAGACGCCCCGGCGCCTGAGGCGACCCAGGCCGCGCCCACGCCCGCCCCGCGCGCGAGCCTGCGCGCCGTCGCCGCGGCGGTGCTGGCCGCTTGGGACGACGAGGCCAACCGCGAGACGGATATCATCACCGCCCTCGACGGGCCGATGGCGGCCCTCCGCGCCGCCCTGGCCGGCAAGCCGCCCCGCGCCGCCAGCGAGCCGGGCGCGCCGCGCAAGCCGCGCGAGGGCACGAAGCAGGAGGCGGTGCTCGCCCTGCTCCGCCGCGAGGAGGGCGCGACCATCGCGCAGATCTGCGAGGCCACCGGTTGGCAGGGTCACACGGTGCGGGGATTCTTCGCGGGCCTGAAGAAGCGCCAGGGGATCGAGGTGCAGGTGCTGGAGCGGGTCCGCCAGGTCGGCCCGAACAAGGAGGGCGCCCGCGGGTCCTACACGATCTACCACCTGCCGGCCTGAAGGCCTGGTCGGACGCGTCGAGGGCCCGCCACCGGAAGGTAGCGGGCCCTTGCCCGTCATGGACACCACGGGCGGCGGGAGGTCGCCGCCATGCCCGAGCTGACGCCGTCCACCCGCGAGGCCGCCCGCCGCATCGGCATCACCGAGACGGCGCTCCGCAAGGCCGAGCAGACGAACCGCATCGCCCGCGAGCCGGACGGCCAGTGGGACATCGACAAGACCCGACGCCGCCTGGTGGAGACTGCGGATCCCGCCCGCTCGCCGCTGGCCAATGGCGGCGGTGGCGGCGGCGCCGAGGGCACGCCCTACGCCCGACTGAAGGTCGCGCAGCTCGCGCTGAAGGTCGAGGCACAGCGGCTTGCGCTCGACGAGAACAAGCGCCGGCTGCTCGATGTCGCCGAGGCCAACGCCACGATCGACGAGATCGCGGGCGCGATGCGCGACGCGCTGCTGAACTGGCCGGCCCGCGTGTCGGGGCTGATCGCCGCGGAGCTCGGTGTCGACCCGCACCTGCTGCAGACCATCCTGCAGCAGCACATCACCGACCTGCTCTCGGAGGCGGCCGATCGCTTCGACCCTCCAGGCCTCGGCGGAGATCGGGCAGCGGGCCCGTGACCATGTCCGGCGCCGGGCGGGGAGCATGCTCCGCCCGCCGCCGCAGCTCCGCGTGTCGGAATGGGCCGAGCGGCACCGGATCCTCGGCAGCCGGGCCTCCTCCGAGCCCGGCCCCTGGCGAACGAGCCGGACGCCGTACCTGCGGGAGGTGATGGACGCGCTCTCGGCGGTGCATCCCGCCCGGCGCGTGGTCTTCATGAAGGGCGCCCAGGTCGGCGCCACCGAGGCCGGGAACAACTGGCTCGGCTACATCCTGCACCACGTGCCGGCCCCGGTGCTGGCGGTGCAGCCGACCGTCGAACTGGCGAAGCGCTTCTCGCGCCAGCGCATCGACCCGCTGCTGGAGGAGACGCCGGCCCTCAAGGAGAGGGTCGCGCCGGCCCGCGCCAGAGACAGCGGCAACACGCTGCTGTCGAAGGAATTCCCTGGCGGCATCCTCGTGCTGACCGGGGCGAACAGCGCGGTCGGGCTGCGCTCGATGACGGCGCGGTTCCTGTTCCTCGACGAGATCGACGCCTATCCCGGCGACGTCGAGGGCGAAGGCGACCCGATTGCGCTGGCCGAGGCCCGCGCGCGGACCTTTGGCTGGCGCCGCAAGGCCTTCCTGGTCAGCACGCCCACCATCGCCGGCCGCAGCCGGATCGAGCGGGAATACGCTGCCTCCGACCAGCGGCGCTATTTCGTGCCGTGCCCGCACTGCGGCGAGATGCAGTGGCTGCGGTTCGAGCGGCTGCGTTGGGAGAAGGGCGACCCGCGCTCGGCCCGCTACCACTGCGAGGCCTGCGACGAGGCGATTGAGGAGCACCACAAGACCGCCATGCTGGCCGGCGGCGAATGGCGGGCGACCGCCACCGCCGAAGATCCGCAGACGGTCGGGTTCCACATCTCCTCCCTCTACGCGCCGGTGGGCTGGTACTCGTGGGAGCAGGTCGCGCGGGATTGGGAGGCGGCGCAGGGCAAGCCCGAGGACCTGAAGACCTTCAGGAACACGGTGCTGGGCGAGACCTGGCAGGAGCGGGGCGAGGCGCCGGATTGGGAGCGCTTGGTCGAGCGGCGCGAGGACTTCCGGATGGGCGTCGTGCCCGCCGGCGCGCTGTGCCTCACGGCCGGCGTGGACGTGCAGGACGATCGCCTTGAGTGCGACGTCTGGGGCTGGGCAGAAGGGTACACCTCCTGGCTGGTGGATCACGTCGTGATCCTCGGCAGCCCGCGCGAGCGGGAGCCGTGGGACGCGCTGGCGAGGCTGCTAGCGCGCGACTGGCCGCGGCACGATGGCGGCGCGATGCGCATCGCCCGACTCTGCGTCGACACAGGTGGGCGAGACACAGCAGCGGTCTACGGGCACCTGCGTCGGCTGCACGACCCGCGCATCGCGCCGACCAAGGGCGTGGACGGCTGGAACCGCGCGCAGCCGGTCCAGGGCCCGACGCCGGTCGATGCGCTGGTCGATGGCCGCAAGCTCCGCCGGGGCCTAAAGCTCTGGACCGTCTCGGTCTCGACCTGGAAGGCCGATCTCTATCGCCGGCTCTGGCTTGGCCGCGGCGACGCGGACGACTTCCCGCCCGGCTGGGTGCACCTGCCGCAGGGCATCGAGGCGGAGTGGGTGAAGCAGCTCGTCGCCGAGCAGCTCCACACGGTGAAGGACCGGCGCGGCTTCGCGCGGCAGGAATGGGCCAAGCTGCGCGAGAGGAACGAGGCGCTGGACTGCGCGGTGCTGGCGCGGGCCGCGCTCTGGCTGCTCGGCGCGGACCGCTACGGCGAGCGTTTCTGGGCGCAGCTGCGCGAGCAGGTCGCCAACGCCCCACTGCAAACGAGCGAGCTTCCCGCCGGCGGGAATGTCGCTCCGCCGTCGACGCCGCCGGCCGCGCCAAACAGCCATCGCCCGCGCGGCTGGCTCGCGCCCCGCTCGGGCTGGCTGCGCTAAAGGGAGGACGAGCATGGACCCGACCGTCCTCGCCTGGGCGCTGGCGCAGCCCGCCGGCAGCCGGGCCGCCGCGCTCGCCGCCGCCTACACCGGCGGCACCACGCGCGTCACCTTCGACGGACGGACCGTGGAGTACCGTAGCCTCGACGAACTCAGCCGTGCGCTCGCCGTGCTGCGCGGGGCGGAGACCACGGCAGCGCGCCGTCCCTCCGTCACGCTGGCCAGCTTCTCCCGCGAGGGAACCAGGTGATGGGCCGGCTGCGAGACGCGTGGAACGCGCTGCGGGGCTACGCCGCGGCACAGGACCAGCGTGCCTCCGCCTGGGCGCCGTCTGGCGGCAGCGCGACAGCCGAGGTCGGCATGGCCGCGACGACGGTCGCGCGGCGGGCGCGCGATGCCGTCCGCAACGATCCCTATGCCTGCCGCATCGTCGATCTCTGGACCGGCAACGCAGTCGGCGCCGGCATCACCACGCGCTGGCCGGATGGGCGTCATGCCGAGGCCTGGCGGCGCTGGGCGGAGAGCACGGCCTGCGACGCCGAAGGCCGGCTCGACCTCTACGGGCTGCAGGCGCTCGTCATGCGCGCCGTCGTCGAGAGCGGTGAGTGCTTCGTGCGATTTCTTATGGTGCCGCCGTCCCCCGCCAACCCGATCGGGCTGCGGCTTCAGGTGCTGGAGAGCGATCACCTCGACACCGCGCGGAACGGGATGGTGGATGGCGCCCCGACCGTCCAGGGCATCGCGCTCGGCGAGGCCGGGCAGCCTCTCGGCTACTGGCTGCACCGGGTGCATCCCGGCGCGGCCTGGATCCTGCCGGGCGCAACCTGGCTGAGCAGCGAGCGCATCCCGGCCTCGGATGTGCTGCACATCTACCGCAAGCGGCGCCCCGGCCAGCTGCGCGACGTCTCCTGGCTCGCGCCGGTGCTGCTCCGGCTGCGCGACCTCGGCGACTACGAGGCGGCCCTGCTGATGAAAGCCAAGATCGAGGCCTGCCTTGCGGCGGTGGTGACCGAGGAGGGCGACGAGGCGCTGACCGGCGCCGCCGCCGGCCTGCTCCGCGATGCCCAGGGCCGGACGGTGGAGAGCTTCGAGCCGGGGATGATCCTGTATCGCCGCGGCATGGGCTCCGTGGAGGTGGTGAACCCCTCCGGCGGCGGCAGCCACGCGGCCTTCGCCCGCCGCGCGCTGGAGGCGGCCGCGGTCGGCGCCGGCCTCACCTACGACCAGGTCTCCGGCGACCTCACGCAGGCGAACTATTCCTCCCTGCGCGCCGGTAAGATCGAGTTCCGCCGGCTCTGCGAGCAGGTGCAGTACGGGATGCTCATCCCGATGCTGGTGCGCCCGATCGCGGACCGCTTCCACGCCCAGGGTGCGCTGCTCGGGCTGTGGGGCGCCGAGATGCCGGACGGCGTCAGCCACGTCCCGCCAGCGCACGAGATGATCGATCCTCTGAAGGACACCACGGCGCTGATCGCTCAGGTCCGCGCCGGCTTTGTGCCGCAGCCCGAGGCCGCCGGCGCCTTCGGCTACGACTTCCGCGCCGCGGTGGAGATGATCCGCGAGGCCAACGCCCTGCTCGACGAGGCGGGCATCTCGCTCGACACCGACCCGCGCCGCGTCGCGAAGTCCGGCGCCGCCCAGGACGCGGCGCAGATGGCCGCCGTCGAGATCGCCGCCACCGGCGCCGCCGCGCCTGCCGCAGGAGAACCCCGATGATCGCCGGCGCCTACGACTGGACGGACGACATGCTCAAGATCAAGAGCATGCAGAAGAAGTTCCGCGACAGCTTCAACGGGACCGAGATCAACCCAGCCCGCTGGGACGTCGCAGCCAGCGGCAGTGGCATGGTCCTCGCTGTCGCGGACGGCACCGTCACCATCTCCACCGGCACGACCCTCGACGACGAGATCGTGCTGACCAGCCGCACCGCCTTCACCATCCCGCTCCGCATCATGGCGGCGCTGAACCTCAGCCAGCGCATCGCCGGGCAGTCGGTCTGGCTCGAGCTGGTCTCCGTCGATCCGACCTCTGCCCAACCGGACGGCCGCAGCGCCGCGGCCTGGCGGCTCGACGGCACCAGCCCGACACTGGCGAACTACGAGGTAGGGAGCGAGGGCGCGCCGCGCCTCGTCACCGCCTCCGCCTCGACCATCCCAACCACGGCGCCGGCAGGCTGGTCGGTGCTGGAGATCGAGCCGACCAACGACGAATGCTGGTTCCACGGCCGGCAGATCGACACAACGGCGGCGCGGTCGAATTCCTATGTCCGCCACCAGCAGATCCCGGAGCCGAATGCGCTCTACCGGTTCCGGATCCGGGTGCGGAACCGGCAGTTCATCAACGGCATCTCCGCGGTCGCCAACAACGGCTCCGGCCTGGTGCGGATCACCCGGGCCGCACATGGCTTCGCGACGAACGATGTGGTGACGGTCGCGGACGTCTCCGGCGTGCCCGGGGCGAATGGCACCTTCACCATCACGGTCATCGACGCGAACAGCTTCGACCTGGTCGGCTCGACCTTCTCCGGGGCCTACCTCAACACCGGCTGGGCGTCGGTCTCGCGCAACCTGGCGCCGGCCTCGAGCACCGACGTGAAGGTGCAGTTCGTCACCATCGCGGACTACGCCGAGCTCACCACCGAGATCACCGCCGGGCGCGGCCAGTCGGTCGCCGGCCAGGGGCTCGGGGTGAACGTGCTGAGCACTATCGCCCCGACACTGACGGCAGTGGGTGGCCAGGCGCGCAACACGAACGGCGCCCTGCCGGTGCTGGTGGCCACCGGCCTCTCGGCAAACCCGACCGCGGTGACCACCGGCCGGGGCATCGACCTGCTGGCGACGCTGATCGGCGCGCTGGTGAACAAGCCCTTCTCGATCCCGGAGGCGGACTGGCAGTACGCCGGCGCCGCGGGCGGGATTACCGGCACGGCGGACGTCGTGCTGAAGGCCGCGGCGGCCGCCGGCGTCCGGAACTACGTGACCTCCATCGACCTGCGGAACGCGCATGCGACGGTGGCGACGGAGGTGGTGATCAAGGACGGTGCGACGGTGATCTGGCGGCAACTGCTGCCGGCGGCGATGGCGACCCCGGTGGACATCACCTTCCCGACGCCGCTGCGCGGGACGGCGGCAACGGCAGTGAACTTCGCCTGCCTGACCACGGGCGCGCAGGTCTACGTCAACGCGCAGGGCTACGCCGCGCCGTAGCGGCGGCGGCCAGCAGGAATCCAGCATGACCGAGACGACCGAGCCGGGCGGCAGCGATGCCGCGCCGGCGACCCCTGCCATGCCGATCGTGGCGCAGCGCGCGCTGGCGGCCCCGGCCACCGTCGATCGTGCCGCGCGCACCGTCGAGGTGGTGTGGTCGACCGGCGCCCGCGCCCGCAACTTCGTCCCCGCCCTCGGCCTCATCACCGAGGAGCTGGAGATGTCGCCGAACGCGGTGCGTATGGACGCGCTGCGCTCGGGTCAGGCCCCGGTGCTGAACACCCACCGCCGCGGCGATGCGCGTGACGTCCTTGGGCGCGTCACGGCCGCCCGCCTCGAGCGCGGTCGCGGCTACGCCACGCTGCAGTTCTCCGCCGCGGCCGATGTCGAGCCCGTCTGGCAGCGCATCGCCGACGGCACGCTCCGCGCGGTGAGCGTCGGCTATCGCGTGCACCGCTACGAGCCGCGGCCCGACGTCGCGACTGGCGAGACCGTCCACCGCGCCGTGGATTGGGAGCCCTTCGAGATCTCCGTCGTGCCGGTCCCGGTGGATCGGGACGCCGCAGTCCGTGCGCAGGGGGAGCAGGGCCTCCCCGCGCCGGCGATCGAACCCGCCCTGCCTGACGAGGAACCCATCATGCCCGAGACGACGCCGGAGACCCCGGCCGCGCCGGCGCCGTCCGCGCCGCCCAGCCCGACCCAGGAGACCACCGTGACCACCACGCCCAGCGCCCCGGTGCCGGAACCCACCCGCGCCGCGCCCGACCTCGACGCGGTCCGCGCCGAAGCGCAGCGCGCGGAGCGCGAGCGCATCGCCGCCATCGACGCCGCCATCGAGGCCGCCCGCGCCCTGGTCGCGGCCGATCGCATCCCGCCGATCCGCAGCGAGGCGATCGAACGCGGCTGGTCGGCCGACCAGGTCCGCCGCGCCCTGTTCGACCTCCTGGTCACGACGGCGCCGAAGCCCTCCGTGCCCGCGCGGCCGGAGACCGGCCCCGGCCACGACGATCCCGCCATGCTGGTCGACGCCATGGCCGAGGCGCTCGCCGCCCGCGCCATGCCCGGCTACCAGCCGCAGGGGAATGGCCGCCACGCCGAGTTCATGGGCTGGCGCCCCTCCGACATGATCGGCGAACTGCTGCGCGCCCGCGGCGAGCGGAGCGTGCCGCGCAACCCGACGCTGCTGGCCGAGCGCGCCTTCCACACCACCTCCGACTTCCCGCTGCTGCTCTCGGCGGCGGCCAACAAGATGCTGCTCGCCGCCTACCAGCCGGCGCAGCCGACCTACCGCCAGATCTTCCTCCGTCGCGACTTCCGCGACTTCAAGCCGCACCGGCACCTCCGCGTCGGCGACTTCCCGACCCTGCTGCCGCTGCTGGAGAACGGCGAGATCCAGGCCGGCACGATGTCCGAGAGCCAGGAGATCGTCCTGCTGCAGACCTTCGCGCGGCGCATCCGCGTCACCCGGCCGATGCTGGTGAACGACGACCTCGGCGCCTTCACCGACTTCGCCGCGGCGATCGGCCGCCGCGTCGCCGACTTCGAGAACGCCACGGCCTACGGGCTGCTGAACTCGGCCAACGGCGACGGCCCGACGCTGACCACCGGCAACACCGCGGTGTTCGGCACCGGCGCGGCACGCGCCAACAAGGCGGGCGCGGGCTCGGCGCTCGACCTCGGCGGGCTCGCCACCGGCCGGGCCGCCATCATGCGCCAGAAGACGCTCGACGGGCTGCCGATCGCCATCGGTTCCTCGATGCGCCTGCTGGTCGGGCCGAACCAGGAGCTCGCGGCGCGGCAGCTCACCGTGAGCGTCGCGGCGACGCAGACCTCGAACGCGAACGTCTTCGCAGGCTTCGTGCAGCCGCTGGTCGAGCCGCTGATCCAGAACAACCGCTGGTACCTCTTCTCCGATCCGCTCTCGGCGCCGGTCTACGTCTACGGCTACCTGAACGGCGCGGAGGGGCCGCAGGTCACCACCGGGCCCGTCTCGGGCGTCGATGGGGTTGAGGTCAGCGTGATCTTCGACTTCGGCGTCGGCGCCATCGACTGGCGCGGCGCCTGGTTCAATCCGGGCACCTGATCCCGGCTCACCCCTTCCATCGTGAACCCACGCAGAGGGCGTCCTTCGGGACGCCTTCTGCGTTTCTGGAGACCCCATCACCATGCGCAACTTCGTCCAGCCGGGCGACAGCCTGGCCGTCGCCGTCCCCTATGCGGGCGGCGTCACCGCCGGCCAGGGCGTCCTGGTCGGCGCGCTGTTCGGCGTCGCTGCCGTCGACGGCGCGCAGAACGCCGTCATCGAGGCCGCCACCCAGGGCGTGTTCGATCTCACCAAGGAGCCCTCGCTCGCCATCTCCGCCGGCGCGCGGGTCTTCTGGGACAACACCAACCGCCGCGTCACCACCACCGCCACCGGCAACTTCTCGATCGGCATCGCCACCCAGGCCGCGCTCGCCGCCGACGCCACCGTCCGCGTCTGGCTCAACCGCGTCCCGGCGTCCGGCGCATGAGCGGTGACCCGAAGCTCAGCCGGGGCTACCGCAACCGCAACCCCGGGAACATCGAGCACCTCGCCACCAACAAGTGGCTCGGGCTCGTCGATCCGCCTTCGGACGGGCGGTTCTGCCGCTTCCGCTCGCACCAGCACGGCATCCGCGCCCTCGCCCTGCTGCTGCAGAGCTACCAGGACCGGCACGGGCTGCGCACGGTGCGCAGCATCGTCGCGCGCTGGGCGCCAAGCAGCGAGAACGACACCCGCGCCTACCAAGCGGCGGTCGCTGCGCGGCTGGGGGTCGGGCTCGACGATCCGATCGACCTGCACGATGCCGCCACCATGCGCGGGCTGGTCGAGGCGATCATCCGCCATGAGCTCGGCGGCATGCCCTATGCACCGGAGACCATCGTTGAGGGGCTGCGTATGGCGGGGCTGGTCCAGCCGGGCCTCGCTCATAGCGGCACCGTGCGCGCCGCCGCTGGCTCGGTGGTCGCCGGCGTCACGGCGGCGGCGGTGGTCGATGCGGTCACCACGCTCGCGCCGCACGCAGACGGCCTGGCCTCGGTCCTGCGGGCGCTCGGCCCGTGGGGCGTCGCCGCCGCGGTGATCGGCGTCGCGGCCTGGACCATCCACCAGCGGCTGCAGCGGCAGCGGGAGGTCGCCCGATGACGGACCACGACCGCGAACTCGGCACCATCGTCACCCGCCTGACCGAGATCGAGCGGCGCCTCGCCGAGGGCGACAAGGACATGCGCGAGCTGACCCGCACCGTCACCGAGCTGGTCAAGGCGATGGCGGGCCTGACGGCGCGGCTGTCGCTGGCTGCCGGCGGAGTGCCGGGCGCGTCGCCGGCGATCCCCGCGACGGGCGCGGCCGCGGCTGGCGGCATCGTCGGCGCGGCGGTCGGCGCGAAGCTCGCCTCGTGGCTTGGGCTGGGCTGATCCGCCATGGGTGTGTTCGACGACGCGCTGGCGGTGCTCGCCGCCGACCCGAACCTCGGGGTGGAGGCGACCTACCGCGCTGCGGGCACCGGCGCGCCCATGTCGCTTCGCATCCTGCGCTCCAGCCCGGATCGCGTCGCGGATGCCTTCGACACGCCGGTGCTGCGCGCGACCGACGTGCTGACGGTCGGCATCGCCCTGCTGGCGGCGGTCGAGGCGGGCGACACCTTCGCCATCGGCCCGGATCTGCTCACGGTGGACAGCGCCGAGCGGGACGCCGCCGGGGTCGCCTGGCGCGTGCTCTGCCGGCGGTAGGCCGTGCGGCTCACCGCCATCGTCGGCGACCTCCGCAAGGCGCTCGCCGAGGAGGTCTGTGCCGGCGAGCGCGCCGCTTCCCGCGCCGTGCGCGCCGAGACCGACGCGCTCAAGGGGGAGCTCCGCCAGCAGGTCGCCGGCTCCCTCGGCGGCAAGGCGCGCGGCATCGCCAATGCCTGGCGCTCGCAGGTCTTTCCGCGCACGGGTGTGTCGATGCGCGCCGCCGGCCTGGTCTGGAGCAAGACCCCGCTGGTGATCGACGCCTTCGAGCGCGGTGCGCTGATCCGGCCGAAGGGCGGCGGGCGGTTCCTCGCGATCGCCACTGGCTTCAACGCCGCACGCGGCTGGCGTGGCCGCGGCGACAAGGGGCTGCGCGTCACGCCCGCGCAGATGGTCGCCTCCGGCCAGGGCTTCCTCCGGCCCTTCCGCTCGGGGCGCGGCTTCGTCTGGTGCCTGCCGCTGCGCCAGGGCGCGGCGACAGGCCGACGGCGGCGCACCCGCCTCATTGCCGGCGGCGTGGCCGAGGTCGGCACCGCCAACCGCAAGGGCCGCGAGGCCTGGGCGCGCGGCCTACTCGAACAGGGGATGGTGCCGATGTTCCTGCTGCTGCCGCAGGTGAAGCTGGCCAAGCGGCTCGACGTGCGCGGCGCCTCTCTTCGCGCCCTGCGGCGCTTGCCGCGGCGCTTCGTGGCGGCCTGGGAAGCCGAAACGGCGAGGACCGGATGAGTGTCCGCGAGACGGCCCTGGCCGCCCTGTCCGCCCGCCTGGGTGCCGCCCTGGCCGTGCGGAACCCTGCCCCGAAGGTCCTCCGCAACGAGACCGTCCCCCAGCGCCTGCCCACCGGCGGGCTCGTGGTGGTGCGGGACGGCGAGACGGTGGAGGAGACCCCGATCCTCTCACCGCTCGCCTGGGCGGTCGAGCACCGAGCGGAGGTCGAGGTCGTCGCCGCCACCGGCGCGATCCTCGACGCGCTGCTGGTCGACATTGCCGCGGCGATCGCTGGCGATCGCACCCTCGGCGGCGCGGTCGAGTGGGCGCAGCCCGGCGCGCCGTCCTTCGACGACGCCGAGACCGAAGGCGCCGCAGCCGCCCGCGCCGCCTCCGTCCCCGTCACGCTGTCCTTCACCGTGGCCGGCTCGCCGCTGGCCTGATCCCGCTCCCGGAGACGTCCCATGCCCCGTGCCATCGGCGCGAACTCGCGCCTGCTCATGATCCCTGAGGTCACCTACGGCACCGCGCCTGGGGGCAACTGGCGGCGCGTGCCCTTCCTCTCCTGCAATCTCGGCGCCGAGCAGCCGCTGCTCGACGCCGACGTCATCGGCCTCGGCGGCAATCGCGATCCCGCCGCGCCGTTCTTCGACACCGTCACCGTCGAGGGCGACGTCGTCGTGCCGGTCGACCTGATCAACATCGGCCACTGGCTGCGCCTCCTGCTCGGCGCGCCGACCACCACCGGCACCAACCCGAACTTCACCCACACCTTCGCCTCCGGCGCGGCGACGCTGCCCTCGCAGGCGATCGAGATCGGCTATCCGGACGTGCCGAGCTACGACGTCTGCGCCGGCGTCCGCGCCGACGCGTTGGAGATCGACTTCAGCCCGACCGGGCCTGCCACCGCGACGATCAAGCTCATTGCGCAGGGCTCGACGCGCTCGGGCTCCTCCTCCGGCGGCACGCCGGTCGCGGCGGCCTACACCGCCTTCAACAAGGCGCAGGGCTCGATCACGCGCGGCGGGTCCGCGCTGGCGCAGGTCACCGGCGCGCGGCTCGCCTACTCGAACAGCGTCGAGGCGGTGCGCACCATCCGCGCCGACCGCAAGATCGAGGGCGCGGATCCCGGCATCGCGCGCGCCACCGGCCAGATCACCGCCCGCTTCGCGGACACCACGCTGCTGACGCAGGCGGGGAACGGCACGGCGGCGGAGTTCGCCTTCGCGTTCACCATCGACGCGAACCGCAGCCTCACCTTCACGCTGCACGAGGTCTACCTGGCGCTCGCCAAGACACCGATCGAGGGGCCTGCGGGCGTCGAGGCGAGCTTCGAGTTCCGCGCCGCCTTCAACACCACGGCGACGCGCATGATGACCGCAGTGCTGAAGAACCAGCAGGCGGGGACGGAGTACGCGTGACGCGGCTATGCGCTTCCAAGAGCGCGGCTGCCCAGGAGCCTCTTCAGCAAGAAGTACGATGCTCGGAACGCCATGGTTCTCCCGAACACGGCGAACTCCTCCTCGGTCAATCCGATGAGGTTGTGCCCACCGATCGATGCGAATGAAAAAGCGCCGCAGATCCCGCGCTCTTCCTGCTCATCGATGAAGCCGGACGTCCGGAGGTATGCCGCGACCTGCCCCCAGACCGCTGGATTGAAGGAGCGCGGACACGCAGCATTTCTTTCCTCTGCAATCCGACGCGCGAGATTCTGAAGGAATACGCGAGCGGACGTTAGGCTGCCGTTCCAGTCTCCCCGAATGAATGCCTCCGCTGACTGGTCTATCAGCCTGCTGAGCTCCGAAGGTGCGTCGGGGATCGCCTCGCGAAGCAAGGAGGTCAGTAGATCGTCGGGCGCCGATGTGCCTGCCATCGCAGGATCGATTGGGACGAAACCGCTGGCGGATGAGCCACGCGTCCCCGGCTCACGTGCGTAGCCGTCGAGCGCGAGAGATCGTTCGAGTTCGGCCCACCATTGGTCATGCACGTACTTCGTCTGGAAGGTGCTGCGCACGGCATCGTGGGTGCGTGCCAGCTCCTGCACCAAATCCGACAGCGCTGCCATATCAGCATAAAGCACGATCTCCGTAAGGGAGCCGGCGATCTCCTGGGCGGCCTGCGCTTCGTCTCCTTGAGCTACAATTCCGTACTTCATCAGGAGGAGGGCCGCATCTTGACGCGCCATCTTCCGGAGGAATTGGATCAAGGACATCCTGGAGCGCGTGCTGAGATTCATCGTCTCCGCCGCCTTCCGTCGTTGAACTGCTGAACCAGGAGCCGATGGGGAGCGCTTGTCGTCTTCATCCGCGATCGAGGTCCTGCAGCACCTCAGGCAGGTCACGCGCGCCGTGCAGAATGCGCAGGATCCTCGGGGGAATAGTGCTGGCCCGGTAGACCAGGATGTAGGGAAAGCCGCGCAGCACGAGGAAGCGTACCGTCTCGGGTGCCAGTTCAGGACGGTGGCGTCCGATCTCGGGGTGTTCGGCGATGCTCCTCGCTGCGCGACGTACCGCTGTCCGAAGATCCTCGGCGGCCCGTGGGTTGTCCTGGGCGATCCAGGCGACGGCCTCGCGGATATCGGCGCGCGCTGCGGGGGAGAGGATTGCCGCGCCGATATGGGCTCGGGGACTCAGCGCGGCTTCCTCGCCGCCCGGGCGTTGGCGATGACCTCACCGAGTTCGGCGTCTACCTCATCCGCTGTAAGCCAGCCCTTCTCGTCTGCTTCGCGCTCGGTGCGATCGAGCATTTCGGTGAACGCCGCGCGACGCGCCTCCTGCTGTTCCAGGAGTCGAAGCGCAGCCCGCATCACCTCGCTCACGTTGCCATAGCGACCGGAAGCCACGCAGCGCTCCGCGAAGCCTTCAAGTTCCGGCGTTAGGCTGACATTCGGCATTCCGTCCTCCCGCCATCGTCATGTCAGACTTTGACATGCCGGCGGCCTGTTTCAACCCCCCGGAGCCCACCCACCATGCTCACCCTCGACCTCCCGGCCGAGCCGTACTGGCTCGACCTGCCGCGCGGCGTCCGCGTCGAGATCCGGCCCGTGACGACCGCCGTAATGGCCGCGGCGCAGGCCGCCGCCGCGCGTCGCCTCGCCGCAATCCGCATCGCCGACCCGGACCTCGACCACGACATGTCCCGGGGGCTCTCCTTCGCCTTCCTGGTCAAGGCGCTCGCCCGGCACGCCGTCACCGCTTGGGAGGGGGTCGGCGACGCGGCCGGCAAGCCGCTGCCGCTCTCGCCCGAGGCGGTCGAGCGCCTGATGGACCTCGACGACATCGCCGCAACGTTCTGGGACCGCGCCACGGCGCCCGTCGCCGCGGTGGCCGTCGAGGGAAACGGCTGAGGGCCCGCGCCGCCTGGCACTTCGGCCGCGGGCCCGAGTACTGCCGCGGCTGCGCCGCCCTCGGCCGCGACTGCGCCGACGCCTGCCCCTACGCCGCGCACGCGCCCACCAGCGTCCAGGGCCACGCCTGCTGGGTCGCCGGCACCGCCTGCACGGACGTCACCATGGCCGGCCTGACCCTCGACACCGCCGGCGCGCTCGCCGCCGCGCGCGACCTCGGCGCTGCTGGCTGGGTAGCCGCCGAACTGCTGCTCGCGGTCCGCATCGGCATGGCCGAGGGCAGCGCCGCCCGCCGCGAGGGGGAGACGATCTGACATGGCCGACGCCACCCGCCGCGTCTCGGTCCGCCTCTCGCTGGACGACGCCGCCCGGGTCAAGGCCGGGCTGCGCGAGGTGGGCGAAACCGGCCAGCGCTCCCTCGACCAGATCAAGGGCGGCGCCGAGCGCGCCTCCCGCTCCCTCGAACTGCTCGACGTCGCCACCCGCGGCATCCAGATCGCCGGCGTGGCGGTCGCCGCCCGCGCCCTGGTCCAGGCCGGCGACGCGCTCACCCAGGGCCTCTCGCGCCTGCAGAACGCCACCGGCTCGGTCGAGCGCGCCGGCCAGGTCTATGAGGCGCTGTACCGCAACGCGCTCTCCACCGGCGTCGCCGTGTCGGAGAGCGTCGACGCCTTCCAGCGCTTCTCGATCGCCGCCCGCGAGATCGGCGCCACCTCCGACCAGGTGGTGCGCCTCGTCGGCGGCCTGCAGCGCGTCGCTATCGTCTCCGGCGCCTCCACCCAGGAGATCAGCAGCGCGACCCTGCAGCTCGCCCAGGCGCTGGCCTCCGGCGTGCTGCAGGGCGATGAGCTGCGCTCCATCCTCGAGGCCATGCCGCTGCTGGCCGAGGGCCTCGCGCGCGAGCTCGGCGTCTCGATCGGCGAGCTGCGCAAGCTCGGCTCCGAGGGCAAGCTCACCGCCGAGCGGGTCTTCCCGGCGCTGCTGCGCGCCACCGAACGGCTCGGCGCCGAGCTCGACCGCGCGCCGCTGTCGCTCGGCCGCGCCTTTGGTCAGCTGACGGCGGCGACCGAGAACTTCCTCGGCCAGCTCGACCGCGCCATCGGCCTGTCCAATGCGCTCGCCCGGGCGCTCTCGGCGGCAGCCCGCGCCGTGGACAGTGTCCGCCAGGGCGCCGGGCTGCGCAGCGAGGAGGAACGCCTCGCTGGCCTGCGCCGCCAGGCCGAGGCGCTCTCGGCGCAGATCGGCCGGCTGGAGAGCGAGGGGGACGGCCGCGACAGCCTGCGCGCCCCGGTCCGCCGCGGCAGCATCCGCCCCGGCCTGGTCGGCACCGCGGAACAGCAGGCCGGCGTGGACAGCCGGGCGCGGCTGGAGGAGCTGCGCCGCGACTACTTCGCGACCCTGGCCGAGATCGACACCACCGAGCGGGAGTCGCTGAACCGCCGGTTGGAGGAGCAGGAGCGCGCCGGCCAGGCCGCGGCCGACGCTCGCCGCCGCCGCGCCACCCAGGACGTCCAGGAGCTCACCCGCGACCTCGACGACCGCTTCCGGATCAACCGCGAGTACGAGGAGCGCGTCCGCCGGCTGCGTGAGGCCGAGGCGGCCGGTGGCGTCACCGCCGCCGAGCGCACCCGCCTCGAGACGCTGGCGCTGCAGGAGCGCGACGAGGCGCTGCGCCGGCTGGAGCCGCGCGTCGCCGCGGTGCGCCGCGCCAGCACCGAGGGCGCGCGGGAGGCGCGCGACGCCGAGCGCCAGCTGAACGACCTGCTGCGCGAGCGCGAGCGGCTGATCCAGGACAACGAGACCGCCTATGAGCGCTACCAGCGCCGGCTGGAGCGGCTCGGCGACCTGGTGCAGCGCGCCGAGCGCGCCGGCCGGCCGATCCCCGACGAGACCATCGGGCGGGAGGCGCAGCGCGCGCTGGAGGATCTGGAGGAGGCCGAGCGCCGCCTGCAGCGCAGCACCGAGGGCACGCGGGAGGCGGCGCGGGAGCTGGGCTTCGCGTTCTCCTCGGCCTTCGAGGACGCGATCGTGCGCGGCGACAAGCTGTCCAAGGTCATGCAGGGCCTGCTGCAGGACATTACCCGCATCATCGCGCGCCGCACCATCACCGAGCCGCTGGGCAACGCCGTGTCGGCCGGGCTCACCAGCCTCGGCGCTGGCAGCTGGTTCGACGGCATCGGCTCCTGGCTCGGCGGGCTGTTCCGCGCCGAGGGCGGGCCGGTCGCGGCCGGTCAGCCCTACATCGTCGGCGAGCGCGGGCCCGAGTGGTTCGTGCCCGACCGCGGGGGGACTGTGCTGCCGAACGGCATGGCGCCGGGCGGGCCGGTCATCCAGCAGACCATCAACATCGACGCGCGCGGCGCAGACGCCGGCGTCGAGGCGCGGCTGCGGCTGCTCGCCGGGCAGATCGCGCGGCAGGCCTCGGCCATGACGCTCGATGCCATCCGCCGCGGCGGCAGCGCCTACGAGACGGTGCGCGGATGACCGAATACGCCTGGCCCGAGGCGCTGCGTCCGACGCGGCTGACTTTCTACCTGCAGCACAACACCACGCGCTTCGTCTCGCCGGTCACCCGCGGCACCCAAGTGCTGCGGCGCGAGGGCGCGCGCTGGGTCGCCCAGGCGACCTTCGATCCGCTCGATCGCGTCCGCGCCGGCCTGCTCGAAGGTCTGCTCGCCGCGCTCGCCGGCTCGGTGAACACGGTCCGGATCTGGGACTGGCGGCGCGAGTTCCGCACCGGCGACCCGCGCAGCCAGGGCGATGTGCCGAGCGGGCCGTTCTCCTACTCCGACGCCACCATCTTCACCGACGGCACCGGCTTCGTGGTGGGCTCCGGCAATCCCGCGCTGGCGGCGGGCGCGCCGCGCGGGGCGCTGGCGATCCAGACCCAGGGCTGGTGGCCGAACGGCGTCGCAGTCGGTGCCGGCGACCTGATCGGCCTGGCGGGGCGGCTCTACATCGCCACGGAGACGGTCACCGCCTCGGGCGCTGGCACGGCGACCATCCCGATCGCGCCGCCGCTGCGCGAGGCACTGCTGATCAACCAGCCGCTGGTCCTCACCAGGCCCACCGTCGCCATGCGCCTGGTCTCTGACGACGACGCCGCCAACCCGACCCGGCCGGGGCGCTTCACGGCGATCACCATCCGCCTCGAGGAGGCGCTGTAGTGTCCGACACCCACGGCACGCCGCGGCTGTCGCCGCATGCGGCTTCCTCCGCTACCTCGCCGGTCGCCGCCCCCGTCGTGCTGGTCGAGCTCGACTTTGCCTCCGGCGCCTTCCGCGCCTGGACAGGGCTCGGCCAACTCAACTGGGCGGGGAAGGTGTTCGAGGGCGTCGGCTCGATCGGCGCGGTCGGCGAAGTCGAGGAGACGGTCGAGCTGCGCGCCGTGCGGCTGACGCTCGCGCTCTCACCGGTGCCACAGGAGGTGGTGGACATCGCGCTGGCCGAGCGGAGCTTCCGGCTGCGCCCGGCCCGGCTGTGGGGCGCGCTGCTCGACGCCGAGGGCGCCTTCGTCGCGGACCCGTTCCCGCTCTGGGCGGGGCTGATGGACACGATGGAGGTGACGGACGGCGCCGAGCCGCGCGTCGCGCTCACCTGCGAGAGCCGCCTCGTGGACCTCGAGCGCGCCGAGGTGCGGCGCTACACCGACGCCGACCAGCAGGCCGAGTATCCGGGCGACCGCTTCTTCGAATACGTCCCCGCCCTGCAGGAGGCGGAGATCCGGCTGCCCGCGCAGTGACGCGGCGGCCAGACTGGGCGGTACGGCTGGCAGCCCTGCTGTCGGTGGTGGAGATGCGCGCCTTCGACGCCCATCGCTGGAACTGTGGGCGGTTCGCGCTGGCGGCGGTCGAGGCGGTGACAGGGGGGAGGCCAGCCTTTCGGGTCTTGCCCGATCTGGCCGCCTCCGCCGACAGCGCCGGCTTCCCGCGCGTGGCGCCGCTGCGGGCCCGCATGGGCGACGTCGTCCTCGCGCCCAATCCCGATCGCCTCGGCGTGGTGCTCGACGCCGGCCGCGTCGCCTTTGTCGGGCCGCGCGGGCTGCTGCGCGCGCCGATCACCCTCTGCACCATCGCCTGGAGGATCGGCTGATGCCCGCTGCCGTTCCCCTGATCGCCGTCGTCGCGGGCGGCGTCGCCTCGGCCGCCGTGGGCGGCGGCATCATCGGCGCGATCGTCGGCGCCGGCGCGGCCTTCGTGGTCTCGACGATCGGCGCCTCGGTCTTCCCCGCCAAGCGGCCAACCGCTCCGACGTCCTCCGCCGCGCTCCGCCCGGGGGACGACCCCACCGCGCCTGGCGCCGGCCGAACGCAGTCCTTCCGCCAGCCGATCACCGAGCACCAGATCGTCTTCGGCCGCTGCAAGGTCGGCGGGCCGATCGTCTTCATCCACTCGGCCACCGACGACACCGGCCGCGCCGATGGCTGGTTCTACGCGGTCGTCGTCCTCGCCGCACACCGCCTCCGCGCCATCGGCGAGGTCTGGCTCGGCGACACGCTGGCGACCGACGCGAAGTTCGCCGGCCTGGTGCGGATCGACCGCCACCTCGGCGATCCCGACCAAGCCGCGAACGCCAACCTGATCGCCGAAACCGGCGGCAAATGGACGGCCGAGCATCGCGGCCGAGGCCGCGCCTATGTCGCCGTCCGCCTCAAGATCACCGCCGAGGCCTTCCCCTCCGGCCCGCCGAACATCGCGGCCCTTGTCGAGGGCGCCGACACGATCCTCGACCCGCGGACGGGGGCCAACGGCTGGTCCGACAACCCGGCGCTCTGCCTCGCCTGGTACCTGACCGCGCCCTTCGGCTGGAAGGCGTCCTGGGACGACATCGACATCCCCGCCCTGATCGCCGCGGCCAACATCTGCGACGAGCTGATCGGCACCCGGCCCGGCGTCACCGAGCGGCGCTACACCGTCAACGGCCGCGTCTCGCTCGGCGAGGGCAAGATCGCCATCACCCGCAAGCTGGTCGCCGCCATGGCCGGCGCGCTGGTGGTCTCGGGCGGGCGGTTCTTCATCCATGCTGGAGGGCCGGCACTGCCGGCGGCGACGCTCACCTCGGACGACCTGCGCGGCGACGTCACCATCCAGGGCAGCCGGCCGCGGCGGGACCTCTTCAACGGGGTGCGGGCCGTCTACGTCGACCCGGCGAAGAACTGGCAGCCGACCGACGCGCCGCCGCTGCTCGCCTCGAACTACGTCGCCGAGGATGGCGGCGAGCAGATCTATCGTGACCTCGAGTACCCGCTGACCACCTCGGTGGCGACCGTACAGCGGTTGATGAAGGCCGAGCTGGAGCGCATCCGCCGCCAGCGCGAGGTGGCGTTCCCGGCCAACCTCTCGGCGCTGCGGCTGCGGCCCTGGGACGGGGTGACCGTCGCCCTCGACCGGGTTGGGGCCTTCCCGGCGCGGGTCACCGGCTGGCGGCTGTCGCCGGATGGCGGTGTCGACCTCACCCTGTCCGAGGAGGACCCGGCGGTGTGGGACTGGAACCCGGCGGTGGACGAGCGCGCCGCCGGCGACAGCCCCTCCGTGGTGCTGCCGAACCCGGGGGTGATCGCCGCGCCCGCCAGCATCACCGTCGAAACGCCGACCGGCAGCGCCTTCGCCACCCTCGGTGTCTCCTGGTCCGCGGTCGGCAGCGCCTACCTGGCGGGCTACGAACTCGAGTTCCGCCCCGCCTCCGTCGCCACCTGGCAGGGCTACGGCGGCGCCCTTGGTGCGACCGCAGCCTCGATCCCCACCGCCGAGCCAACTGCCTTCCGGGCGCGCGCGGTGGCGCGCAGCGGGGCAGTGTCGGGCTGGCGGGAGGCAGCCATCCCCGGCGCCGTCACTGCGCCCGCCGCGCTCGGCATCACCGGCGGCGTGCGGCTGTCGGGCGGCTTCCCGGCCGACGCCGTGCGGCTGCAGGTCTTCGAGGCCAGCAGCGCCAGCCTCGCCGCCGCCGTGAAGCTCGCGACGGAGCCCACCACGCTGCCCTGGGACCGCACCGGCCTCACCGCCGGCCAGGCCCGCTGGTACTGGCTCCGCGCCGTCTCCGCCGAGGGCAACGTCTCGGCCCTCGTCGGGCCCGTCACTGCGACCGCGCTGTAGGAGGCGACATGGCCGCCCGCATCGACGACCTGATGGTCCTCGGCCAGAACATCTCCAAGACCGACCTGGCGAAGTACCTGCGCGACCGCGAGGCGGTGCTGCCGCGCGACTTCGGCGGCCTTGGCGATGGCGCCGCGAACGACCGCGCCGCCATCCAGGCCTCCTTCGACCGCGCCGCGGCGGACGGGAAGTTCGCCGTGATCCCGCCCGGCACCTGGAACGTCGATGCCGGCGTGACGCTCGGCGGCGGCGCCCGCGGCCTGATCATGCAGGGGGTGATCCAGTACACCGGCGCCGCCAACGCGCCGGCGACCGTGCTGACGCTCGGCGAAGGCGGCACCACCCGCAATAGCGAGAAGCTCTACTTCAACCTGCAGGTCACGCGGCAGATCCAGTCCGACTGGGCCAGCGAAGCCGACATCGGCATCCTCGCCCGCAACCTCGACTCCTCGCTGCTCGACCTCCGCCTGGTCTCGGGCTTCACGATCGGGCTGCGGACGCTCGGCGACGGCCGCGGCTTCGAGGACACCACGCTGATCCTCGGGCGCATTCTGAACAACCGCTACGGGCTCGACGCGCACTGCGCCACCGCCACGGCCTGGAACACCTCGATCCGCTACTATGGCGGCCACTTCGCCTGCGCGACCGGGATCAACCCCACCCTCGACCGCTACGGCGTGCGCTTCTCGCGCCAGGCCGGAGCCTACAACAACCACAACCGCCACATCTTCGACGGGCCGAACTTCGAGCTGCGCCAGCTCGACCCGAACGTCGCCATCCCCTTCCTGAACGAGACCAGCGGGACGGCGATCATCGCGCGGGGCATGCGCATGGAGGCCTGCTCGCCGATCGCGGCGCGGCATACTGGGGCAGCCACGGACTGCGAGTACGAGGTGGCCTGGGCGCAGACCTACGCCATCGGTATCGACTACACCGCGACGGCGACCCGCGCCGGCAACGCCGTCTACAACCGCCACCGCGCGCCGGCGTCGCGGCTGACCCGGCTGCTGGCCAACATCCCGAACCTGCGCGCCGCCGCATTCCGCCACAGCAACACCGAGATCGGCGTGGAGGGCGCCTGCATCATCGCGACCTCGACGACGACCGAGACCACGATGGTGGCGCTGTCCTGGAACGGGCTGGACGGCATTGCCGCGACCGGGCGGGGGCTGCTGCTGAACGCCAACCGCGGCGTCGCCTTCGTGGTGCAGACCACGCACGCGAAGGAATTCGCGCTCGCGCACTGGCTGGTCGGCGGCGCCGATGGCGGGCGGCTCTGCGTGCGCTGCTTCGACGGCGCGGGCACGGTGCGGGAGAACCAGCCGCAGGACGTGCTGGCCTCGGGCACCACCATGCAGTGGGACACCGCCTCGAAGAGCTGGCAAGCGGGCGCTGTCATGCAGGACAGCTCGCTGAACCGGCGGCAAACGGTACGGCTCGGCGCGGGCGTCGCCTTCGCGCAGATCGGCATCATCGGCTTCGATGGGCAGATCGAGCTCGAGGCGCTGCGGCTCTACGGCCTGCCGGAGGATGGTCCGGCGATCCTCTACGCCTGCCCCTCGCTGCCGGCCGGGACGCGGACGCTGGCGCTGGAGACCAGCTGGGACCTGCCGAGCCTTGGCCCCGGCGCGACGGCGAATGTCGACGTCACGGTGCCTGGCGCGCGACGGGGCGACTTTGCCGACGCGTCGCTCGACACCAGCAGCATCGCCTTCGTGCTGGACTGCCACGTGTGGTCCAATAACAGCGTGCGCGTCACGGCGCGGAACGTCAGCGCGTCGACGGTGGACCTCGCCGCGGCGCCGCTCGCGGTGCAGGTGACGAAGCGAAGGGTGCCGTGAGGCCGAGCGGGGGGGGGGGGTGCCAAGGCGATCCCAGACAACTCGCCGCTTCAGCGTCGCCGCACCAACATCCGCAGCTTCTCCAGCGCAACCCGCTCGCTCTCCTTGTAGTCGACCGTCCCGGCAAACCGCCCCTCGGCGTCCAGCAGGAAGATGCTGGCCGAATGGTCCATCGTGTAGCCGCCACCTTCCAGCGAAACGCGCCGGTAGTAGACGCGGAAGGCACGCGCGACCTCGGCGATCTGCGCCTCGGTCCCCGACAGGCCCGTGATCCGTCGGTCGAAGGCCTCGAGGTAGCCGGCCATCGCCTCGGGCGTGTCGCGCTCGCTGTCCACGCTGACGAACAGCCAGTGAATCCGGTCCGCTTCGGCGCCCATCGCCTCGATGAAGCCCGTCATCTCGCTCAGCGTGGTCGGGCAGACATCGGGGCAGTGGGTGAATCCGAAGAAGATCGCCACGGGCCGGCCACGGAAATCCTGCTCGGTCACGGCGCGGCCACGGTGATCGGTCAGTCGGAACGGACCGCCGATCGCAAGGCTCGACGGGCCCGTCGCGACGCGTTCCGGCGCCAACGGGCCATCTGTCACCAGCCAGCCGCCCGTGGTCGCCACCAGCGCGAAGCCGACGGCGGCGACGGCGCCCCAGGCGAGCCAGCGCACGATGCGCAGCAGCTTCATGGCACGCCCTCAGTGCCCGTCATGGCCGGAACCGCGTGCGCCGGCCGCCTCGACCGCCAGTTCAACCTCGACGCGCCCGGCCCGCTCGAACACCAGCGTCAGCGGCACGCGCGCCCCTTGGGCGAAGCCCCCCTGCGGGCCGATCAGCATCAGGTGCAGGCCACCTGGCGCGAGGCGGACCTCTTGCCCCGGAGGCAGGGCGATGCCGCCGGGGACCGGGCGCATGCGCATGATGCCATCCGTCATGGACATCTCGTGCAACTCGACCTTGCCCGCCTGGGGCGTCTCGGCACCTAGGAGGCGATCGGGAGCGCTGCCGGCATTGCGGATGGTCATGTAGCCCGCCGCGGTCGGGGCTCGGGGAGCCACCGCCCGCGTCCAGGGATGGCCGATATGCAGGTCGGCCGCCCGGAAATCGTGCGCAGCAGCGGGTGTGAAGGACAATGCGGAAGCGGCGAGGTTCGCGCCGACCACGAGGGTCGCGCGCAGGAAGGTGCGACGCATGACGGACAACTCCGAATCGGAATGGATGCCAGCCGACGCGGGGCGTCGGCGACGAGGATCAGCCGATGGTCGGAGGTGTCGGGGGTGCGCGTGCCGGCGGCGGACCACGGAACGGCGGCACGAGACGACGTTGTCCAACAGGCGGACGGGCCTGTTCGAGGGCCAGCCAGGCGTGCTCGTTCAGAACGACGTCGGCTGGCGGTGTCGACCACGCACCCTCAGGCAGGCGGCACAGCGGGCAATGCCCGGCCGGCGCCGCGTGAGGAGACTGCTCGTCTTCGACCGGGCCGGATTGCCCCGAGGGCAGGCAGAGCGCCGACCGCAGCAGCACGTCGAAGGCCGCCCGCTCCGCCGCCGCGAACGCCGGCAGCGGCAGCAACAGACGGGCGATGATGCCGAGCAGCACCAGCGCCGAGATCGGCCCGCGCAGTTCCGCCCGGACGCGCCTCATGCCTGGCGCGGTCCGTATAGGATGATCAGTGCACCGAGAACGCAGACAGCGCCGCCGATGAGGTCCCAGCGATCGGGCGAAACACCCTCCACGACCCGCAACCAGACCAGCGACGCCGCGATATAGATGCCGCCATAGATCGCAAAGGCCCTGCCGGCGCTCTCGACATCCGTCAGCGAAAGCAGCCAGCCGAACAGCGCCAGCGAGACCACGCCGGCCGCGCCCCAGGCGATCGATCCACCGAGCCGCCACCATGTCCAGATCGCGTAGCAGCCGGCGATCTCGGCCGCGGCTGCCGCGACGTAGATCGCGAGCGTCTTCATCGCGCCGGGCGGGCCTCGGCGACCTCGGTCCAGGGCGTGCAGGCGCCTCGCGTCAGCCAGGGCCAGGGATTCTCGGGCCTGCCCCCGCGGCGGAGTTCGATGTGCAGGTTCGCCCCCGTGGTGCGCCCCGTGCGTCCGACAACGCCGATGTCCTGCGCCGCCCGCACCGTCGCGCCCGCAGCGATGCCCGGCGCGAAGCGCGCGAGATGGGCGTAACGCGCGCGCGAGCCGTCAGGGTGCTCGATCTCGACCATCAGGCCGTAGTCGAAGTAGCGGCCGGCGAAGACCACGACGCCGGGCGCGGCCGCCGTCACCGGCGTGCCGACCGGCGCGCGGATGTCCACGCCGGGATGCGGCCGGCCGTGGCGCGGGCCGAAGCCGGAGGAGAACTCGCCGGCGACCGGCATCGCGACCGGACAGGGGGCGGCGATCACGGCGCCCGGCAGCGCGACCAGGGCCGCGGCAAGGGGTATGCGCTTCAGAACCATGGGCGCGCTGTGCCTCAGGCGGCTCAGGGGGGCAACCCCGGACCGCCTTATCCGCGGGGTGCCGCGCCGGGCGGGAGCAGCGGGCGGACCAGCTCCGCAAACCGATCGAAGGCCAGCACACCCGGATAAAGGCGCCCACCGATGATGAAGGACGGCGTCGCGTTCACGTTGAAGTCGCGCGTAGCCTCGAGCCGGGACAGCACGATCGGATCGGTGAAGCCGCGATCACTCCAGCAGGCCTCGATCCGTGCCGCCGGGATGCCCGCGAGGGTGCCCGTTCGACGCAGCCAGGCGCGCGCGTCGGGGCTGTGCGCCCAGGCCTCTTTGTTGGAGTAGAGCGTCGCCAGCAGCGCCTCGTAGCGCTCCGTGCCGCCGCAATGGACCATGGCCGCGGCATCGAGCGCAATGCGGTCCAACGGGAAGTCGCGCAGCAGGAAGCGCACCAGGCCGGGGTCGATGAAGGCCGCCTTGATGCGCGGGAAGATCTCGGTGTGGAAGCGCGCGCAATTGCCGCAGGTCAGCGAGTGGAACTCGATGACCGTGACCGGCGCATCGGCGCGGCCGATGGCGCGCTCGCCGGGCAGCGGCCGCGGCGTTTCGGGGCCGGGCGCGGTCACTTCCCATTGCTGCGCGGGCTGCTGCTGCGCCGTGGCGGCGGCGGCCGCGAGGGTCGCAGGCAGGGCGAGCAGCGCCGTGCGGCGCGAGGATGGTGTCCTCATGGTTCGTTGCTCCCGGTTGGCTTGGCAAGGATGGGGGCGGGCCGCAGGCTGACCAGGATCAGCGTGGTGACGCCGCAGACGATCGCGACGTCCGCCATATTGAAGGTCGGCCAGTGCCAGCCCGCGTAATGCGCGTCGATGAAGTCGACGACGGCGCCAAGGCGCAGCCGGTCGGCGATGTTGCCCATCGCGCCGCCGATGATCAGGCCGAGCGCTGCGCTTTCGAGCCGAAGCGTGCTGCGCCACAGCCAGTGGCCGAGGAAGGCGACGACGCCGAGCTTGATCAGCACGAGCAGCCAGGCCGCGCCGGCGGCGCTCTCCGCGAACATCCCGAAGGTCACGCCGGTGTTGAAGCCAAGGCGCAGGTCGAGCACCGGCAGCAGCGTGATCCCCTCGCTGTAGGGCGGCCACAGCGCGTCCAGGGCCCAGGCCTTGGTGGCCTGGTCGATCGCCGCGGCGAGCATCGCCGCCATGACACCCGATCGCCTCACCGCGTATCCCCTACCGTTGCACCGCGCCGCGCATGCAGCCTCATCCTTGCCGACGTCATCAGCCGAGCCTCGCGAGCCACGGGAATGCCTGCAGGATCCAGATCGCGAGCCGGGTCATCTCGCCGGTGGCGATCGCGACGCCGGCCGCCACCATGATCGAGCCGCTTCCGACCTGCAGGATTCGCCCGAGCCGTCCGAGACGCCGCGCGCGGGCCATCGCCGCCGGCAGGTAGAAGGCCGCGAGCAGGAAGGGCACGCCAAGCCCCAGCGCATAGGCCGCGAGCAGCCCAGCACCCGACCCGGGCGTCAACGCAGCCGCAGCCAGCACGCCCGCCAGCACCGGCCCGATGCATGGCGTCCAGCCGAAGCCGAAGGCAATGCCGATCAGCGTCGCTGACACCGGTCCGCCACCTTCAGAGGGCGGGCGGAAGCGCAGGTCGCGCATCAGCGGCGCCGCGCGCAGCAGGCCCATCTGCACGAGGCCCATCAGCGCGATCAAGCCGCCCGCCACCATGGTGAGTTCGTAGGACCAGCGGCGCAGCAGACCGCCGATCGCCGTCGCCCCCAGGCCGAGCAGCACGAAGACCAGGCCGAAGCCAAACACGAAGAAGGCCGACAGGCGCAGCGCACGCCAGCGTTCGGCGCGTGCCGTCGCGAGGTCGGTGCCGGCAACCCAGGCGACATAGCCCGGCACCAGTGGCAGGACGCAGGGCGAGAGGAACGAGACCAACCCGCCACCGAAGGCCAGGACGAGGCCGAACAGGCTCAGTTCGAGCGTCACCTCCGCCTCCGCAGCGCGAGGGAGGCCGCGGCCAGCAGCAGCGCTGCGAGCGCGAAGGGCCCATCCCTCCAGCGAGCATAGGGCGTGCCACCAGCGGCAGCAGCCGGCAGCGCTACATCCAGCACCCCGGCAATGGCGAGCGACAGCCGCGCGACCTCCCGCCCATGCGCATCGGTGACGAAGGAGATGCCGCTGTTCGCCGCGCGCACCACCGGCAGGCCGAGTTCGATGCCGCGCACCCGGGCGGCCAGCGCATGCTGGTACGGGCCCCAGGAGGTTCCGAACCAGGCGTCGTTGGTCACGGTCAGTATCCAGCCCGGCGCGTCCTGCCCGGCCGGGGGCCGCTCCGGGAAGATTGCCTCGTAGCAAATCAACGGCCAGACCGGCGGCAGGCCGGCGACCGTTATCGCGCGGCGCGGTTCGCCAGGGATGAAATCCACCTCGCCAACCGTCAGCTTTGGCAGCGCCGCGAGAATGCGCCGCAGCGGCTGGTACTCGCCGAAGGGGACCAGGCGGACCTTGTCGTAAGCAGCGGTGATCTGGCCGCCTGCATCGAGTGCGACGATGCTGTTGAGCAGCGCCGGCCGGCCATCTTCTGCGTCGGTGCGGCGCACCGCGCCCGTCAGCAGCGCGCCATCCGGCGGGACCACGGCGGCAAGGCGGGCCCGGATCGTCGCGTCTTCCGCGATCAGGTAGGGCACCGCCGATTCCGGCCAGATGACGTGGGTTGGCGGCGCCGTGCCCTCGGCCGCCCGCGTGCTCAGCGACAGCAGGCTTGTGAGGATCGCCTCGCGCTCGCCCGCCGCCCATTTCAGGTCCTGCGCGATGTTCGGCTGAACGATGCGCAGGCGCACGCCAGCCACAGGTTCGGGCGCGACGGCGGCCAGCCGCAGCGTGCCATACCCCCAAGCGCCTGCCAGCAGCACACCAGCCAGCGCCGCCGGCCAGATCCGCCGTTCGCGGATGGCCAGCGCGGGCAGGATGCCGACCGCGACGGTCAGCAGCCCGGCCCCGTGGATGCCGATGAGCGCGGTGACCTGGAGCAGTGCGTCCGACACGCCCAGCGCATAGCCGGCGATGTTCCAGGGGAAGCCCGTCAACACGACGCCGCGCAGCCATTCGCCGGCCACCCATGAAGCAACCAGCGCGGCGGCTAGCGCCACGCCGCCGCGATCGCCGGACAGCAGCCGCGCGACAAGCAGCGACAGCGCTGGGAACAGCCCCAGCCCCAGCGACAGCGCGGCCAGCGCCGGCCAGGCGAGGGCACCGAAGCGTTCCGCATCCACGGCGAAGGCCTCGGTGATCCAGGATAGGCCGACGAGGAACGATCCGACGCCGAACAGCCAGCCGAGCGCGAAGGCCCCGCGCAGCGACCGAGTCCGCTCCAGCAGCAGGAACAAGCCGCCGAAAGCGATCGGCAGCGCCATCGTCACATGCAGCGGGGCGACGGCGAGCGCCTGGACGGCTCCGAGGGTCGGGGCCAGCAACCACACGGCAGCGCCCACCTGCGTTGGCTGCGCGGCGTCGGCCTGCCCGATAGCCAGTTTAGCCATGGTCACGGCACCGCACCCGGCCGGAGCGCCCGACAACGATCCGTCCGCACAGTGCCCAGATCGGTCCGCGCCACCCAGGTGACGGCGCCAAGGACCAGCGACAGCACGCAGGGCGAGAGGGAAGACACCAGCCCGGCACCAAAGGCCAGGGCGCGGAGCGGGAGCTCGATGGTCACCAATGCTCCCGCCACGCGCCGCTGCGGTCGTTCATCGCCGCTACATCATCCCCGTCATCAGACTGTCGGCGATCCGCTTCTGCCGGTCGTCGAGCGCCGCGTAGAGCGGCCCGGCGGCGGCCCTGACGCGGCGCAGCGCCTCGAGGTGCGAGGCCATCATCCGTTCGTGCCACTCAAGCCGTTGGGGCAGCGGCACCGCCTGCGGCCCGCCCTGCATCATTGGCATCATCATCGGCATCATCTGCCCGTGCATGTCGGCCATCGCCCGCGCGCTCGTCCGCAGCGCCTCGGCGAAGGCGTTCCATTGCGCTTCCTGCGCCGCGGTGATGCCGAGCTCGGCGCGCACGAAGGCGATGCGCCCCTCGGTATGCTGGCCCATCATCATCCCGGGCCCCATCATCATGCCCATCATGCCGCCGCGCATCATCGGCATCATGTGGTCCCGGCCCATCATGCCGGGTCCCATTCCCTGTCCCATCATGCCAGGACCCATCATGCCGGGGCCCATCATCATCCCAGGGCCCATCATCGGCATGCCGTAGCCCATCATCCCCGGTCCCATCATGTCGGGGGCCATGCCCTGGCCCATCATCCAGGGACCCATCATGCCGGGGCCCATCATGCCTGGGGCCGTCGCGCCGGGCGACGGCGCCTGGCCGGCCGGCCCGCCGGGCTGTCCGGTCTGCGCCCAGGCGCCGCCGCCGGCGCCGATGAGGGCCGCCGCTGTGGCAGCCAGCGCCACCTTCCTCAAGATCGCCATGTCGTCCTCCTCGTGTCACTAGTTGTGATGTTTTGGCCTGCAGTGTGCGCAGCACGCGCGATCCGCCTGCGTGCGGTACGCCGCGGCGGATCAGGCCGTCTCCGCCGCGCCGAGTTCCGCCACGACCTGGCGCAGCATCTCGCGCACCTGTCCCGCCGTCTCGGCGAGCGCCGGGTTCTCGATGGCGCGCATCGACGCCTCCGGGTCCACGGCGGAAACTTCTACGCGGCCGCCGTCGCGCTCCTGCAGGATGACGTTGCAGGGTAGCATGGTGCCGATCTTATCCTCGGCCTTGAGCGCCCGGTACGCCATTTGCGGGTTGCAGGCGCCGAGGATGCGGTAGGGACGGAAGTCCACGTCGAGCTTCTTCTTCAGCGTCGCCCGCACGTCGATATCTGTGAGCACGCCGAAGCCGTGGCGTTTGAGTGCCTCCGTCGTCGCCTCGACGGCCCGCTCCATCGGGCCCTCGACGGTGGTGGTAAAGTGGTAAGCCATGGCGTCGGCTCCTCGTTTTCTCGCCGGGAACGATGGCTCGTGACGGCCCACGTCCCGCATTGGCCCGCTCGCCAAGCGGCAAGCGGGATGTCTCAGCCGCGTCCGAGGAGGTCGGCCTTGCGGCGGAGGTATTCGTCGCGCTCCACCTCGCCGCGCGCGTACCGGAGGTCGAGCGCCTCAACGGCGGAGGCGGCCCCGGGCGCGCGTCGGCGCAGCAGGACCACCGCAAGCGAGACAAGCGCGACCAGCGTGACCAGCCAGGCGAGGCCGCAGCCCCACCCCCAGCCGCCGTGCATCATCATCCAAGGGCGGTCGCCCCAGCCGCCGCCAGGTCCCACGGGCTGCGCTACCGCCGCGTTGGCGGCGAGGGCGAGCAGGGCTGCGGCAGGGGCCGCCCTCCTCCACATCATCGTGCTGGCCTCCAGGCGAGCAGGCGAAGCGCGTTCAGGGTCACGAGCACCGTCGCACCGGTATCGGCGAGGATCGCCGGCCACAAGCCGGTGATGCCGGCGAGCGTGGTCACCAGGAATACGCCCTTGAGGCCGACCGCGACCGCGACGTTCTGCCTGACGTTCGCCATCGTCGCGCGCGAGAGGCCGATCAGTTCCGCGACCCCCGTTACGCGATCTTTTAGCACAGTGGCATCCGCCGCTTCCAGCGCCACATCGGTGCCGCTGCCCATCGCCACGCCGACATTGGCTGCCGCCAGCGCCGGCGCGTCGTTGATGCCGTCGCCGACCATCACCACCGTGCCGCGCTCGCGCAGCTTGCCGATCTCGCGCAACTTGTCGTCGGGCAACAACTCCGCCTTGGCATCGAGGCCGAGCGAGATGGCGATCGCCTCGCCGGTGCGGCGGTTGTCGCCGGTCAGCATGACGGGACGCACGCCCAGCGCCGTGATCGCCGCGACGCCGGCCACCGCGTCGGGGCGGGGTTCGTCGCGCAGCGCGACCAGACCGGCGACGGCGCCATCGGCCAGCACCACCGCGACCGTCTTGCCCTCGCCTTCCAGGCGGTCGAGCACAGCTTCCAGCGCGCCGAGCGCGGCGTTGGCCTCGCGCGCATGGCGCGGGCTGCCGACCGATACGGCGACGCCATCGACCGTGCCGGTCATCGCGCGGCCGGGGATGGCGGATTGCGCGGTCGCGGCAGGCACGGCGATGGCGCGCGACGCCGCCTCGGCGAGCACGGCCTTGGCCAGCGGATGGGACGAGCCCTGCTCGACCGCGGCGGCGAGGGCGATCGTCTGCTCGACGCCGCGGCCCTCGGCGGCGATGACGTCGGTCACCTTGGGACTGCCCTCGGTCAGCGTGCCGGTCTTGTCGAAGGCGACGGTGCGGGCGGCGCCGATCGCCTCCAGCGCCGCGCCGCCCTTGACCAGCAAGCCGCGTCGCGCGCCCGCTGACAGCCCCGAGGCCATCGCCGCCGGCACGGAGATGACCAGCGCGCAGGGGCAGGCGATCAGCAACACGGCGAGGCCGCGGTAGATGCTGGTCCACCAGTCCCAGCCCAGCGCGAAGGGCGGCACCAGGATGACGATGAGCGCCACGATCATCGCCCCGGGCGTCCACCAGGCCGAGAAGCGCTCGATGAAGCGCTGCGTCGGCGCACGCGACGCGGTGGCTTCCTCCACCATGCGGATGATGCGGGCGATGGTGTTGTCGGCCGCGGCGCGCGTAACGCGCACGCGGAGGGCGCCATCGGCGTTGATGGCGCCGGCCATCACCGCATCGCCGGGGCCGCGCGCCACCGGCACGCTCTCACCGGTGACGGGGCTCTCGTCGAGCGCGGTGTTGCCTTCCTCGATCACGCCGTCGCAGGGCACGCGGTCACCGGGGCGGACCAGCACCAGGTCGCCGACCGCCAGGCGCTCGGGGGCGACCTGCTCGGTCGTGCCGTCCGGCCGCAGGCGCAGTGCCACACGAGGCATGAGGTTCGCCAGGGCGCGGATGCCCTCGCGCGCGCGGCCGGCCGCGACGTTCTCCAGCAATTCGCCGACCGCGAACAGCAGGACGACGACGGCCGCTTCCTCGGCCGCGCCGATCACCGCCGCCCCGATCGCGGCGGTGACCATCAGCGTCTCGATGCTGAACGGGCTGCCGGCGCGGGCTAGTGCGATGGCCCGCCGGCCGAAGGGCACCAGCGCGACGGCGGTGGCGGCGAGGAACAGCGGGTAGGTCAGCCGTTCCGGCAGGACGAGGGAGAGCGCATAGGCGCCGAGCACCAGCGCGCCGAGCAGCCAGACCAGCTTCGCCTTGCCGGTCGCCCACCAGGGCTTTGCGGCGTCGGCGGGATCTTCGTGGTCGGCATGGCTGTGGCCGTGCCCGGCGGGTGGTCCGGCCGCGCCGGCGGCGGGGCCGTGGTGGTCGGCGCGCTCGTGCTCGTGATCATAGTCGCTCGCGGCCGGCGCGGCGCCGGCGGGCGGGGTCGGCATCGCGCCATCGAGCCGCTTCGTCGCATAGCCGAGCGCGGCGACCTGCGCCTCGATCGCCTCGGGCTGGCCCGGCGCATCGAGGTGGAGGGTCAGCCGCTCCGCCATGAGGTTGACCTCGACGGCGGAAACACCCGGCAGCCGCTCCACGGCCTTCGTCACCTTGGCGACGCAGGAGGCGCAATCCATGCCCTCAACCCGCCAAGTCAGTTTCGTCGCTGCGCCCATGATGCCTGTCCAGTGCTCCTGGGCAGGGTTATGGGACCTCCAGCGACTGGAGGTTCAAGCCCTCTTTTCGAACCGAGTCAGGCGGGGCGCGAGCCGTGGAACCGCATGAAGGGGCGGTGCGCGCCGCTGCCGAAGGCGATCACGTCGTAGCTGTCCACCGGCGCGCCCGGCACCTCCATGCCCGGGGAGCCCACCGGCATTTCCGGCACGGCCAGGCCGCGCACGCCCTCTGGCCGTTCCGTCAGCAGGCGGCGGATGGCGGCGGCGGGCACATGGCCTTCGAGCGCGTAGCCCTCGACCTCGCCCGCATGGCAGGAGAGCAGGTCGGCCGGCGTTCCCAGGCGGCGTCGCACCGGGGCGACCGAGGCCACCACCTGGTCCGCCACGGCCAAGCCCTCGGAGCGCAGGTGTGCGACCCAGCCCGAGCAGCAGCCGCAATTCGGGTCGCGCCAGACGCTGACGCGCGTGGCGCGTTGGGCGGAGGCCGGGGCCGGCATCGCCGCGACGAAGGCGGCGGCGAGCACGCCGCGCCGCGACGCCAGACGCGCAAGGACATTTCGTGACTGCATCATGGCCGCGCTCCGCTGCATGTCCTCGACGCTAGTCTCCGAACGCCGCGTCGAAAAGGAGCTTGAGGTTGAGCCCGACGATCACCGCCGCGATCAGCCAGCCGAACGCGAGCTGCCAGGCGGGCGCGGCGAGCGCGCCGAACCGCTTCTTGTCGGAGGCGAACATCATCAGCGGGATGACTGCGAAAGGCAGCTGCACCGACAGGATCACCTGGCTCAGGATCAACAGCTGCGCGGTCCCCGAGGCGCCATAATACCAGGTCACGATGATGGCCGGGATGATCGCGATCAGCCGCGTGACCAGCCGGCGGAGCACGGGCGGCAGGCGGAACCGCAGGAAGCCCTCCATCACCACCTGGCCCGCGAGCGTGGCCGTGACGGTCGCGTTCAGGCCGCAGAGCAGGAGCGCGATCGCGAAGAGCTTGGCGGCCATGACGCTGCCGAGCAGCGGCGCCATGAGCTGGTAGGCCTCGCCGATCTCGGCGACCTCCGTGTTGCCGGCCGTGTGGAAGGTCGCGGCTGCCGTGATGAGGATGGCGGAGTTGATGAACAGCGCCAGCGTCAGCGCGATCGTGCTGTCGATCGTGGCGAACTTGATCGCCTCCCGCTTGCCGGGCTCGTCCAGTGTCCAGGCGCGCGACTGCACCACGGCGGTGTGCAAATACAGGTTGTGCGGCATCACCGTCGCACCGAGGATGCCCATGGCGATGTAGAGCTGCGTCTCGTTGGTCACGATCGAGACGGCCGGGATGTAGCCGCGCAGGACGTCGCCCCAGACCGGGTCGGACAGCGCGATCTGCACGGCGAAGCAGCCGAAGATCAGCAGGATGAAGCCGAAGATCAGCGCCTCGAGCCAGCGCACGCCCTTGTTCTGGAGCCACAGGATCAGGAAGGCATCGAGCGCCGTTAGGATCACGCCATACAGCAGCGGGATGCCGAACAGGAGTTCCAGCGCGATCGCTGTGCCGATCAGCTCGGCCAGGTCGGTGGCGCAGATCGCCACCTCCGCGAAGAACCAGAGCGGGTAGGCGACGGGCTTCGGGAAGCGATCGCGGCAGAGTTGCGCCAGGTCCCGCCCGGTGACGATCCCGATGCGCGCGCACAGCGCCTGCAGCAGGATCGCCATCAGCGAGGAGGTGAGCGCGACGGCGAGCAGAGTGTAGCCGAAGGCCGAGCCGCCGGCGAGCGAGGTGGCCCAGTTGCCCGGGTCCATGTAGCCGACCGCGACCAGGTAGCCCGGCCCCATGAAGGCGAACATCTTGCGCAGGAAGCCGCCGGCGTTCGGCACGGCGACGCTGCGGTGGACCTCGGGCAGGCTGGGCGGGCCGGGGGCGGTGGCCGCTGCTGCAGCATCATCGGGAGGCGGGTTCATGTCGCAGCTCCGAAGTTCAGCCTAGGCTAAGTTATGGCTATGCGACTATCAAGGGGGACGGTCTTCACCACCCTTTCTGGCCATGAAGCGCAGCCCCGCGGTACGATCCCTCCCGCCCGCCGACGACCATGCCGTGCGCTTCGCGCGTCAGCGCGAGGCCGACCGGACGGCGACGGCGGAGGACTATGTGGAGCTGATCGCCGACCTGCTGCGCGAGGAAGGCGAGGCGCGCGCGGTCGAGCTCGCCCGGCGCATGGGCGTGTCGCAGGCGACGGTGACGGCCACGGTCGGGCGCCTCCAGCGCGACGGGCTGGTCGAGACCAAGCCCTATCGGGGCCTCTTCCTCACCGATGCCGGCCGCGCGATGGCCCAGGCGGCGAAGGCGCGCCACGACCTTGTGGTGCGCTTCCTGATCGCGGTCGGGCTTGACGCCGAGACGGCCGAGCAGGACGCGGAAGGGCTGGAGCACCACGCAAGCGAGAAGGCGCTGGAGGCCTTCGCAAGGTTCGTCGCGAAGCGGGAGGCAGGCGGCGCGTGAGCGAAACCCTCTCGATCGGCGACCTAGCCCGCGCGACAGGCGTCAAGCCGACGACGATCCGTTGGTACGAGCAGGAAGGCTGGCTGCCGCCGCCAGCGCGCACCGAGGGTGGACATCGGGCGTATGGAGCGGCCCACCTCCGTCGCCTCGGCTTCATCCGCCATGCGCGGGAGTTGGGGTTCGCGAGCGAGGCGATCCGGGCACTGCTCGACCTGGCCGACCACCCCGACGCCGACTGCAGCGCGGCGCACGCGCTGGCCACCGCTCAGATCCGTGAGATCGACGCGCGACTGTCGCGACTGACGGCCCTGCGTGCCGAGCTGGAAAGGATGGCCACGAGTTGCGAAGGCGGCGTGGTCGGCGAATGCCGGATCATCGAGACACTCGCCGATTTCGAGCACGGGCATTGCGCCGATCCGTTGCACCGCGGGCGCTGAGGGCGTCAGCGTCGTCCAGGAAGCGGCGACGGTTCGAATCCGGGAGCACTCCCTCCGCCAGTCCCCCCGTATCCGACCGTTCTCCGCGGCCGTGACCGCCGCCGAAAGGCGCAGGTTTCCCGGGACTTCGGCGCCCCGGCCTTGATACTGCGCTGGCGGAACGAGGGCCGCTTTCGCTCTCCGGAGGGCCGGGTCTCTCCCGACCTTGATACTAGGCCGATTTAGTCGACAAGGTTAACCCACTGATCTGACGACGTATTGCGTTGGCCTGCCGGTACGGAAGTTGGCACTCCGATCGCCCTTCCGATCGCACTTGCACGAAACTCGCCAGGGTTAACCCCCAAGGCGCCAAGGTCACACTTGTGAACCAGGGCACGGCACGGCCAGCCTCCTTGCGGCGCAAATCGCGGGCCTGCTCAAAGCCGTCGAGCCGGTACACCTCTCCGGAGTTCAGCTCACATGAGGCCCCGGCACGAATGCCGGGGAAGACAGGCTTCGGCGGCCTCGGAAGCATCGCCTTCACAGGCTTCAATGAGGCCCCGGCACGAATGCCGGGGAAGAGCGGGTCGCGGCCAGAAGAGCCATCGTCCCCAGCCAGCTTCAATGAGGCCCCGGCACGAATGCCGAGGAAGAGGCCAGCGGCGGGCGCGCTCCTCCCGTCGTCACGGCGCTTCAATGAGGCCCCGGCACGAATGCCGGGGAAGAGAGCGTGGGCAGTCGCGGGACGTGAACTGACGCTGTTCGTGCTTCAATGAGGCCCCGGCACGAATGCCGGGGAAGAGTTCTTCGCGGACCATGACGAGGAGCGGGGGGCGGTATGGCTTCAATGAGGCCCCGGCACGAATGCCGGGGAAGAGTCCCCCCTTCTTCATCCTCACTTCCCAGCCGGCAGAGCTTCAATGAGGCCCCGGCACGAATGCCGGGGAAGAGGCCACGCATCCGCGAAGGCGGTGGCGGACTTCAACTCGCTTCAATGAGGCCCCGGCACGAATGCCGGGGAAGAGGCCTCGGCCGCGCTCTCCGCCCCCCACACCCCCTCGCTTCAATGAGGCCCCGGCACGAATGCCGGGGAAGAGCGCCGCGCGGAGGCGCTGAGCCATGGCCCTCACGCGGCTTCAATGAGGCCCCGGCACGAATGCCGGGGAAGAGCACGCCTCCAACATTGCCTGTTCTACCAGGCAGTTGCAGGCCAGGTTGCGAGGACTCCCGAGCGGGGACTGGCCATATCGCCGCGTTGGCGCGCATCGCCGCCTGCGGAGGGAGCTTAACGCCTTGATTCACCCTGTCAAAGAGCCCCTGCGAGCGCTGCCGCGCGAATCGCCGCCACCTCAGCGCTCGCAGCACCTCGGCGAGCATACGGTCGATCGCCCGGCCCGGTCACACGATGATCGGTTGCCGAGCCACCGGTGCGAACGGCTTGCCGAGGCTGGAGACACGCGGCTTCACGTCATCGGCTGGTCCGAGATCGAGGACGACAACGTGATCCTCGTCGTGCTTGATGACGCCAGTGATGGCTGCCTTCAGCTCCGCCAGCCCACGGCGCGACAGCCGCGCCTGAAAGACCGACAGCTGAAGCCACTCGCCCCGCCCATTCATGACTTTGAAGAGCCGCCGCCAACGCTTCGGATCGCGCACGTCATAGGCGATCACGTAAAGATGGTCTGCGAGACGCATACGCTGCCTCAGCGCGGTGTGATGTGCGGCAGGTCCGGGATCTCGCCGGCGAGATAGCGGCCCAGCAGCCGCGCTTGCACCTCGAACAGCCGACGATACGAGACCCGATACCCGAACAGCGGATGCGTGATCTCCTGGTCGAGTCGCCGTTCGTACGCCGCAATCATCGCTTTGCGCCCGTTGGGGGTCAGCGCCACTGCGCCGGCGCGTTCGAGGAAATCCCCTGCGTCGATCTCACCATTGTTGCAGGCGAGCAGCACGGCAGAGTCGGCCACCAGCGGGCGGAAGGGCTCCATCATGTCCAGCGCCAGCGCCGGCCGCCCATAGCGCGGCTGGTGATAGAAGCCGCGATACGCATCAAGCCCCACGGCAGAAAGCTGCACGGTCCAGGTGCGCACCAGCATTGCGTACGTAAAGGACAGCAACGCATTCACCGGATCGCTGGGCGGTCGCCGGTTTCGGCCGTCCCAGTCGAACCGTGGACGGCCAGATGCACTCTCCGCCAGGCACTGCGCGAAGGCGCTGAAGTAGCGACGCGCCGCCATACCCTCGATGCCCAGGAGCGTCGGCAGATCACGCGCTGCCTCCGCCTGCTGGCGATCCCGATCTAGCAGTGCGAGCACCTCGTCGGCTGGCTCCTCACCGCGCCAGTTCCGCCTGACCAACGTGCGCGCGTTGCGGATCTTCGCTGCAACCAACCCGCGGGCGAAGCGCAGGCAGAAATCCTGCTCGAAGCTCTGGCGCCACTGATGCGCCCGCAACCCGACGTTCCGATGCCCGAGCCCGACCGTATGGCCGAGAAACCACCCGCCTGCGCTGTGCCAGCTGACCGGGATCTCGCGGCGCATCAGCTCGTGCAACGCGGGGGTGGTCAGAATCGCATGACCGAAGATCGCGACCTGCGACACCTCTGCCAGGCGCGCGCTGGCGACCTTCGCGCCCTCGATCGAGATCATCAGCGTCTCGCCATCCTTGCCGATCCGCGCGCGATTCTCCTGCACGACCAAGGGCAATGCCTCGGCGCGCCCCGCCGCCAGCGGACGCGGCTCGATCCGCCCATTGCGCAACCACCCGACTTCGTCGGGCAGGCAGATGGCGACCAGGGAACAGCGTGCACATTTCGGACTGTCTTCGAGCGGCGGCGGGATGTGGCCAGAGGCTGCCATCAGGCGGAGGCTGTGAACCGCGGAGGAAACTGCCGCGCTCAGCTCCTCATCGAACGCTACGGCGACACGCTCGCGACTCTCGGCGAAATAGAGGATCCCCTCGTCGCAGGTGTAGCCGTGCTCGCGCAGCAGGACGATCTGCACGCCGAGTTGGACGCGCTCGGGCAGATAGGCCGACTTCTCGACATGCGGTCGCCGTCCACGCTTGTAGTCCACGGGTCGGACCGTTCCACCCTCACCCTCGACGAGGTCGAGCTTCGCGATCACGCCGAGGCGTTCAGAGGACAGCGTGATCGAGCGGGCGTGGATCCGCGCGGTCTCGTCGATCTCGCCGGCCCCGGGCAGTGCGCCGCGTGCGGCGTCGGCGGCGCGATGGACGAAACGGCCTTCCGCAGTGTCGGCGCTCTCGGCCCACTCGCCCTGCACCCACTCGAGATAGGCGAGCCGTGGGCAGTAGACGAACTCGTTGACCATGCGCGCGGGCAGGAGGGGGATGTCCGAGCCGGTGGTGCCGGGAAACGCCAGCGGCAGTTCGGGCTGGGGCAAAGGTTCGCTCATGGCGCGGCGCTGAACAAACCTCCGCCGGCATGGGCCAAAGCGCACGGGTCTGCAGCGATCGCGTCCATCCGGTCGCGAATGGGCGCGCGCACCAACTCCAGGGCCCGCTCCAGGATCGCGGCGCCGGGCATGCCACCGGCACCAGCCCAGAGCTTCAGTGGGTCCCGGCGTGTCGCGTCGCCCCAATGTTCCACGGGCAGACACATGTCTTGCGCCTCGAGGATGGCGGGAAGGACATCCGGCCCGTCGGGGAAGGGGAAGGGAAAGACGGGCTCCGGGATGGCCCGTGTCTGAATCTTCCAGAACTTCGCCCATTCACCGACCGAGAACGGCTTGGCGGGCTTGTCCTTCTTTTCGGACTTTCCCCATTTCGCCATATCAAAGGCCTCCGCGACCGACAGCACAGCGGTAACCTTCGCCCCCGCGAGGAAACCCAGCACTTCCCGCACCGGGTTCGCCGTGCCGTCCGCACGCAGCCGAAAGCGCACCGTCCCAGGGTCCGACCAGTCGAAGCCGCCCTCCGCGCCGCCGATCAGGATCTCCGCCGCCTCCATGAAACCAAGACAGGCGAAGACCTGGCCTGGATTGAACAGATCGACCGGGATCCGCGCTTCGGCCATCAGCCCTTCTCCAACGCGGCCGAGGCGGCGGCATCCGCGCACCGGAGCAACGCCTCCCACCAGGCGAGACCCCACGGCCCCCAGCGTTGCTGGAGCCGCGCCAAACGCAGCGTCGTCTCCCGCGCCAGCTCCTCCGCCGTGCTCGGCATCAGCGGCGCCCCGTTCGTCTCGATCACCGGCCGAGCCCTGCCGTGATGCGCGGCGATCAGATGCAGCGCGAGATCGCACAGATGGTCGGGAAGGTCGGAGAGCGCGGGGTCGCGCGTTGCTTCCGCCAGCGATCCGAACTCGTGACGGTAACCATCGAGGCGCGCCTGATCGACGCGCCGCGCCGCGGTTTTGGCGTACGGTCTGCCTTGGCGCGGCGCCGCGAACGCGTCCTGCCAGCGCTCAGCCGCCTTGCCGGCATCGTGCAGCCGTGCGGCGTGGCGCAGCACGTCGCCATACTTGGACGGCAGCCGGAGGCGCTCGCCAATCGCCGTCACCGCACACTCGACCGCGGCGGCGTGATCGGCGAGCGCCTGCACGCATCGGGCCAGCGCGGGATCCGCCTGCGCGCGCTCGGGCGTCCAGATGCGCAGCACCTTAGCGGGCGCCCCTTCCTCATCGAGCGCAATCGGCCAGGCATGCGCCTCGACCCAGCCTCCCTCCGGCGGATCGGCTTCCTCGGCCGCGCCGACAGAGACGCGCAGCGGCACGCCGGCCATGCCCGCTGGCGCATCCACGGTGCAGCCGATGCCACGGTCGCCGGCCGGCGCATCTGAGGCCGCACCTTCCGCTTTCGCATCCAAGAGTCCCTCATCGGAGAGGCCGCCCAGGCCGCTCCACACGACGATCAGCCGGCCGGACAGCCTCGTGGCATCCGTCTTGGCATCGAGGCGCGCGAGGTCTGCGAGCGTCAGCGCATGCTCGAACTCGAGAGCCGGTGTCAGCACCAGCGCCCCGGGGATCGCAGCGTTTTCCCGCGTGCCGGATACTGCGCAGGCGCGCGCCTTCAGCACCTCGACCGCCCGACAGACCGGCGCTTCCAGCACCTCGGCCGGCGCCGGCGGGGCATGCTCGAAGAACGCCGACACCTCGCGCGGCACGACCGGTTCACCTCGAGGCCGGGGTGATCAGGGTCCCGGCCAACAATGCGCACGTAATGGCCTGGCTCGGCATCAAGGTGATCGATGACCGCACTGCCGTTCCGCAGCGCGATCCATCCATCGTGCGGGAGCAGGTCCACCAGGCCGTTGAGGTAGCGGTGGCCGGTCGGGATCGAGCAGCACTGCCCCTCATCGATCTCCTCGATCTCGCCGACCTCCACCGGCAGCGCCACGACGGGAACGCTCAGACGCAGCTGCTGCTCCGCCGCCAGCACACCCATGTCGATCAGGGTGAGGCCAAACCGCTCGCCGATGTCGTCGATGCTGAAGAACCGCTTGTGCGCTGTGCTGGATCGCATCGCGCTCGCCTCACCGCATGCCCTGCGCGCGCATGCGGCGATACCCGCTGGTGTTCCTGGACGCGCTGCGCGTCAAGGTGCGCGACGAGGGCACGGTGCGCAACAAGGCGGTCTACGTCGCGCTCGGCGTCCGCATCGACGGCACCGAGGAGGTGCTCGGGCTCTGGATCGAGCAGACCGAGGGAGCAAAGTTCTGGCTGCGCGTCATGAACGAGCTGCGTGACCGCGGCGTCGAGGACATCCTGATCGCCGTGGTCGACGGGCTGAAGGGCTTCCCCGACGCGATCGCCGCGGTGTTCCCACAGACCCAGGTGCAGGCCTGCATCGTGCATCT
>NZ_KB899934.1 GCF_000378465.1 Elioraea tepidiphila DSM 17972
CGCCGGACTTGGCTGCGCGGGCGGGACAACATCCACAAGCGCTACCTGATCCACGTCGCCGGCTACAATCTCGGCCTGATCATGCGCCTGCTGACCGGTGCCGGAACTCCCAGGGCGTTCCAGGACAGGCTCTCCGCCTGCCTCGCCGCCGTCATCCTGCCGAACGGCTCTCCGATGATGCTGCTGATCGTCGTCGCCGGCGATCAGACCCCCGCCATCGCCATCAGCTTGGAGCCAGACCCTCTCGACTGAACGACCACTTCTTCAACGGGCTGATAGGGCCTAGGCTCATGGCGAGGTCTCCTCCCAAACAAGTTGGCGGCGCCCTCGGCGGGCTCCACCATGGTCGTGCCCCAACATATTGCACGGCTCAGACTTGCGTGGTGGATGCTTCGGAAAGGGGAGTGTTCCAAAACGGCAGATCCAGTCGATCCCTTGGTACCTTACAGCAGCGCCAGGTCGTCGCGGTGGATCAGCTCCTCGCGGCCGGCGAAGCCGAGGATCGCGGCGATCTCGCGCGAGTGCCGGCCCATGATCCGGCGCGCGTCCTCGGCGGCGTAGTTGGCGAGGCCGCGCGCGACCACCGCGCCGTCGGGCCCCGCCACCGCCACGCAGTCGCCGCGCGCGAAGCCGCCCTCGACCGCACGCACCCCGGCGGGCAGCAGGCTGCGCCCCGCGCGCAGCGCCCGCACGGCGCCGGCATCGACGACGATCCGGCCGTTCGGCGCCAGCGCGCCGGCGATCCACGACTTCCAGGCCGAACGCGGTGCGGCGGTGGCGGCGAACAGGGTGTGGCGGACCGCGCCCGTCATCACATCGCGCAGGCTGTGGTCCCGCCCGCCATGCGCGATCGCCATGCGGCAGCCCGCGCGCGTGGCGATCCGCGCGGCGGCGAGCTTGGTCACCATCCCGCCCGTGCTGATGCCGGGGATCGCATCGCCCGCCATCGCCTCGATCTCCGGCGTGATCTCCGCCACCTCGGCGATGTGCTGCGCGCCCGCATCCTTGCGCGGATCGGCGGTGTAGAGCCCGTCGATGTCGGACAGCAGCACCAGCAGGTCGGCCGCGATCATCTCGGCCACACGGGCGGCGAGGCGGTCGTTGTCGCCGAAGCGGATCTCGGCCGTCGCGACCGTATCGTTCTCGTTGATCACCGGCACGGCACCGAGGCCGAGCAGCGTCTCGATCGTCGCGCGCGCGTTCAGGTAGCGGCGGCGCTCCTCGGAATCGTCCAGCGTCAGCAGCACCTGGGCGGCGGGGAGCCCGTGCGGTGCGAGCGCCTCCTCCCAGGCGCGCGCGAGCCCGATCTGACCGGCCGCGGCCGCCGCCTGCTTCTCCTCGAGCCGCATCCGATGCCGCGGCGGCAGCGAGGGCAGGCGCATGCGCCCGAGCGCGATCGCGCCCGAGGACACGACGGCCACCTGCGTGCCGGCCTTGCGCAAGCCGGCGATGTCCGCGGCCAGCGCCGCGAGCCACGCGGCGCGCGGCGCGGCGGTCGCGTCGTCCACCAGCAGGGCGGAGCCGACCTTCACCACCAGCCGCTTCGCCGCGAGCGCGCTCATGCGGGCGCCTTCGCCTCGGCGATCACTGACCATAGGGCCCGCAGCACGGCGTCCACGCCCTTGCCGGTCGCGCCCGACACGAGCAGCACCGGCCGCCCGGCCGCCTTCGCGAGCGACCGCTGGCGCGCGGCGAGCGCCCGCGGCTCGACCGCGTCGATCTTGTTGAGCGCGACGATCTCCGGCTTCTCGGCGAGCCCGCCGCCATAGGCCACGAGCTCCTCGCGCACCGTGCGATAGGCGCGCGTGGGGCTCTCCAGCGTGCCGTCCACCAGGTGCAGCAGCACGCGGCAGCGCTCCACATGGCCGAGGAAACGGTCGCCGAGCCCAGCCCCCTCATGCGCGCCCTCGATCAGCCCGGGAATGTCGGCGAGCACGAATTCCGTGTCGTCGCCGAGCCGCACCACGCCGAGCTGCGGATGCAGCGTGGTGAAGGGGTAGTCGGCGATCTTCGGCTTCGCGGCCGAGGTCGCGGCGAGGAAGGTCGATTTGCCCGCATTCGGCAGCCCGACCAGCCCGGCATCGGCGATCAGCTTCAGCCTGAGCCAGATCCAGCGCTCCTCGCCCGGCTCGCCCGGATCGGCGCGGCGCGGGGCGCGGTTTGTCGAGGACTTGTAGTGGGTGTTGCCGAACCCGCCCTTGCCGCCGTGGCAGAGCGTGATGCGCTGGCCCGCTTCCGTCAGGTCGGCGAGCACGGTCTCTCGGTCATCGGCCAGGATCTCGGTGCCGACCGGGACCTTCAGCACCAGATCCTTGCCGCCGCGGCCGGTCATCTCCTTGCCCTTGCCGTCCTCGCCGCGCTCGGCCTTGAAGTGCTGGGTGTAGCGGTAGTCGATCAGGGTGTTGAGGTTGGGCACGGCCTCGACGATCACGTCGCCGCCCTTGCCCCCGTCGCCGCCCCAGGGGCCGCCGAACTCGATGAACTTCTCGCGGCGGAAGGCGACGCAGCCATTGCCGCCGTCGCCGGCCTTCACCCAGATCTTGGCCTGATCGAGGAATTTCATGTGAAGCCTTGTGTTCGTGCGCAGCCGCCGCACCAACCCTGCGCACAACGAAAAAGGGGCCGTCGCCGGCCCCTTGTCGTCAGGTCGCGAGGCCGCGCGCGGGCGTCATTCCGCCGCCGGCGGCACCGGCACCACGCTGACATGCACCTTGTCCTCGGCCTTGCGCTCGAACTTCACGTGCCCATCGACCAGCGCGAACAGCGTGTGGTCGCGGCCCGTGCCCACGTTCGTGCCCGCGCGCATCTTCGTGCCGCGCTGGCGCACCAGGATGTTGCCGGCGAGCACGGCCTGGCCGCCGAATTTCTTCACGCCGAGGCGCTGACCCGCGGAGTCGCGCCCGTTGCGGGACGAACCGCCCGCCTTCTTGTGTGCCATGGCTCGGTCTCCTTCGCGTCAGGCGGTGATGTCGCCGATCCGCAGCACGGTGAGCTGGCGGCGGAAGCCGCGCAGCCGGCGGCTGTTCTTGCGGCGGCGCTTCTTGAACACCAGGACCTTGTCGTCCTTCTTCTGCTCCAGCACGGTCGCGGCGACCGAGGCGCCGTTCAGCAGCGGCGCGCCGATCTTCACCCCGGCCTCGCCGCCGACCATCAGCACCTCGCCGAAGGTGACGGTCTGGCCGGGCTCGGCCTCGATCCGGTCCACGGCGAGCACGGCATTCGGCGTCACGCGGTACTGCTTCCCGCTGGCGCGGATCACGGCGTACATGGGTCTCGTCCTCGGTCGGGCGCCGTTCGGGCGCAAACAAATGCGGCCGCGGGCCGGGGCCGCGCGGGATGCGGGGTTATGGCGAAGGGGGCGGTCGGGGTCAAGGGCGAGGCCCGAAGGGCGGGCATGCGGCGCCGATCCGCCCGAACCCCACCTTGCCTCCCGTCCTCCCCGGCGGCAGGGTCCGCGCCCCGATGGCCCCCATCACCCTCGCCGCCCTGCCCGCCCATCTCGGCTTCGCGCTCGGCCTCGCCGCGCTCTCGGCGGCCGTCGTGTGGCTCGTCATCCGGGCGCGCATCATGGACGTGCCGAACGCGCGCTCGGCGCATGCGCGCCCCACGCCGAAGGGCGGCGGGCTCGGCGTGGTCGTCGCGACCATGACCGGGCTGATCGTGCAGTACCAGGTCGCGACGATCGCGCGCATCGACGACACCTACTTCGTCGCCGTGCTGATCGGCGCCGGCGCGATCGCCGCGGTGTCGTTCGCCGATGACGTGCGCGACTTCTCGTTCCGCTGGAAGCTCGCCGCCCAGGTGTTTGCCGCCCTGGTGCCGATGCCGTTCGGCCTCACGCTCGACACGGTCTCGCTTCCCTTGGTGGGCCCGATCGCGCTCGGCCCGCTCGCCTGGCCCGTGACGCTGATCTGGATCGTGTTCCTCACCAACGCGATGAACTTCATCGACGGGCTGGACGGCATGTGCGCCGGCATCGCCACCGTCGCCGCGCTGTTCCTCGCCGCGATCGCGATCGTCAACGGCGGCGCCTTCGTCTATGTCGCCTCGCTCGCGCTCGCCGCCGGCTGCGCGGGGTTCCTGCCCTTCAACGTGCCGCGCGCGCGCATCTTCCTGGGCGATGTCGGCAGCCAGTTCATCGGCTACCTCTTCGCCGTGCTCGGCATCGCCGCCGCGCGCTTCGACACCGCGCCGCTCTCGATGTTCCTCGTGCCGCTGCTGCTCGCGGCACCCATCTTCGACGTCGCCTTCACGCTCGTCCGTCGCGCGCTCAACGGCGAGCGGCTGGCGGATGCGCATCGCGGACACCTGTACCAGGTGCTGGCGCGCTCCGGGCTGCCACCGCTCCGCGTGAGCGCGCTCCATTGGGCGATGACCGCGGCGGCCGGCGTGGCGGGGTTCCGGTTCCTTACCCTCTCGCCGACATCCAAGCTCGGTGTGGTGCTCGGCGCGCTCGCGCTGCTGTCGCTCTATGCCGCGTGGGTCGCGGCGCGCGCGCGGCGCGCCGGCATCACGGCATGGTCGGGGGGCGCACCAGCTCGAAGGTGATCGCCGGCCGTCCAGGCCCGATCCATTGCTGCGCGCGCCAGATCTGCCCGTCCTCCGGCCCGATCCAGAACCGGTCGGTGAAGCGCGTGCCGTCCTCGCCGGCGCAGCTTTCGGCGACGCGCTCGGTCGGGCGCGCCTCGCCGAGCACGGTGATCGTCTCGGGGCCGAGGGCGGTGCCCGTGCACGAGACCGGCAGGCCCCAGATCGCGGGCGCCACATCGACCAGGCGCAGATGCTGCCCGAGCCCGAGCGGCTTCGGTGGCGCTCCGTCGCGGAACCGCGTGTCGGTCAGCGCCCCCTCGACGCCGGCGAGCGCGACCACGCGCCCGCCCTCGGTCACCACCGCGACGCGGTCGGCCGAGAGCCAGATCAGCCGCCCGCCCTGCGCCGAGTGCAGCACCACGAAGGCCGGCCGCCGCGCGCCGAGCCGCACCACCGCCGAGGCATAGGGCAGCGCCTCGGCCTGCTCGCGCGTCACCGGCGGGTTCTCGTCGGGCAGCACCGTGTCGCCGAGCGCGCGGAGCAGCTCGCCGCCCGTGCCGCATCCGGTGAGGGTGAGTGCAAGGACAAGGGCGAATCCGCGGCGATCCATGCGCGCAACGCTAACACGCAGGCCCCGCCCTGCCTGCCCTTCGCCGCCAAGCGAAGCCAACACGTCCGCGGCGTGGCAGGATGCGCTGATGAGCACCGCGTACGACCGCTTCCTCGCCCTCCATCACGGCCCGGGCTTCGTCATGCCGAACGCCTGGGATGCCGCCTCGGCGCTGATCTACCGCCGCGAGGGGTTCGAGGGGCTCGGCACCAGTTCGGCCGCGATTGCCTGGGCGCTCGGCGTGCAGGACGGCGCCGCCGCGATCGACCGCGCGACCGCGATCGCCAACGGCACCCTGATGGCGCGCGCGACCGGCCTGCCGGTGAACGGTGATTTGGAGGATGGGTTCGGCCCCTCGCCCGAGGACTGTGTCGCCACCGTCGAGGCGGCGATCGAGGGCGGGCTCGCGGGGCTCGGGATCGAGGACACCACCGCCGATCCCGCACATCCCATCCACGACTACGACGCCGCGGTGGCGCGCATCCGCGCCGCAGCGCGCGCCGCCAAGGGGCGGATCGTGCTGACCGGCCGGACCGACAATTTCCTGCACGGCCGCAACGATCTCGACGACACGATCCGCCGGCTCGCGGCCTTCGCCGAAGCGGGCGCGGACGTGCTCTACGCGCCTGGCCTGCCCGACATGGAGGCGATCCGCGCGGTGGTGCGCGCGGTCGCGCCGAAGCCGGTGAACGTGCTGATCGGCCCGAGGAGCGGCACCGTGCCCTTCGCCACGCTGTTCGCGGCCGGGGTGAAGCGGATCTCGCTCGGCGGCGCGCTCTATCGCCACGCCATGACAGCCGCGGTTGCCGGCGCCCGCGCGCTGCGCGCCGGCGATGCGTCCTTCCTCGCCGGCGCCGAGCCGGGGTCGGCCTTCGCGGCGCTGATCGACGGGACAGCGAGACGCACCACTTGACCCCACGCCCGCCCATGTGATCTCTCCGATCCACGGGGACGTTGCAGGCTCCCCGTCAGACGGTTCCCGTCCAAGCCCTGCCTTCTTGCCGGCCCGCGCGGCCGGTCATGGAGGGCTTGCACGGATGGCATCCTTCACGATCACCCCCGACTCGCTGTTCCCGCTGCTGCGGCGCTTTCCGCCGCCCGCGCTGCTCGATGTCCGACGCGAGGACCGCTGGCGCGAAGCGGCCGACACCCTCCCGGGCGCGGTGCACCGCGACCCCGAGGCGGTGGCGAGCTGGGCCGGCACGCTCGAGCCGCACCGTCCGGTGGTGGCGTTCTGCGTGCACGGCCACGAGGTCAGCCAGGGTGTCGCCGCGGCGCTCCGCGCAGGCGGCCACGACGCGCGCATCCTCGCCGGCGGCATCGAGGGCTGGCGTGCGGCCGGGCTGCCGGTCGCGCCGAAGCCCGCGCCCTCGCTCTGGGTGACGCGCGAGCGGCCGAAGATCGACCGGCTCGCCTGCCCGTGGCTGATCCGCCGCTTCCTCGATCCGGACGCGCGCTTCCTGTTCGTGCCGACGCGCGAGGTCGCGGCGGTTGCCGAATCGACCGGCGCGACGCCGTTCGATGTCGAGAACGTCGCGCTGACCCATCGCGGCGACGGCTGCACCTTCGACACGCTGATCGAGGACAGAGGGCTTGCCGATCCGGCGCTGGCGAGGCTCGCGTTGATGGTGCGCGGCGCCGATACTGCTGCGTATCATCTGCACCCGGCCGCGGCGGGGTTGTTCGCCGCCTCGCTCGGGCTTTCCGCGCTGTTCGCGCATGACGATCATGCGATGCTGCGGCACGGCTTCACGCTCTACGACGCGCTCTATCTCTGGTGCCGCGACCTGCAGGAGGAAATCCACGGATGGCCGCCGAAGGCATGACGCGGGTCGAGGCACCATCCGTACCCTCCTTCGCCGAGGCATCGCGGCTCTGGCTGATCGTCGGCCTGTTGTCGTTCGGCGGCGCGGCCGGGCAGATCGCGATGATGCACCGGATGGTGGTGGAGGAGCGGCGCTGGGTCGGCGAGCGGCGCTACCTGAACGCGCTCAACTACTGCACGCTGCTGCCGGGACCGGAGGCGCAGCAGCTCGCCACCTATCTGGGCTGGCTGATGCACGGGGTCGCCGGCGGCATCGTCGCCGGCGCGCTGTTCGTGCTGCCGGGGGCCGCGCTGATGGCGCTGCTCGCCGCGATCTACGGGCTCTACGGCGAGGTGACGCTGATCGAGGCGCTGTTCTTCGGCCTGAAGGGCGCGGTGCTCGCGATCATCGCCGAGGCGTTGTGGAAGATCGCGCGGCGCGCGCTGCACGGACCCGTCGCGGTCGCGCTCGCCGTCGCAGCGTTCCTCGCGCTGTTCGCGCTGCACGTGCCGTTCCCGCTGGTGGTGCTGGGCGCCGGCGCGATCGGGCTCGGCACCGGGCTCGCGGGGCTGGCTTGGTTCACCGGTGCGGGCCACGGCAAGGCGGGTGCGGGACCGGCGGTCGGCGCGATCGACCGGCTGCTCGACGATCCCGGCTCGGCGGCGATGCAGCGCGCGCGCGCGATCGCTGCACGCCGCGCCGGGCTGATCGCGTTGGCGGTCTGGGGCGCGACGGTTGCCGCCTTCGCCCTCGCGGGCGGCGTGTTCGGCGACATCGCGCTGTTCTTCGCCAAGATGGCGGTGGTGACCTTCGGCGGCGCCTATGCCGTGCTCGCCTGGGTCGCGCAGGATGCCGTGCATCTCTACGGCTGGATCAGCCCCCGCGAGATGGTGGACGGGCTCGCACTCGCCGAGACGACTCCGGGGCCGACCATCCTGGTGCTGCAATTCGTCGCCCATCTCGCCGCGTTCCGGGAACTCGGCCTCTGGGCCGGCGTCGCGGGCGGGGTGCTCTGCGTGTTCGTCACCTTCGCACCCTCCTTCGCCTGGATCTTCCTCGGCGGGCCGTCGGTCGAGCGGATCGCCGCACGGCGCGAACTCGCCTCGGCACTCGCCGCGATCACCGCCGCCGTCGTGGGTGTGATCGCGAATCTGGCGCTCGTCGTTGCAGTGCCGGTGCTGTTCGGCGAGGTCGGCCGATGGCAGGCCGGGCCGGTCTCGCTGCCGGCGCCGGCACTGGCGAGTCTCGATCCGCGGGCCGCGCTGGTCGCCACGGTGGGCTTCGCCGGGCTGTTCGTGTTTCACCTCGGCCTGTTCCGTACCCTCGCGCTCTGCGCCGGGCTGGGGCTGGCGCTGCGGCTGATCGTCTGACGCTGCCGGGCGGCCTCACCGTCGGGGGATGGTCGCGGCGGCGATCATCCGCTACCCGTTGCATACCCCACACGGCGCACGCACCCAGGGAGCCCTTGCCCGATGCAGTTCGACCTCATCCTCACCGGCGGACGCGTGATCGACCCGTCGCAGAACCTCGACGCGGTCGCCGATGTCGCCTTCGCGGGCGGCAAGGTCGCGCGCGTCGCCCCCTCGATCGCGCCCACGCCCGGGGCCGAGGTGCGCAACGTCGCCGGGCATATCGTCACGCCGGGGCTGATCGACCTGCACACCCATGTCTATGTGCATGGCACCTCGCTCGGCATCGACGCCGATGAGTTCTGCCGCTCCTCCGGCGTCACCACCGCGGTGGATACGGGCAGCGCGGGGCCCGGCAACTTCATGGGGTTCCGCAAGCACGTGATCGAGAAGAGCGAGGCGCGCATCCTCGCCTATCTGCATGTCTCGCATGCCGGCATCTATGGGTTTTCGGACCGCGTGATGGTGGGCGAGAGCGAGGAGATGCGGCTGATGAACCCGATCGACGCGGTCGCGGTGGCGGACGCCAACCGCGACGTGATCGTCGGCATCAAGGTGCGCGTGGGAAAGCACGCTTCCGGAACCTCCGGCACCGCGCCACTCGACGTGGCACTCCAGGTCGCCGAGGAGGTGGGGATGCCGCTCATGGCGCATATCGACCACCCGCCGCCCTCCTATGAGGAGGTCGTGGAGCGGCTGCGCCCCGGCGACGTGCTGACCCACGCCTTCCGCCCCTTCCCGAACGCGCCGGTGACACCCCAGGGCCGGGTGAAGCAGGTGGTGCTGGCCGCGCGCGAGCGCGGCGTGCTGTTCGATATCGGCCACGGCAAGGGTTCGTTCGCCTTCCGCACCGCCCGCGCGATGCTGGCGAACGGCTTCATGCCTGACACGATCTCCTCGGACGTGCACGTGCTCTGCATCAACGGCCCGGCCTTCGACCAGGTGACCACGCTGTCGAAGTTCCTCTGCCTCGGCGTCCCGCTGCCGGAGGTGATCCGCGCGACCACGGTCAATGCGGCGATGGCGCTGAAGCGGCCCGAGCTCGGCAGCCTCCGGCCCGGCAGCCCCGGCGATGCGACCATCCTCTCGATCGAGGAAGGGCGCTTCGACTATGTCGATGTGGTCGGCGAGCACCTCGAGGGCGATCGTCGCATCGTCTCGGACGCGGTGGTGCTCGCCGGCAAGTGGTGGCACGCGCGCGAGGGCGCGAGCTTCGGCCGCGCGTAGCGGTCAGCCGCGCACCGCGACGATCGCCTCGATCTCCACCGAGATTCCGTTCGGCAGCGAGGCCATGCCGACCGCCGAGCGCGCGTGCCGGCCGGCCTCGCCGAACACCGCATCGAACAGCTCGGAGCAGCCGTCGATCACCGCGGGATGGTCGCGGAACTGCGGTGTGGCGTTCACCATGCCGAGCAGCTTGACGATGAAGGCGACACGGTCGAGCGAACCGAGTGCCGCGCGCATCACGGCGAGCAGGCCGAGCCCCGTCAGCCGCGCGTGTTGATGCGCCTCGGCGACCGACACCGTGTCGCCGACCTTGCCCTCATGGTAGCCGCCTTCAGGCCTGAGCGGTCCCTGGCCCGAGAGGAACAGCAGTTCCCCCACGCGGCGATACGGCACGAAACGCGCGATCGGCGGCGGGGGCGGCGGCAAGGTGAGCCCGAGCGCGCGCAGCCGCGCCTCCGGGCCGTCAGCGGATGCGAGGGTCACGCCGCACCTCCCGGGTCACGCCAGCCCATCGCCGCCTCGACCTCGGCCGCGGCACCGCGCACCGCCTCGGCGAGCGCAGGCTGCTGTTCGCGCGCGCGGGTCGCGGGCAGCACGATGCTGATGGTCGCCGGGCATCCGCCGGCGGCATCGCGGATCGGCGCGGCGATGCAGGCGACGTCCTCATCGGCCTCGCTGACCTGCACCGCGAGCCGCGCCGCCCAGGCGGCCTGGCTCGCCGCCTCGAGCCGTTTCGGATCGGTCTCTGCCCGGCCGGTCGGCGAGGCCTTGGCACGGGCGAACAGCGCGCGGCGCTCGGCCTTCGCGAGCGGCGCGACCAGCAGCCGGCCGGAGGCGGTCCAGTTCAGCGGCACGCGCGTGCCGACCTGCGAGGCGATGCGGAACACCCGCGCCCCCTCCGCCATCATCAGCACCACCATCATGTCACCGTCGCGGCCGCAGACCTGCACCGTCTCGCCGGTCGATTGGCTGAGTGCGGTGATCTCCGCCGACAGCACGCGCTCGAGGCTCAGCTCCTTGGCGTAGGCGAGTCCGTAGAAGTGCAGGCGCGGGCCGAGAAAGACCCGCCCGTTGCCGTCGGTGCGGCTGAGCGCGCCCTTCGCCACCAGCGTGTCGATCACCTCGTAGACGGTCGAGGCCGGCGCGGCGAGCGCGCGCGCAATGTCGTAGGCCGTTGCCGGCCGGCCGCAGCGCGTCAGATGATCGAGCACCTGGAACGCGCGGTCGATGCCGCTCATCCGCCCTTGTCTCGGCCGGGACCGAGCCATCGTTGCCATGTCGTGCCGACGCTCCCTTATTCCATTACTGTGGAATATCATCCGGTATTGCGCACCATGCTAGAGGTGTGCGATCACTATCGCAACGCTTCGCATGCGCCGCGCGGATCGATCCTCGACGCGCCGCGCCGAACGGCTCCGCCACGGCGAGGGCGATGCTTCGCCACCGCACGGCGGATGCGATCCTGCCATCTCGGGAGGATCGGAACAGAGCGGGGAGAGTGTGATGACGGAACGGAAGGATCGCCCGGATGCGCCCGCAGCCGAGGCGGATATCGGCGGTCGCCGCGGGGCGCTCGCGGCCCTCGGCGCGGCCGCCTTCGTCGGCATGGCCGCGACCGCGGAGAAGGCGGCCGCCCAGGCACCGCGCGAGAGCCTGCTGCGCACCGTGATCAGCCGCGGACGGCTGATCGTCGGCACCGGCAGCACCAATGCGCCGTGGCACTTCGAGGACGAGCGCGGCCAGTTGACCGGCATGGACATCGCCATGGCGCGAATCCTCGCCAGCGGCCTGTTCGACGACCCGAACAAGGTCGAGTTCGTCCGTCAGGATCCTGCGCAGCGCATCCCGAACATCAACACAGGCCGCGTCGACATCGTCATCCAGTTCATGACGATCAATCCGCAGCGCGCGCAGCTCGTCGCCTTCAGCCGCCCCTACTACGCCGAGGGTGTGGCGCTGCTGACCAGCCCGCGCAGCCGGTTCAAGACCTACGCCGAGCTCCGCGCGGCGGGCGCGCAGGCGCGCGCGAGCGTGCTGCAGAACGCGGGCGCCGACGCGCTGGTGAAGGACGCCCTGCCGGACGCCCAAGTGATGCAGCTCGACACCCAGGCCAACGTGATCCAGGCGATGGAGTCCGGCCGCGCCGACGTCGCGGTGGTCGATCTCTCGACGGTGCGCTGGCTGGTGCGCCGCACGCCCGACCGTTACGTCGATGCGGGCCACTCGTATCGCAGCCAGCTCTACGGCGCGGCGATGCGGCAGTCGGATCCCGACTGGCTGAACTTCGTCAACGCGGTGTTCAACGTGAACATGTTCGGCCATGTCAGCGAGGCCTACGACGCGGCGATGAAGGAGTTCTTCAACATCGATCCGCGGCCCCGCACGCCCGGGTTCCCGCCCATCTAGCACGCTCGGATGGCACGCCTGCGCGGCCCGCGCATTCGCGCCATGCGGGTCATGGGCTCATGTGCGACGGGGCGCGCGCCGGGCGCGCCCCGATCCCGCCAGCACCCGGCCTGAGGTCGCGTGGACTACCACTTCAATTTCACGATCGTCTGGCGGCATGCCTGGCGCCTGTGGTGGGGCCTCGGCCTCTCGTTGCAGATCGCGGCGGCGAGCCTTGGCCTCGGCATGCTGATCGGCATCGCGCTCGCGGTCGCCTATACCGACGGCGGGCGCGTCACCCGCACCGCGATCGCGGGCTATGTCGAGTTCATCCGCAACACACCCCTGCTGCTGCTGATCTATCTCGTCTTCTATGGCATCCCGTCGATCGGCGGGTTCGCGTATGACGCGACGACGAGCTTCATCTTCACCCTTGCCTTCTACGCAGGCGCGCAGCTCGTCGAGGTGTTCCGCGCCGGACTCGACGCGGTGCCGCCCGGCGTCGTCGATGCCGGCCGCGCGATCGGCCTCACCCCCTACCGGAACCTGATCTATGTCCGTCTGCCGACGGCGTTCCGCATCAGCCTGCCCGCACTCTCCAACGCCTACGTCTCGCTGTTCAAGGACACGGCGCTCGGCAGCGTGATCGCCGTGCCGGAGCTGACACATGGCGCGCAATGGATCAACTTCAACACGTTCCGCATCCTGGAGGTCTATGCGCTGCTGACGCCGATCTATCTCCTCACAGGCTGGATCATCCTCGCCGCGCTGCGCCTGCTGGAGCGGCGCTACGCCATCGTGCGTGCAATGTGAGGCGCAGCGCATGATCGACGCGATGATCTACGCGCTGCCCTTCCTGTGGGACGGGTTCCTCATCACCCTCGCGGTCTCGGGCATCGTGGTCGCGGCCTCGCTCGCGCTCGGGCTCGTGTTCGGCGTGATCCTCGCCTTCGGCCCCGTCTGGATCGGCCTGCCGATCCGCGTCTTCGCCGACACCGTGCGCGCGATCCCGCTGATCGTGCTGATCTTCACCGTCTACTACGGGCTGCCGGCGCTGCAGGTGCCGCTCTCGCCGTTCTGGGCCGCGGTCGCGGCGCTCGCCGCCTTCAAGACGGGCCATGTGATCGAGATCGTGCGCGGCGCGATCACCAGCATCCATCCCGGCCAGATGGAGGCGGCGAAGAGCATCGGCCTCACCTTCCTCGAACGGCTCGTCTACGTTGTGTTCCCCCAGGCGGTGCGATGCTTCCTGCCGCCCTGGATCAACTCGGTCACCGACAGCGTGAAGGGCAGCGCACTCGTCAGCCTGGTCGGTGTGGTGGATCTGATGATGGCCATCCAGCAGGTGATCGGGCGCACCTACCAGCCCATGCCCCTCTACATCCTCGGCGCGATGATCTACATCGCCGTGAACGCCGCGCTCTCGGTCGCGAGCCGGCGGCTCGAGGCGCGCTTCGCCGCCACGGTGGCGACATGACGGCCGGCCGCGATGCGGCGCCGGTCCTGTCGGTCCGCGGCCTGATCAAGCGCTTCGGCACGACGACGGTGCTGGACGGTGTCGATCTCGACGTCGCGCGCGGCGAGGTGCTGGTGGTGATCGGCGCCTCGGGCTCGGGCAAGACCACGCTGCTCCGCTGCGTCAACGCGCTCGTGCCCTACGACGCCGGCTCGATCACGCTCGAGGGCACCGAAATCGGCTACACCGCCCCGAACAGCGGTGTGCGCCGCGGCGATCGTGCGCTCGCGCGCCTGCGCGCCGACATCGGCATGGTGTTCCAGATGTTCAATCTGTTTCCGCATCTGACCGCGCGGCAGAACGTCGCGCTTGGCCTGCGCGTCACGCGCGGGATGCCGCGGCGCGAGGCGGAGGCGCGCGCCGAGCACTGGCTCGCGCGCGTCGGGCTCGCCGACAAGATGGACAACCTGCCGAGCGCGCTCTCCGGCGGTCAGCAGCAGCGCGTGGGCATCGCGCGCGCGGTCGCGATGGAGCCGAAGCTCTTGCTGCTCGACGAGATCACCTCGGCGCTCGATCCCGAACTGGTCGGCGAGGTGCTCGACGTCGTGCGCGGCCTCGCCCGCGACGGCATGACCATGCTGATGGTCACCCACGAGATGGGCTTCGCGCGCGATGCCGGACACCGCGTCGTGTTCATGGATGCAGGGCGCATCGCCGAGGAAGGTCCGCCGCGCGAGGTGCTGGGCCACCCGCGATCGGAGCGGCTGAGGCGGTTCCTGCGCCGGATCGAACTCAGGACGGAGTGAGCGTCATGGATGGCATCCCCCCGCGCAGCGGCATACGCGAGCGGCTCGGCCTCCGGCCGATCATCAACGTCTCTGGCACCATGACCGCGCTCGGCGCCTCGATCGCGGTGCCCGAAGCGATCGCCGCGACCACCGCGATCCTGCCCGAGTTCGTCGAGATCAACGACCTGCACCGCCTGGCCAGCCGCACGATCGCGCGGCTCACCGGGGCGGAGGCCGGCTTCGTCACCGCCTCCTGCGCGGCCGGCATCACGCTCGCGGTGGCGGCCTGCATGACCGGCGCCGACCTCGCGCGGATCGAGCGGCTGCCGAACCCGGCCGGAATGCGCGCGCGCGTGCCGATCATGCTCGGCCACATGGTGGGCTATGGCGCGCCGGTGGAGCAGGCGATCCGCCTCGCCGGCGCGACGGTCGTGCCGTTCGGCCAGGCGACCTCGGTCAAGCCCTACCAGCTCGAAGCCGTGCTGGACGATCAGACCGCCTGCGCGCTCTACGTCGTCAGCCACCACTGCGTCGGTTACGGACAGCTTCCGCTCGACGAGTTCGCCGCGATCTGCCGCAGCCGCAACGTCCCGGTGGTTGTCGATGCGGCGAGCGAGTACGACCTGCGCGGCTTCCTCGCGGCCGGTGCCGATCTCGTCTGCTACTCCGCGCACAAGTTCCTGGGCGGGCCGACCGCGGGGATCGTCGCCGGACGCAAAGACCTCGTGCGCGCGACCTTCCTGCAGAACATGGGCATCGGGCGCGGCATGAAAGTCGGCAAGGAGAGCATCCTCGGCACCATCGCGGCCCTCGAGGCCTGGGAACGGCGCGACCACGCGGCCGTGCGCCGCATCGAGCAGGCGGCCCTCGATCTCTGGCGCGAGCGGCTCGCCGGGATCGCGGGGCTTGTCGCGACGATCGAGCCGGATCCGACGCACAACCCGCTCGACCGGCTGAAGGTCTCGATCGACCCCGCGCCCGCCAACATCACCGCCTGGGAACTCGCCGACCGGCTCGGCGCCGGCAGCCCGCCCGTGATCGTGCGCGACCATGAGGTCGAGCATGGCTATTTCTACCTCGACCCGTGCAACCTTCATCCGGGCGAGGCGAGCGTGGTGGCGGAACGGATCGTCGCCGAGATGGCGACCGCGCGGGCCCGGCCGGCCGCGAACCATGAACCTGCATCGGCACGGCGACAGCGACGATCCGCCCGCCTGCTCGCCTGGCCCGACTGAGGCCGCCGCGCCGCCCGCGGTCGTCATTGACAAACGCGCGAGCCGCACCCGAACATGGTTGCAAGCCGGGACAAGCGGGTCCCGCAAGGCAATCGGGAGGATGTGGCATGGTGGGAGATCGCTGTCTCCGGCGGGGGGTGCTCGCCGCCTTCGGCGCCGTGGCGCTTGCGACCTCGGCGCTCGCCCAGCCGAGGGAAATCAAGATCGGCGTGATCTACGACTACACCGGCCCCTTCGCGGCCGGCGGGTCGCTCGCCGCGGCGATCGGCACCAAGCACGCGATCGAGATGATCAACGAGCGCGGCGGCGTCGAGGGGTACCGGATCAATGCGATCTACGCCGATGCACAGTCGCGCACCGAGGTCGCGATCAACGAGGCGACGCGCCTGCTCGAACAAGAGCGGGTTGACCTGATCATGGGGGTGTTCTCGTCCGCCCATTGCGTGCCCATGGCGCAGCGCGTGAACCAGCAGCGGCGGTTCATGTGGGCGAATGTCTGCGTCGCCTCCTCGGTCTTCAAGGACCGCAACCTGGAATACGTCTTCCGTGCCCAGGTGCACTCCGACCAGTTCGGCGAGGCCTCCTGCACCTTCGTCCATGAGGTCGCGCAGGAGAAGCTCGGCCGCCAGCCGCGCGACGTGCGCGTCGCCATCATCTACGAGGACGGGCCTTACGGCGCCGGTGTGGCAGCCGGCAACGAGGCGAAGTGCAAGGAGCTCGGCATGAATGTCGTGCTCAAGGAGGGCTACGCCGCGACCGCGCCCGACCTCTCCTCTCTGGTCACCAAGCTCCGGCGCGAGCGGCCGGACGTGATCCTGCACACCGGCTACAACCCCGACATCACGCTGTTCCTGCGCCAGTCGCGCGAGCTCGGGCTGCGCTGGCGCGCGCTGATCGGCCACGGCGCCGGCTACGGCCAGATCGACCGGCTGGTGGCGGGCTTCGGACGCGATGCCGACTACATCTTCAACGTCGATCCGGTGGCCGCCCAGCTCCTGAACCCGGCCTCGCTCGCGCCCGGGCTCGGCGACGTCACGGCCGAGATGGTGCGCCGCTACAAGGCCGAGACGAACGCGCAGGAGGTACCGCCGCACACCTCGATGGGCTTCAACCAGACCTGGATCTTCCTTACCGACGTGCTGCCGCGCGCCATCCGCAACCACGGCGGGTTCGACCCCGAGGCGCTGCGCAAGGCCTCGCTCGAGACCGACATCCCCGAGGGTGGCACGATCCAGGGCTACGGCGTGCGCTTCAACCCGCCCGGCCACCCGATGGCGGGGCAGAACGCGCGCTCCACGCCGGTGGTGATGCAGTATATCGGTGGCGAGACGAAGATCGTCTGGCCGCGCGCGCTGCGCACCGTCGATCCGGTGATCCCGCTGCCCGCGAACCATCCCTACGCGGCCCGCTGAGCCGACAGGACGCGGCGGCTCGCTCGGGCCGCCGCGTCCGCCCGTGCGCCCTCTCCCGACATGATGCTGACCGTCACCGACCTGACGCGCCGGTTCGGCGGCTTCACGGCCGTCAGCCGCGTCTCCTTCAATCTCGAACAGGGCGAGATCCTCGGCCTGATCGGGCCGAACGGCTCGGGCAAGTCCACCACCTTCAACATGATCGCCGGCATGCTGCGCCCCTCCGAGGGCTCGATCCGGTTCCAGGGCGAGGAGATCGGCGGACTGAAGCCGGTCGAGATCTGCCATCGCGGCATCGGCCGCACCTTCCAGATCCCCCGCCCGTTCCGGCGCCTCTCGATCCTCGAGAACGTCGTCACGGCCGCCTATTTCGGCCAGCGCGAGGACATCCCGCGCGCGCGCGCCTTCGCGCTCGCCGAGGAGGCGCTCGCCCTGGTCGGCCTGCCGACCGACCCTGCCGCCGAGGTCGCGAGTCTCGGCGCGGCGGGGCTCAAGAAGCTGGAACTTGCCCGCGCGCTCGCGACCCAGCCCAAGCTGCTGCTCGCCGACGAGAGCCTGGGCGGCCTCGACGAGACCGAGATGGACCAGGCCGCCGAGATGCTCGGGCGCATCCGCCGCGACAAGGGCATCACGATCATCTGGGTCGAGCACATCATGGGCGTGCTGATGCGCGTGGTGGACCGCGTGATCGTGCTGGATCACGGCGAGAAGATCTCCGAAGGCCTGCCGCGCGAGGTCGCCGCCGATCCGCGCGTGATCGAGATCTATCTCGGCACCGAGCGCATCGCCTTCGGCGAGGACGGCGTGGCATGACCGGCGAGACGATGCTGGAGGTGCGCGGCGTCTCGGCCGGCTACGGCGGCTTCCGCGCCCTGTTCGATGTCAGTCTCGAGGTGAAGCCCGGCGAGGCGGTGGCCGTGATCGGGCCCAACGGCGCGGGCAAGACGACGCTCCTGCGCGTCATTTCGAAGCTGATCGCGGCGAGCGCGGGCGAGATCCGCATGGAGGGCACCTCGCTCGGCAGCGTGCCGCCCGACAAGGTGGTCGAGCTCGGCATCGCGCATGTGCCCGAGAACCGGCGGCTGTTCCCGCGCCTGACGGTCGAGGAGAACCTGCGCATGGGCGCCTATGCGCCCTCGGCGCGGGCGCGCTACCGCGAGCGGCTCGACTTCGTCTACGAGCTCTTTCCGCGCATGCGCGAGCGCCGCAACCAGCTCGCCGGCACGATGTCGGGCGGCGAACAGCAGATGTGCGCGATCGGCCGGGCGCTGATGAGCGGGCCGAAGCTGCTGCTGATGGACGAGCCCTCGGCCGGGCTCGCGCCGGTGATCGTGCAGCAGGTTTTCAAGCTGGTCGAACGCATCCGCGCCGAGGGCTACACCGTGCTGATCGTCGAGCAGAACGTGCAGCAGGTGCTGCGTGTGGTGGACCGCGCCTATCTGCTGGAGGTCGGCACGATCCGGCTCTCCGGACGGTCGGAGGAGCTGCTCGCCTCCGACGAGATCCGCCAATCCTATCTCGGACTCTGAGCCGGCGAGGAGGGACCGCGTGTTCGACATCTTCCTGCTCGAGGCGGTGATCAACGGCGTGCTGCTGGGCGGCGTGCTCGCCCTGCTCGCCCTCGGGCTCAACCTGGTGTTCGGCGTGATCGACGTCGTCTGGATCTGCTACGCCGAGCTGGTCATGGTCGGCATGTACACCATCTGGTGGCTGTTCGTGCATTACGGCGTGCCGTTGCCGATCGCGATCGCGGCCGCCATCGCCCTCGTCTCGCTGTGCGGCGTCGCTCTGCATCAGCTGGTGATCCGCCCGGTGCTCGGCACGCCGCCGATCAATCAGCTGCTCGTCACCGGCGGCGTGCTGTTCTTCATGCAGGCGGCCGCCACACTCGCCTTCGGCGTCGAGTTCCGCAATCTCGGCCTGCGCATGCCGATCGTCGAGGTGAGCGATATGTTCTTCAGCTTCGCGCGCATCCTCGCCTTCGGCACCGCGCTCGTCGGCGTGCTGGTGCTGTGGCTGTTCCTGACGCGCACCTATCTCGGCACGGCGATCCGCGCGATCAGCCAGGACCGCGAGATCATGCCGCTGATGGGCGTCGATCCCCGCAAGATCTACCTGACCACCTCGGCGATCGGCGGCGGCATGGCCGGCGTCGCGGCGTCCCTGCTCGCCCTCCAGTACGACGTGCATCCGGCGATCGGCCTCTCCTTCGGGCCGATCACCTTCATGATCTGCGTGCTCGGCGGCCTCGGCAACATGGCGGGCGGCTTCATCGCCGCCTTCGTGTTCGCGCAGTTCATCTCGGTCGGCGGGTTCTACTTCCAGATCGAATGGGGCTACGTGCTCGCCTTCGCGTTCTTCATCGTGATGATGTTCGTCAAGCCGCAGGGGCTGTTCAGCCGATGAGCGAGCCGCGCGCGATGCCGCTCGTGCCTCTGCTCGGCGTGGCCGCGCTCGCGGCCGTGCCGTTCGCCGGCCTCGGCAACTATCATCTGCACCTGCTGATCAACATCCTGATCTGGGGCTTCATCTACACCGCCTGGTCGATCATGGGCCGGTTCGGCATGGTCTCGCTCGGCCATGGCGCGTTCCTCGGTGTCGGCGCCTATGTGGTGACGCTGCTCTGGAACACGGCCGGGCTGACACCCTGGATCGGTATTCCGATCGCGCTCGTGCTCGCGATGATCCTCGCACTGGTGATCGGCTATCCGTGCTTCCGCTTCCGCATCGTCGGCCACTACTTCGCCCTGGTCACGCTGGCGCTCGGCGAGGTGGTGCGGCTGACGATCGTCGCGCTGCGCGACCGCACGGGCGGCTCGCTCGGCATGACGGTCGAGGGTGTCGCCGGCGGCACCTCGCTGCTGGCGCTGCAATTCGGCGAGCGCGGCACGTTCTTCTACGTGGCCCTCGCGGCCTGGCTGTTCGGGCTCTGGGTGTGGCGGATCGTCGATCGCTCGATGCTGCGCTATGCGCTGGAGGCGGCGTCGGAAGACGAGGACGCCTCCGCCTCGATCGGCGTGAACGTGACGCGGGCGAAGCTCGCGATCACCATGCTGAGTGCGGCGATGACCGCGCTCGGCGGCGCGCTCTATGCGCAGTACCAGCTCTACATCAATCCGGAGACGGTCTCGGGCATCGGCATCTCGCTCCAGATCGTGTTCGCGGTGATCGCGGGCGGGATGTATGTGCAGCTCGGCCCGACCGTGGGCGCGGTGATCACGCTGCTGCTGGCCGAGACGCTGCGCGTGACGGTCGGGCACGACGTGCACGGGCTCGACGGGACGATCTACGGCCTGCTGCTGGTGCTGTTCATCATCTACATGCCCCAGGGGATCAGCGGCTACGCGGTCGCGACCTGGAAGCGCCGGCGCACAGGACCACCGCAGGCGCCGACGCCGCGCGCCGTGGCGGCCCGGTAGCCGCGACCGGAGGCGGAGCCGGATCGCCGGCGGACGCAGCCAGGCGATGGCGCGGCAAGGGGGGCATGACGATGCCCGTGGCCGCGTTGCCGCTCCGCCCGGACATCGGCGCGCGTGCCGCCCCGCTGCGCGGCGGCTGGCGTGTCGAATGCGGCCGTCTCGATCCGGCCAGGGTGCGGCGGCGCGTCGGGGGTGTCGCTACTTGGGCGCCATCAGCGGCGGCATGGCGAGCGCCTCGCGCACGCGCCGAGCGAGGTCCGATTTCCGGTACGGCTTGTCCAGCAACGGCATGTCCGGGTGGCCGCGTCCTCGCGCGGCCAGCGTCTCGACCGCGTAGCCCGACGTGAGCAGCACGCGAAGTCCGGGGCGCAGGCGCTGGGCGCGCGCGGCCAGCTCCCAGCCATTCATCCCGCCCGGCATGACGATGTCGGTGAACAACAGGTCGATCGGCTCGCCGTTCTGCAGCAGGCCGAGCGCCTCCGGTCCGCTCGTGGCCGGCACGACGCGGTAACCAAGACTCGTGAGGCTCGCGATCGCGTAGGCGCGCACGAAGGCGTCGTCCTCGACCACGAGCACCGTCTCGCGGCCCACGGGCATGATCTCGTTCGGCTCGTCGCCCTCGTCCACCGGACGTCCTGTCTCGATCGTTCCGGTCGCCGGCAGATAGATCCGCACGGTCGTGCCGAGCCCGGGCTCGCTGTAGATCGACACATGGCCGTTCGATTGCTTGACGAAGCCGTAGACCATGCTGAGGCCGAGGCCGCTGCCCTCGCCGACCTCCTTGGTGGTGAAGAACGGCTCGAACGCGCGCTCGACCACTTCGGGCGGCATGCCCTGTCCGTCATCGGTAACGGCGATCATGACATACGGTCCGGCCTTCACCTCCAGATGGGACTCCGCATAGCGCTGGTCGAGCGGGGCATTGGCGGTGGTGATGGTGATCCGTCCGCCGTCGGGCATGGCGTCCTGCGCGTTCAGCGCGAGGTTCAACACCGCGGATTCGAGCTGCCCGGCATCGGCGGTCGCGCCCCAGAGCTCCGGGTCAAGCTGCATCTGGATCTCGACATCCTCGCGCAGGGTCCGGCGCAGCAGCGTCGCCATCGCCTCCAGGAGTGCGTTGCAGTCGATCTCGGCCGGGCGCAGCATCTGGCGTCGGCCGAAGGCCAGCAGGCGCCTGGTCAGTTCGGCGCCGCGCTCGCCCGCGCGCTCGATCAGGTCGGCATAGTGCCTGAGATCGGGCCGCGCCCTGAGCTTCTCCTCCAACGTCTCTGCGCTGCCGAGGATCACGGTCAGCAGGTTGTTGAAGTCGTGCGCGATGCCGCCCGACAATTGGCCGACCGCCTCCATCTTCTGCGCCTGCAGCAACTGCTCTTCCATGCGCTTGCGCGCCGTGAGGTCATGGAAGATGCCCACGAAGACCGGTTCGCCGTCGTGCCGCGCCTCGCCCACCGAAAGCTGCATCGGGAGGGTCGTGCCGTCCTTGCGCTGGCCGACCACCTCACGACTGATGCCGATGATCCGTTTCTGCCCCGTGCGATGGTAGGTGTCGATATGGTGGTCGTGCTCGTCGCGGAACGGCGGCGGCATGAGCATTCGCACGTTCTGGCCGATCACCTGCTCGGCGCTGTAGCCGAAGAGGCCCTCGCAGGCCTTGTTGAACACCAGCACGGTGCCGCGCGCATCGGTCAGGATCACACCGTCCACCGCGGTCTCGATCACCGCGCGCAGTCGCGCTTCGGTGCCGGCATGGCGCCTCACTTCCGCATGCAGCTCGGCGATCTTGGCCCCGAGTGCCGCGAACCCGGATGATGTCGCGTCGTGCTCGCGCAGCCTGAGGATCAGCAGCGTCTCGCCGCTCGGCGCGGGCGGGATCAGCACGGCGCCGTCGCAGCGATACGGCCGCTCCGGGCCCGCCCGCGTCGGCAGCACGAGCTTTGCGAAGTACCCCTCGCGGCTGCCGGAGCAGCGGCCGAGGAAGGCCGCCACCGTCGGGCCGGCGATGGCCGCGAGGTCGTCCCCAGGCGCGACCGCGATCAGGCGTTGCGCCGCCCGGTTGAGCGCGACCACCGCGCCATCCGGCCGGACCAGCAGGGAGGGTGTCGCATCGGCGAACGCGATCGCGCGGAACCAGGCCTCAGCGCGCGGCAGCCCGCCTGACATACTCCCGTCCCTCCGAATCGGTCGGCTTCAGATGCACCAACACCCGGCATCCCGGGTGCCCGCGTGCGATCGTCTCCTGCAGCTCCACCTTGGCGTAGCCGAGATTCTCGGCGGCGATGAAGCCGAACACGTTGGAGGTCATCATGCACATCGATGTCCGTCCGATCACCTTGTCGCCGAACGGACAGGCGCGATTGCCGAGCACGATGCGGTCCGCGGACTCCTCGATCACGTAGAAATCGCCCTGGATCCGGCGTTTGAGATCGACCAGCACGTCGCGCACCTGCGCCCGGTCGAGGCGCGGGGTCGCGAGCGCGGCCTTGTACTGCCCGTCGATCAGCTCACCGATACTGGCGCCGACCACGCTGATATAGCCCTCGGCCTCCGGGAGCCCGACCACGTCCTCGAGGGTTCCGGCCAGTTCGCGGATCAGGCTGCGGAGGAAGACGTCGCGGTCGAGCGGCACGGGGACACTGGCGATGGAACGGTCGGACATGGTGGCGCAACCTCTCCTTGCCCTGGGTTCTGGAATGACCTGATCCGTGCCTCGCTCCCTCTCGAATTGTAACCATACATCCGGTTACACGCGATGTCTCGTGCGGTGATACTGGGCGAAACCGGTGACATGTCGGACCTGGTGGGCCGGGCAGGACTTGAACCCGCAACCAAGCCGTTATGAGCGGCCCGCTCTGACCGTTGAGCTACCGGCCCCACCGGCCCCAGTGATGCGAGGCAGGGCCCGCGCGCGCAAGCCCCGCGCGGGCGCCCTCACTCCGCCATCAGGCGGCGGATCGCCTCGCTGACCTTCGCCATCGACACCACCCCCTCCAGGTGGCCGAGCGGCCCCGACAGTTCCGCGACCTCCACCTGCCGCCCCTGCTCCTTCAGCGTCGCGGCCAGGCGCCGGTTGTGCTCGATCGGGAACACCCGGTCGGAGACGCTGGGGACGATCAGCCAGCGCGCGCGGGACCGCGCGAGCGCGGCCTCGGGGCTCTCGTGCTCCTTGAGGAAGAGCTGGTTGGCACGGATCAGGTAGAGGAAGTGGTTCGCATCCGAGATTCGGGCGCGCGCCGCCGCCGCGTCGTCGAGCCATTTCTCGATCGCGAACCGCTCGGTCACGGCCCGGCGCGGGTCCTGCCCCTCGGCCGGCTTCACGCCGATCGTATCGGCCCAAGGCCAGTCGCGCGCGTGATGGGTGACGATCTTCAGCGCCTCGGCGAGCCCTGCCGCCGGCGCGGGTCCGCCATAGTAGTCGCCGCCCTTCCAGTTCGGATCGAGCCGGATCGGCGCGGCCCAGATGTCGAGCCAGCCGATGATCCAGGCATCCACCCGGTCGGTGCCGATCACCGGCATGGCGCGCGCGACCATGTCCGGATACGCGACCGCCCATTCGATCGTTTGGAGCGCGCCCATCGAGGCGCCGGCGACCAGCGCCAGCCGGCGCACGCCGAGATGGTCGAGCAGCGCCTTCTGCGTCTCGACGAAGTCGCGGATCGAGAACACCGGGAAGGTCAGGCCCCAGGGCCGGCCGGTTGCGGGGTTCACCGTCGCGGGGCCGGTGGTGACGGTGTTGCGGTCGCCGGTGTTCAGGTTCACCGGCGTGTCGGCGCTGATCACGAAGTACCGGTCGGTGTCGATCGGCTTGCCGGGACCGATGATCGCGTCCCAGTAGCCCGCCGGCTGGCCGGCGCCGTAGCGGCCGAAGGCGTGGCTGTTGCCGGAGAAGAAATGCGCGATCAGCACGGCGTTGTCGCCGGCGGCGTTCAGCGTGCCCGCGGTCTGGTAGCCGATGCGCAGGTTCGGCACGGTGGCGCCGGCGCGCGTGGTGAAGGACGGGATCTCGAAGCTCTGCTTGGTGACGATCAGCTCGCCCTGGGCCTGGGCCGCGACGGGCAGCGCGAGCGGCAGCAGGGCCGCGACCGCCAGCAGATGGCGCCGGAACATGCGGTGGATCCTCCCGATGGTGATGCGGCCGCGGAATGGTGCCGCAGCGCCGGGCGATACCGCAAGGGCGGCGTTGGCCTCGCGGCGCCCGCGCCGCTATGGTCGCCGCGGCATCGTCTGGAGGTTCGCGTGGACATCAACCGCATCGCGATCGGCCGCAACCCGCCGCAGGACGTGAACGTGATCGTCGAGATCCCGCAAGGCGGCGTGCCGGTGAAGTACGAGCTCGACAAGGACAGCGGCGCGCTGATGGTCGACCGCTTCCTGCACACCGCGATGTACTACCCCGGCAATTACGGCTTCATCCCGCACACGCTGGCCGAGGACGGCGATCCGATGGACGTGATGATCGTCACCCAGGCGGTGCTGGTGCCCGGCTGCATCGTGCGCTGCCGACCCGTCGGCGTGTTGCAGATGCGCGACGAGGCCGGGCCGGACGAGAAGGTGCTGGCGGTGCCGGTGGACAAGCTCCATCCGTTCTACTCCGGCATCCGCAGCTACACCGATCTGCCGGCGATCCTGATCGACCAGATCGCCCACTTCTTCAAGCACTACAAGGATCTGGAGAAGGGCAAGGAGGTCAGCCTCGGCGACTGGGGCGGCCCCGAGGTGGCGGAGCGGCTGATCCTGGAGAGCATCCGCCGCGCCGAGGACGCGAAGGACGCGAAGCCCCACTACGCGTAGGTCAGCGCCGCGCTCCAGAGTGCCAGCGTCGGCAGGCTGAGCACGGTGGTCCAGAGGCAGAGCGCGGCGGCGGCACGGATGTCCTGCCCGCCCGCACCGGCGATCAGGAAATAGCCGAGGCTGGTCGGGGTCGCCGCCATCAGCACGGTCGCCGCGGTCGCGCCACCCGGCAGGCCGAGCGCCGCCGCGGCGATCCAGGCGAGTGCGGGATGCAGGATCAGCTTGCCCGGCAGCGCGGCGCGCACCGGTCGCAGCGGCGCGAGCGCGAGCGCGCCGCCGCCGACCGCGAGCGCCGCGCCGAGGCTGATCAGCGCCCCCGGCACCGCGCCGCCGGCGAGCATGGCGGCGAGGCTCATCACCGGCGCCGGCAGCGCGATGCCCGACAGGCGCACGCTCAGCCCCGCGAGCATCGCCCACACGAGCGGCGCGCGCAGCATCGCCGCGGCCCCCGCGCGCAGGCCCCCGCGCGTCAGCAGCAGCATGTTGGCGTTCATGGTGCCGAGCACGTCGATCACCAGGATGGCGATCGCTGCACCGGTCGCCGCCGGATCCGCGCCGAGCGGCGAGACCGCGATCGCCGGCAGGCCCATGTAGCCGACATTCGCGCTGATCGAGCCCATCGCGGCGAGCGCGCGCGCGCGGTGCGGCGTGAGCGCGGCGGCTGCGGCAGCGGTGGCCAGCATCGCCAGCGCGAAGGCCGCCGGCGCCAGCAGCGCCGCCGCCGGCGGGGCGGCGGCCTCGACCACGAACCGGAAGATGAAGGCCGGCAGCGCCGCGTAGAGCACGAAGATGCGAAGCCCGTTCTGCGCCGCCGGCAGGGCGAGCGGCCCCCGGCCGAGCGCATAGCCGAGCGCGATCAGCGCGAAGAACGGGAGGAGAATCGGCGGCGGCAGCACGCGCGCAAACTACGTCCCGGGCGGCGGCCGCGACAGCGGGGGGTCGCCGTGCCGACCGCGCAGATCAGGTGGCGCGCGCAGGCAGGCCCGAGAGCTCAGCCACCAGCGCGCCAAGCGTCGCGCAGTCGAGCCCGCCACGGCCGCTGTTCACCAGCGCCTCCATCATTTGCGCCGCGAGCGCGGTGACAGGTGCGAACACCTCGTGGTCGCGCGTCGCCGCCGCCGCGAGCCGCATGTCCTTGCGCATCAGCGCGGCGCGGAACCCGGGCCGCTCCTGCCCCTCGATGATGCGCCTGGCGTGGTTCTCCAGCACGAAGGAGCGCGCCGAGCCGCCGAGCAGGGCGGTGCGCATCGTTTCTGGATCGAGCCCCGCCTTGCGGCCGAGCGCCAGCGCCTCCGAGACCGCGAGCAGCGTGGCCGAGACGAGCAGCTGATTGGCCGATTTGCACACCTGCCCCGCGCCCGAGGGGCCGAGATGGGTGATGGTCCGTCCCACCGCGCGGAACACCGGTGCGGCGGCGGCGAAGGCCTCCGCATCGCCCCCCACCATGCAGGTCAGCGTGCCGTCGCGCGCGCCGGCCGGGCCGCCGCTGACCGGGCTGTCGAGCAGCGCGGCATCGTGCGAGACCCTCAGCCGCGCGGCAAACTCCGCGGCGGCGGTCGCGGCGATGGTGCTGAAGTCGATCACCACCGCGCCGCGCGCGATGCCATGCGCGACGCCGTCCGGCCCGAACAGCACCGTCTCGACATCCGCCGTGTCGGGAACGCAGAGGCAGACGCAGGCGGCATCGGTCGCAGCCGCAGCGGGTGTCTCGGCCCAGCGCGCGCCCGCCTGCTCCAGGGCTGCGGCCTTGGCGCGGCTCCGCGTATGCACGGTCAGGCCGAAGCCTGCACGGCGGATATTCGCGGCCATCGCGGCACCCATGACGCCGAGGCCGATGAACGCGATCGCCGAAGGTGGGGCGATCTCAGCCGGGGCAGCCATCCCAGTCCTCCGTGCGCGTGTCGACGACGTTCGGGATCGACCGCGCGGCGCGCGCAAAGTCAACCCGCAGCATCGTCGCTACCGGCCCGGCACGAGCCCCGAGATCCCGCGCAGCCAGGCCTCGCGGCGGCCTTCCCGCGTCACCTCGTAGAGCGGGTGATCGACGGACAGGCGCTGTCCGCCGTCGCGGATCAGCGGCCGGATCGTCAGCGTGCCGCGCGAGGGCGTGGGTGCGGCGAACAGGTCGAACGGGAAGCGGATGTAGAGTCCCTTGTCGAAGCTCCCTTCGCCGAAATCGTCGAAGCGCGCGGTGGTGAAGGTGGCGAAGCCGCCGATCTCGATCCCCGAATCGAAGCGCCGCCCGAGCTCGATCGTCACCCCCCAGTCGCGCGCCAGATACCGCCCCGCGCGCAGCACCGCGTAGAGGTCGCGATAGGGCAGGTCCCAGTAGAGCGAGACATGCCCGGTCCAGGTCTCGTAGTTGCGGAAGCCGAGGCCCTGGTCGAAGGCGCGCTGCTTCGCCCAGGCGAGATCGGCGCCGACGGCAAAGCTGCGATCGACCGGACGCCAGAGCACCTCGCCCTGCACGCCGCCATACATCATCTCCAGATACCCGGCCGTGACGCGCGCGAACACGTCGCGCTCGACCGTCCAGATCCGTTCCGCGGTCAGGCTGATCAGCGGCGTGCGCGTCGCCTCCAGGTACTGGCCGATCGCGGTGCGCACGTTCGGCAGGCGCGTGTCCGGCGGCACCGGCTGGCCGCGCAGATTGCCGGCGAGGTCGAGCCCTACCTCGCCGCCGAGCGTGAACCCCGCGCCGAGCCCGACGCGCGCGCCGGCGACCGCCAGCACCTGGCCCTGCAACGGCCGGTCGGGGTCCATCAGCGACAGGATCACCCGCGGCTCGATGGTCCAGGCGAGGCGCGGGAACGCGCCGGGCACAGCTTCGCCGGGGTCGGGCGGCGGCAGCGGCAGGGCCGGGCGGAGATCGGCGGTGATTGCGATCTCCTCGGGGCTGGAAAGCCCGATCGCGGCCTTCTCCACCTCCCCGCGCAGCACCGCCACACGCGCGACCTCGCTGCCGTTCGGCGCGAGCGACACCACCACCCAGTCGATCCCTGCCGGCGCGTGCTCGGCGGCCAGCCGGGCGGCGCGCCCGGCGGTGGCGCCGAGGGTGCGGAACCGGCTCGCGGCGAGAACGATCCTGAGATCGCGCCCGACGGCCGCGAGCCGCATCGGCGGCATCCCGTCCGCGCGCAGCCGCGCGATCAGCGCCGCCTGCCAGTCGGGCGCGAGATCCGGGCGCGGCGCCGGCGGCAGCGGCGGCGGGGCGAGCACGCGCGGCGGATCGGCCGGGTCCATCCGGAGGCTCGCGCGCACCAGCAGGTCGCTGCCGTGCACGAAGGCCGCGCCGAACTCGACGCCGCGCGCGGGCTGCCAGGCGAGCCCGACATTGACGCGGCTCTTCGCGCGGCCGCGGCCGTCGCGCCGCTCGTCGCGCAGGCGATCGCCGCTGAACTCGGCGAGCGCGGTCAGGCCGGGGATCGGGGTGGTCCAGGCGATGCCGCCGAACAGCGCGACGTCACGGCCACGGAACCAGGAGCGCGCGAGCGGCACGCCGCCCTGCCCGACCGAGGCGCTGCGCCGGCAGAACCGATCGGCCGCCTCGCAGAGCGGATTGGCGAGATCGCGCCCCGTGCCGAGTCGGCCCCAGCCAACGCCGAGCGAGACATCAAGGTCGTACCAGCGCTTGCTCGCGACCACGTACTCGCCCGAGTAGAGGCCGGTGCCGAGCAGATCCTGCAGCCCGACCGCGATCGCGGGGCGCCAGTCGTTCTCCTCGAACAGGCGCAGCTTGAGGTCGAAGGCGCGGTCGGTGGTGATGCCGCGTCCGGTCGTGGCGTTCAGCCGTTCGGTGAAGCGGAAAGTGGTCTCCAGCCACGTCAGCGCCTGGACGTTGATCGTGTAGTTGCGCCGCTGGCGGCGCAGCGCCGCACCTGCCTCGATCGTGCCGTCCGGGCGGAAGCGCGCATCGCGCGTCTCGATCAGCCCCATCCCGCCCCAGCTCGTCGCGGTCTGCGCCGAGGCCGCGCCGCACGCGAGCGCGAACGCAAGCGCGGCGGCGGCACCTCTCAGCATCGCATCGGGGGCACGAGACGATCCGGCATCGAATCGCAACTATGCCGGGCCGACGCGCCCCGCGCGACCCGGTTTCGTCAGTAATCGATGCCCCAGGACAACCCGACGCGGCCCTCGCCCTCGCCGCCGACATCCGCCTCGGCCCGCACATTCGGCAGCACCTCGATCTGCACCGTCGCGCGCGTGCTGCCATCGGCGGCGCGGCGCGCGCCGAGATACACCCCGTCGGCGAGGTAGCGGCCGGCCTCGACCGTCGGCCCGCCGGTCGCTTGGTCGGTGCCGACGGTGAGCCGGTCGAGGCCCAGCCCCCGCCGCACCCGGTCGAGAATGCCCGGGCCGGACGGGCCGACCCCCGTGAGTTCGGCCGCCGCCTGGGCGAGCTGGAGCAGCTGCACCGGCGTCAGCGTCGCTTGGCTGCGGCCGAACAGCAGCCGCGCCAGCACCTCGTCCTGCGGCACCTCGGGCTCGGAGCCGAGGGTGATGCGCGGCGCCGTCGCCGTGCCGCCGACGCGCACGATTGCGGTGATGTCGCCGGCGGTGGTCGCGGCCTCGAAGTCGAGCGCGGGATCGATGCCGGCGGCGCCATCGAAGTCGAGCGCGCCGCGGCGGAAGGCGATCCGCTGCGCCAGGATCGAGATCTCGCCGCGGCGCAGGCTGAAGGCGCCGGTGAGATCGGGCGCGGCCGCCGTGCCGCCGAGCCGTACCGACCCGCCGAGTTCGGCATCCACGCCGCGGCCGCGCACGAACACCGCGCGCGGGGCCTCGACGGCGATGTCGAGCGCGATCGGCGAGTCGGCGGCGGGCGGCGGCGCGGGCGGAGCCTCGCCGGCGACGCGCACCGGCAGATCGACCACATCCGCCGGCAGGCGCTCGGGCAGCAGGATCTCGGCGCGTGCAACGTCAATCCGGCCCGTGGCGGCAAGCGCGTCGGTGTCGCCCGCCAAGCGGAGGTCCGCCGACAGCCGCACCGTGGCACGGTCGGCGAGCGCGAGCGTCGCCTCGCGCGCGGCGAGCGTCAGGTCGAGCGGCAGCCCGGGGGCCAGCGGCCGGAGCGTGCCGCCGAGCGCGAGCGTGCCGTCACCGGCGCGCGCGGTCAGGCCCTCGATCGCGATCGCATCGCCGCGCGCGACGAACCGCCCGCCGATCCCGGCGAGCCTGAGCCCGAGCACGGCATCGTCGATCGACGCATCGGCGAGCCGCACCTCGCCGGCGAGCGCGGGTTCGGGCACCGCCCCCTCGGCGCTGAGCGCGACCACGAGGCGGCCGCGCGCGCGCCGGCCCGCGGGGGTGAGGAACGGATCGGTCAGCGCGAGGTCGATCGGCCCGTCGAGCCTCGCGCGGATCGGGCCGCCGTCGAGCGGCGCCTGCGCGGTGAGATCGAGCCGCGCGACAGTGCCGGCGCGGAGCTGCGCCCGCACGTCCGCGCGCCCGCCGGCCAGCGCGAGCGTGGCGTCGAGATCGGCCGGCGGCAGCAGCGCGCCGGGGCCGTCGGGCAGGCGCGCGCCGCGCACCGCAAGCCGCGCGTTGCCTTCGGGCGCGGCCGGCGCACCGCGCAGCGTCGCCTCGAGGTCGAGCGTGCCCGCGGGCGCGAGCCCCGGCGCGGCCAGCGCGGCCAGCGCCAGGGGCAGGCGGCGGGCCGCAAGCGTCAGGTCGAGCGTCGGGCTCAACCGGCCGCGCGCCTCGATCCGCCCGCCGCGCAGCGCGAGTGCCAGCGGCGCGAGCTCGATGGTCTCGCCGAGACGCAGCGTGGTGGGCGCGGCGAGGCGGATCGTCTCGCCGCGCGCGCTCACCTCGAAGGCGGAAAGGGCGATGCGCTCGGGCAGCCGCGCCTCGGCGGTGAGGCTCGCCGTGAGCTCGGGGCCGGCGAAGCGGGCGCTGAGCCCGAGCGCCTCCGGGGGTCCGGTCGCCGCAAGGTCGAGCGCGCCCGACGCGCCGCCCGCGGCGAGCCCGCGCGCGGCGAGGCGCAGATCGAGCGCGGGCGCGCGCAGCGCATCGGCCGCCGTGCCGCTGAGCGTGGCCTCGGCGATCGCGATGCCCTCGGCGGCGATCCCCTGCGCGCGCGCCTCGACCGTGGCGCCGACCCCGCCCGTGGCGTCCGGCGCGAGCGCGAGCCGCGCCGCGATCGCGCCGGCAAGGCCGGGCAGCAGCTCGGCGAGGCGCGGCACGGCGGCGGTGCCGGCGAAGTCCGGCCGCCCGTCCGCGAGCACGCGCCCCTGCCCCGCGATGTGCGCCGCGCCATAGCGCAGCTCGATGCGCGGGACCGCGATCGCGCCGTCCGGCTGCGGCTCGGCGTCCCCGGCGATCGCGATCTCGCGCCCGCCGAGATCCCCACTCCCCTGCACCGCGACGCGCGGCGCGCTGACCAGCCGCGATGCCTCCGCGGTCAGCGCGAGCCGCCCCGCGCCTACGCCCTCGACCGCGAGGTGCGGCGCATCGAGCCTGAGCGTCGCGTCGGGGTCCGCGGCCGTGCCGCGCAGCGCGAGGTCGAGCCGCGCCTCGCCGGCGAGCGGGGCGGCGAGCGCGGTGAGCGCGGGCAGCGCCAGCGTGCCGGCGAGATCGAGCGTCTCGCCCGCGCTGCCGGCGAGGTCGAGCGTGGCGGCGAGACCGGCGACCGTGATTCGCTCGATCGTAACCCTGCGCGAAACGAGCCGCGCGCGTGCCGCGACGGTCGGCGCGTCGCCGAGCAGCAGGTCAAGCGGCGCAGGCAGGGCGGCATCGGCGAGACGGAGATCGGCGTCGAGGGCCGTCGCGGCATCGCCGTGCGCGATCCGCGCGGCGAGGACAAGCGCGCCGTCGGCCTCGATGCCGGCGGCGGTGGCGAAGGGTGCGAGGCTGGGCAGCCGACTGTGGATCGTCAGCGTTGTGTCGCCGTCGATCCGACCGGTGGCGGTCAGCGCCAGCAGCGGATGCGCGACCGCCGCCTGCCCGATCGCGATCGTGCCGTCGGCATCCCGCGTCGCAGCGAGGCGCAGCGTCACCGGCGCGGCATCGAGGCGCGGCAGGGGAAGGTGATCCGGCAGCGCAACGCCTTCGGCCTGCGCCTCGGCGGAGACGCGCAGCGCGCTGCCGAGATCGCCCGCGAGCCGGCCGTCCAGGATCAGCCGCGCGAAGCGGTAGCCCTCGGGCAGCACGGCACCGACGGCAGTACCCGCGACGTCCAGGTGCACGCCGAGATCGGTCGCATCGCCGCGCAGCGCGAGCACACCTTCGGCGGTGGCCGACACGCCGCCATCGAAGGTGAGCGCGAAACGTGTCTCGGCCCGCTCGGCCGTGCCCTCGGCCGTTGCCTGCGCGGCGAGGCGCCCGAGTTCCGGCAGCCCGGCGAGCCGTGCGATCAGCCCGTTTGCCGGCTCGGCGATGTCGAGCCGGATGGCGACGTCGGCGTCGCGACGCAGTGTGGCGCGGTAGTGCCCGCCGGTGCTGTCGCGCAGATCGAGCTCGGCGGTGCCGGTGAGGTCGCGCCGAAGCGCCGCCTGCGCCGTGCCGTCCAGCGTGACGTTCATGCCGGCGACCGCGGCGGCGATGCGCGCGCCCTCCAGCGCGAAGTCACGAACCGTCAGATCGACCGGCAGCGACGGCGCGGAGGCTGGCCCCTCCTCCGCCTCGCTCACCGGCAGGCGCGTGAGCGCGAGCCCCACCAGGCGCAGCGTGTCGATCTCGACGCGGCGCGCGAGCAGCGAGAGCGGCGACCAGGCGAGCTCGACGCGCTCAATCGCGAGCCACGTCCCGTCCGCGTCGGCCAGTGACACCCCGCGCAGCGTGGTCGCGCGCAGCGGCGAGCCCTCGATCGCGGCGATGCGAATCCCGGCGGCGGCGGCGGCGCGGCGCGCGAGCTCCTGGCCCGGCCCGGTCTCCAGCGCGAGCACCGCGACCAGCGGCACCATCACGACCAGCGCCACCAGCGCGGCGAGGAGGCGCAGCGCCCAGCGCATCAGAACGCCTGCCCCAGCCCGAGATAGAGCTGCCAGGCGGCGTCGCCAGGCCGCTTGCCGGACAGCGGCACTGCCACATCCGCGCGCACCGGCCCGATCGCGGTGTAGTAGCGCACCCCCACCCCGGCGCCGATGGCGATCCGCGAGGGCAGATCGGGCGCGCGCTCTTCCCCCACCCCGCCGGCATCGACGAAGGCGACCGCGCCCCAGGACTCGCCGATGCGCTGGCGGAATTCGACCCCGCCGGCGAGCAGGGTGGTGCCGCCGAGCGGGCGGCCGTTCGCGCGCGGCCCGACCGACTGGAAGGCGAAGCCGCGCACCGTGCCGCTGCCGCCGGCATAGACGCGCCGGTCTGCCGGCAGCCCGTCACGGCTCTGGCCGAAGGCGGCGGCCGCGATCAGCCGGGCGGCCAGCACCGACCGCCCGTTGCCGGCGAGGTCGAGATAGCCCGCGCCGGTGGCGCGCAGGCTGGTGTAGGCAAGCGTCGAGCCGAGGAAGCCGGGATAGGGCGTCAGTTCCAGCCGCGCGCGCGTGCCGCGCACCGAGTCCAGCGGATTGCCGGCATCCTCCCAGACCAGCGTCGCCGGCACGCCGACGAAGGTGTCGATCGTCGCCTCGCCGGCCTGCTCGACCCGGCTGCGCTCGAAGGAGAGGCCGAGGCTGCCGCTCAGCCGGTCGCTCAGCCGGCGCTCCAGCGCCGCGCCGCCGGTGACGGCGATCCGGTCATAGGCGTCGGTGCGCTCGCGCAGCGCCCCGGCATCGAGCCGGAGGGTCTGGCGGCGCGACAGGAAATGCGGCTTGGCGAAGCGGCCATCCAGCCGGTAGCCGAAATCGCCAGCGCCGCGTTCGAGCAGGCCCGACACCTCGGCGCCGAGCTCCAGCCGCTCGGCCCGTCCGAGCAGGTTGCGATGCAGCCAACGCGCGCGCACCGAGGCGCCCTCGGAGGTGGCATAAGCGCCGCCGAACTCGATCCGCCGGGGTGGCCGCTCGACCGCCTCCAGCGTCACATCCGCGGTGCCGTCGGGGCCGGGCTCGGGCGCGAGACGGGCGCGCACGGTGGCGAAGGCGCCGAGGTCGAGCAGATCGCGCCGCGCGGCCTCCAGTTCCGCCGGTGTGGCGGGCCGACCCGCCCGCGCCGCGACCAGCCACTCCGCGAAGCCCCGGTCGATGCGCGCGAGCCCCTCCACGCCGACGCGCCCGATCGCGACGCGCGGCCCGGGCTCGACCCGCAGCGCCACCGTCATGGTGCGGGTGGCGTGATCGACGGTGAGCGTGCGCTCGCCGAGCCGGGCATAGGCATGGCCGTCGCGCCGCAGGGCGTCGAGCAGGCGCGCCTCGGCGGCGAGGATGTCGGCGCCGCGCGCCGGGTCGCCGACCGTCAGGCCGGTCGCGAGGCCGTCGGCGCCGTCCACGATCACCGCGTCGATCGTGTAGAGCGGGCCCGGGGTGACGGAGACGACGATCTCCAGCGGCGGGTCGGCCGGCAGGGCCGCGATCGCCGGCGCCGCGGCGAGGTCGGTCAGGTCCAGCCCGGCGGCGCGGATCGCGACACGGCCGGCGAAGTGGCCCTGGCTGCGCAGCACCGCGGCGAAGCGGTCGCGGTCGGCGCGCGCGCGTGCGATCAGCGCGGCGGGGGCGACCGGCTCCTCGTCCTGAAGGCGGAGCAGCGTCGAGGCATCGCTGAGCAGCGTGTCGAGCCCCGCGACCTCGGTCGGCGCGAAGCGCACGGCATAGGGCTGGGGATCGGCCGCCCGGGCCGGGAGGCCGGCGAGCACGGCCAGGACGGCAAGGGACCGGGCGAAGCACCGCATGGTCCGGCCGGCTATACGGGCACGCGATCGGGAAGGCGACCGCGACTCACGCCATTGCGACGAGGCGAGGGCCTCAGCGCGTCTCGCGCGCGATCACTGCGAGCGCCGCCGCGCTGATGGAGATCTGCGAGAGAAGCTGGGTCAGGTCGCGGATGAAGCCCCAGGTCTCGAAGGGCGAGGGGTCCTGCGGCACCACCACCATCGAGCCGGGCGGGATCGGCTCGGGCGAGAAGTTCCACGACGACAGCCCGGCCGGCTGGGTCTGCCCGTTCGGCAGCACGACGAAGGCGCGCGACGTATCGGCGAATCGCTGCGCCCCGCCGGCCGCGCGCAGGTAGTCGCCGGCGCGCTGGCCGGAGCGGAACTGCAAGGCGCCGGGGTTCAGCACCGCGCCGACCACGCTGACATCGTTCGGCCGCTTCGGCACCACCAGCAGGTCGCCTGGTTCCAGCAGCAGGTCGAGCTCGGGCCGCGCGGCCAGCACCGCCGGGTTGGCCTCCACCACCATCCGCCCGGCCGCGCGCGCCTCGCGCAAGGACGCGGCGAGCTCGCGCCCGGCGCGGATTGCATCCCCGAGATCGACCGAGGGCCGCCCGGCCGGGGCCGAGACCGCGCGGCCGGCGGCCACCTGCAACAGGCTGGTCTCGAGTTCGCGCGCGGCGCGCTCGAACCCCTCCTGCTGGCGCACGCGCACGCTCTCGCGCGTGAACACCGCGCCGAACGGATAAGCCTCGCGCGTCAGCCCGCCGGCGCGCTGGATCAGGTCGGAGAGCCGCTCGCCGCGGCGGATGTCGTAGACGCCGGGGCGGACGAATTCGCCGGCGAGCCGCACCGGGCCGGTGTCGCGGTCGATGAAGACACGCGCGAACCGCACCGCATCGCGCGGTGCGACGCGCACGGCGGCGAAGTTGCGCGACTCGATGTCGAGCAGGAACCGCTCCACCGGCGCGGCCGAGGCGCCCTCGATCCGCACCACGCGCGTGAGTTCGACATTGCGCAGATCGGCGGTGTCGGTCGGCCCGCCCGCGACCGCGAGCAGGTCGGCAAGGGTCGCTTCCGCTGCCAGCGGATAGATCCCCGGCCGGCGCACCTCGCCGGTCAGCAGCACGGCGGTCTCCAGCGCCGCGGCGGCGAGGTCGGGATGCTCGACGAACACCTCGGGGCAGCGCGCCGGCCCGGCCTCGATCACGCCGAGCCCGGTGACATTGGCGAAGCGCTCCGGGCTGCCGGCGGCCAGCACGGCGAGCTGGGCCAGGGCAGGGCAGTCCTCGGGCGGGGCTTCGCCGCGCAGCACCCGCTGCACCGCAGGGCCCGACAGCCAGGCGATCTCGGCGCGGCCCAGCAGCACCACCTCGTCCTCGTCGGCGAGCGGCACGTCGCCCTGGCCCGCGAGCAGCCGGCCGAGATCGAAGGGCTGCACGCGCTTCAGCCGTGTCGCGGGATCGACCCGGATCAGCGCGGCGAAGCGGAGATAGGGGTCGGGGCGGATCTGGCGCGGATCGCCGACCAGCCGGCGCAGGGTCGGCGCGGCCCCGCGCGAGCGGAGCTGCGGCAGCAGCACATGGCCCGAGAGTCGCACCTGCCCGACCAGCGCCTGGAGGCTCGGCAGCACCATGACCAGGTCGCCCCGGCGCAGCGCGCGATCGGGGGCGATCTCGGCGAAGGAGGAGCGGCCGGCAGCGTCGAATTGCTGCAGCAGGAAGCGCACCCCCTGCGGCCGCAGCGTGTCGCCGGCGAGTGCCAGCGCCTCGCGCAGGGGCAGGACAGGCACCTCGGGCGGCAGCTCGTAGATGGCGGGCCGCCCCACCTCGCCCGCGATCGCCACCGTGCCGCCGAGCGGCGGCACGACGATCCGGTCGCCGGCCGTGAGCGACAGGTCGGGCGCCTCGCCGCGCCCCGACAGCACGCCGTAGAGATCGACCCGGCGCGTGCCCCCGGGCCCGTCGATCCGGATCGCGCGCAGCGAGCCGGTGCGCTTCACACCGCCGGCCGCCGCCAGCGCGTCCAGCACCGAGGCGAGGCTCGTCAGCGCCTGGAACCCCGGCCGCACCACCTCGCCGCCGACGAAGACCTGCACCTGCCGCACCGCGCCGACCGCGACGAAGGCCTCGGTGCCGGGCAGTTCGCGCGCAAGCCGCGCGTCGAGCTCCGCGCGCAACTGGCCGAGGCTGCGGCCGGCGGCCGGAATCGGCGCGAGATCGGGCAGGGTCAACCGGCCGTCCCGGTCGATCCGCGCGGTGATGTTGCGCGCGACCCGGCCGCGCAGTGTGACGACGATCTCGTCATCCGGGCCGAGCAGATAACCCGGCGGCAGGGCGGCGACCGCGCCGGGGCCGCCCACGGGCAGGCCCGCGAAGGTGTCGTAGCCGAACTGGCGCAGCGGCGAGGTGCCGCTCGGCAGGCGCGGGGCGTAGAACGCCTCGGCCGGCGACTCGGGCTCGGGCGCGGGCGGCGGGGCCGGTTCGACCGCGCGCGGCGGGACGGCCGGCGCGGCCTCGGCACGGGCGGGCGGCGGGCCACCCGCCGCATCGAGCATGCGCTGGATCGCCTCGGGGGTGACGCCGGGCGGCAGGCCGGGCAGCGGTGGCGGCGTGAGCGGCGCCTGCGCGAGACAGGGCGCCGCGACCACGATCGCCAGGGCTGCCAAGGCCAGTCGAACCGCCACCGGGACGCTCCCGCAGGGCGGCCAGATGCGCGCCGGCGCACTCCCGGACCTCAACCCCTGCGCGCTATGCGGTAACACGTCACGCGCGCGTGTGCCAACACGAGCAGGACAGCGGAGAGGAGTGGCGATGGCGAAGAGGCGTGTTGGTCGGCTCGATGTGCTGCGCGCGCTGGCGCGGCGCGGGCTCGGGCCCACGCTGCTGCGCCTGCGCCACGAGGCCTGGGTGCGACTCGGCGGCCCGACGCGCGCGCTCGCCGACCGGCCCCCGCCGAGCGGTCCGTTCCTCGCCCCGCCCGCGGCACCCTTGGTGCTCGACCCGCCGGTGCTCGCACGCCTGCTCGCCGGCGCGGATGCGGCGGCGCGCCTGCCCGACTGGACCTCCGGCCGGCCGGATGCGGATGCCCCCTGGCACACGATCGACCCGTATGCGCATGGCGACATCCGGCTGCTGTGGGAAACGTCGCGCTTCGCCGCGCTGCCGGTGCTGGCGCTGGCCGCGCGCGCCTCCGGCTCCCCGCGCTTCCTCGCCGCCGCCGAAGCGCATCTGGCCGGGTTCCTCGCCGCCTGCCCGCCCTTCCGCGGCCCGCACTGGGCGAGCGCGCAGGAGGCGGCGATCCGGCTGATCCACCTGACCGCCGCCTGGATCATTCTCGGCGGCACGACCGAGGGCGGGCGGGCGCTCGCGGCGCTGCTCGCGGACCGCGTACGTGCGACCCTCACCTACGAGCGCGCGCTCGCCAACAACCACGGCATCGTCTGCGCCGCGGCCTTGGCCGGCGCCGGCGCGCTCCTCGGCACCGCGGACCACGGGCTCGGTGTGCGACTGCTCGCCGCCGACCTGCCGCGGCTGACCACGGCGGCGGGCGGGTTCGCCCAGGTCTCGACCCGCTATCACCGCATGGCGCTCGATGCGCTCGCCTTCGCGTCGCTCGCCGGCGCCGCCCTGCCGGACTCCGTGCGGGCGCGCGCCACCGCCATGGCACGGTGGCTCGCGCGCGTCACCGATCCCGCGACCGGACGGGCGCCGCGGCTCGGCCACGACGACGGCACCGCACTGCTCGATGCCGCCTGCGCCGGGCCGGAGGATGCCCGCCCGGCGCTCGGGCGCGCAGCGGCCGCGTTCGGCGACCCTGCCGAACCGGTCCTCGCGCTCGCCGGGCTCGGCCCGACGCCCGGCCCGCCCGCGCCCGAAATCTGGACCGATGCCGAGGGCGGCACCGCCGGCATCACCACCCGGTCGGCGATCGCGCTCATGCGCCTGCCGGGCGGGCGCTTCCCGGCCGGGCAGGCCGACATCCTGCATCTCTCGCTGATGCACCGCGGCGCGGAGGTTCTGCGCGATGCCGGCACCTGGCTCTACAACCCGCCCGCGGGCGAGGCCGACCTCGCGGGCACCGCGCACCATTCGACCGCGCAATGGGACGAGGAGGACCGGCCGCCGCGCCTCGCCCGCTTCCTGTTCGCCGCGCCGCCGCGGCTGCATGCACTGGAGACCGGTCCCGGCACGCTCCGCGCCGCCTGCGACCGGCACGACCGGACCGTTGCGGTCGCAGGCGACATCTGGACCATCACCGACCGGGTCGCGCCTGGCGCGACGCTGCGCTGGCGCCTGCCCGCCGGCACCTGGCTGCGCCAGCCCGACGGCGTCGAGGGGGCATCGGCCGCGATCGCCGTCACCGCCGAAGGGCCGATCGATCTGCGCCTCGGCCAGGGCTGGGACAGCCCACGCTATGGCGTGCGCGAGCGCATCCCCGTGTTGACGCTGCGCCTCGGCACGGCCACGCAGATCGTTACGACACGAGTTCGACTGGCTTGATGCACTTTTGACGGTCGCCTGACGCGCGCACTTCGTTCACGGATTGTAAAGCTTTGGGATCGGCGACGATCCTTGCAACCCCGTCGCGCGCTGTGAGCCGCGTCCATGACCAGTGACGCTCTGTTGACCGGGCTGTGGCGCCATCGCGCCGGCGTCGCGTTCGGCGCACTGGCCCTGTGGCTCGCCGCTGTCGGGGCGATCCTGCTGGTCCCGCGCGCGCATGTCGCCCAGGCCGTGGTCGCGCCGGCCGAGACCACGGGAATCGCCGCCTCCACCCTGCTCTCGCCCCTGCCGCAGCTCGGCACCGGGCTGATCGAGCAGCGCCCAAGCGGCAATTTCGCGGTCTATCTCGGCGCGCTGCGCGGGCGCGAGGCCGCGACCGTGCTGCGCCGCAGCACCAACCTCGCCGAACGCCTCGTCGCAGAGCGGGCGGAAAGCACGATCGCCCGTGCGCTCGGCACGCTCGGCCTCGGCAGCGCCGAGCTCCTGGACGACGACCTGATGGCCTGGCTCCGGGGCAACACGAGCGCGACCCAGAACCCGGCCTCCGTGCTCTGGACCATCGAGGCGCGCCACCCCGACCCTGCGCTCGCGCTCGCGGTGCTGACCGCGCTGCATGCCGCCGCCGAGGCGCGGGTGCGCGAGGAGATGCAGGCCATGGTGGCGCGCCGCCTCGCCTTCCTGACCGAGCGCGCCGCGCGCGAGCCCGATCTCGGCGTGCGCCAGGCGCTCTACGGCCTGATCGCCGAGGCGCATCGGCACGCGGCCGTGCTTGCCGCCGACACGGCGGTGGCGGCGCGGATCGTCAGCGCGCCGGCGGTGGAGGACCGGCCGAGCGTGCCGAACCGGCTGCTGCTGGCCGCGCTCGCGGTGCCGGCGGCCGTGTTCACCTCGCTCGGGCTCTGGGCGCTCGCCCTGATCGCACGGCGGCGCGAGGAGATCGCACGCGAGCCGGTCCCGCCGCTGCGCGCCCTTGCCGGAGGCCGCGCGGGTGCGGATTGAGGCGCCGGCCGTGCTGCTCGGCCTCGCCGCCGCCGGGCTCCAGTTCGCGGCCGCGCTGAAGGGCCTGCCCGGCCTCGCGCACCTGCCGTTCGACCTGACGCCGCCGCTGCTCAGCGTGGTGGTCGGGCTCGCCGCCGTGCGCCTCGCGTTCCATCCGCACCGCATCGGGCCGGAGGCGGCTTCCGTGATCGGGGTGCAGGCGCTGCTCGCCCTCTGGCTGATCACTGCCGGTGCCTGGAGCGGCAGCACCGAGGTCCTGCCGCGCAAGCTCGCCGAGATCGCCCTGCTCGCGCCGGCCATGACGCTGGCGGGGCTGGCGGTGGCGGCGCACCCGGCGGCCTTCGCGGGCTTCGCTGGAGGTTGCGCCGTCATCGGGGGTGCGGTCGCGCTCGCCGTGCCGCTCGCGGTCGCTGTCGGCATCGCCGTGCTCGGCGGCGCGCCCGATGCCGAGACGATCCGCGTGCAGTACCAGGTGGCGACCCTGGCGCTCGCCGCCGCGGCCACGGTTCTGGCCGTCGGCGCCGTGACGGCCCGCGGGTTCGGGCGCGGGCTGCGCATCGCCGCGGTCGCCGGGCTTGGGCTCGCCGCGCTCGCGACCGGCGGACGCGCCGGGCTCGCGGGGCTCGCCGCCGCGGTGGTGCTGGCGCCGTCCGCCGTGCTCGCCGCGCGCGGACGACGGGTCGCGGCGCTGGCGCTGGCATGCGCGACCGGGGCGGCGCTGGCGGCCGGGATCGCGCTCGTCCTCGCGCTGACCGACCCCGCCGGGGTGCCGCGCACCCTCGCGCGCCTGCTCGACGGTGCGCTCGGCGCGGGCGCGGTCCGCCCGACGCTGTGGGCCGCTTCGTGGGATCTTGCCACGCCGCTCGGGCTCGGCACGGCGGGCTTCGCCCCGGCCGCCGGGCTCGGCGATGCGCGCGGCTGGCACCCGCACAATCTCGGGCTCGAAGCCCTGGTGGAGGGCGGCGTGCCGGCAGCAGCCCTGCTCACCGCGATCGTCCTCCTGTGCCTTGCCACCCTGATCCGCCGGGCGCGCGACGTGCCGCCGGCGCAGTTCGGCGCGACGGTCGGCTTCGCCTGCGTGGCGCTCGCCCAGGCCGCGACCTCGACCGATCTCGGCAACCGCATGGCCTGGCTCTGGGTCGGGCTGATCGCCGGACTCGCGGTGCGCGCCGAGCCCAGGCGCGTGGCGATGCCGGCATGACCGGCCTTTACGCCCGCCTCGGCAAGCGCGCGCTCGACCTCGCCGGCGCCGTGCTGCTGCTCCTGCTGCTCACGCCGTTGCTCGCGGCCCTGGCGCTCGCGGGCCGGATCGCGCTCGGCCCCGGCGTGCTGTTCCGCCAGCCCCGGCTCGGGCGCGCGGCCCGGCCCTTCACGCTGATCAAGTTCCGCTCCATGCGCGACGGGACCGGCCCCGATGCCGCGCGGCTGACGCGCTACGGCGCCTGGTTGCGGCGGACCTCGCTCGATGAACTGCCGAGCCTGATCAACGTGCTGCGCGGCGAGATGAGCCTGGTCGGACCGCGCCCGCTGCTGGTCGCGGACGGGCCGGCGCTGCTGCGGCTCTGCCCGGCGCGTTTCGCCGTGCGTCCCGGCCTCACCGGGCCGGTGCAGGTGGGCGGACGCAACGCGCTCCCCTGGGCCCAGCGGCTGGCGCTGGATGCCGACTACGCGCGCGCCGTGACGTTCCGGCGCGACCTCGCCCTGCTCCTCGCCACCCCGGCGACGCTGTTCAGCGCCGAGGGCATCGCCGCGCCCGGCCACGCCGCCGGCGCGCCGCTCGCCGGCGAGAGCCCGCCATGACCCTGCGCAACGCCACCCTCGCCCCCGATGCCGATCCCTTTGGGCATCCGCCGATCCTGCTCTCGCCGCCGGAGCTGACCGGTCCTGAGTTCCGCGCCGTGCTGGAGGCACTCGCGTCGAACTGGGTCGCCCCGGTCGGGCCGATGATCGCGCGCTTCGAGGCCGCGCTCGCCGCCGCCACAGGGTTCCGCCACGCGGTCGCGACCAGTTCCTGCACCGCCGCGCTGCATCTCGCCTGCCGGGTGCTTGGCGTCGGGCGCGGCGACGACGTCTGGGCACCGACACTGACCTTCATCGCCTCGGTCTCGCCGGCGCTCCAGCAAGGCGCGACCCCGGTGTTCCTGGATGTCGATCCCGCGACCTGGACGCTCCATGCCGGGCTGCTCGACGAGGCGCTGGCGCAGGCCGCGCGCCAGGGACGGCTGCCGAAGCTGGTGATCCCGACCGATCTCTACGGCCATCCGGCTGACCTCGGCGCCATCCGCACGGCCTGCGACCGCTGGGGCGTGGCGGTGCTGGCGGACGCGGCGGCCTCGCTCGGCGCGGCGGCGCATGGCGCGCATGCCGGCGCGGGAGCGGTGGCCGCCTGCGTCAGCTTCAACGGCAACAAGATCGTCACCACCGGCGGCGGCGGCGCACTGCTGACCGACGACACCGCGATCGCCGCCACCGCGCGCCACCTCGCCACCCAGGCGCGCGACCACGCGCCGCACTACGAGCACCGCACCTGGGGCTACAACTACGCGCTCTCGAACGTGCTGGCGGGGATCGGGCTCGCGCAACTGCCCGATCTCGCCCGCCGCGTCGCCCGAAGGCGCGCGGTGTTCGCCCGTTACCGCGACACCCTCGGCGCGCTGCCCGGCATCGCGTTCCAGGACGAGGCCGGCTGGGCGCGCAGCAACCGCTGGCTCAGCGCCATCACGGTCGATCCGGGGCAGTTCGGCGCGACCGCCGAGGCCATCCGGCTGGCCCTTGCCGCCGAAGGGATCGAGGCGCGGCCGGTCTGGAAGCCCATGCACCTCCAGCCCGTCTTCGCCGGCGCCCGCGTGATCGGCGGTCGCATCGCCGAGGGTCTGTTCGCGCGCGGCCTCTGCCTGCCCTCGGGCTCGGGCCTGACGCCCGCGGCACAGGACCGCGTGATCGGCGCGATCGCCGCGTTGCATCGGAGGGTGGCGTGAGAGTCCTCTACCTGCACCAGCACTACTCCACGCCCGAGGGCACGCTGCCCGGCCGGAGCCACGCCTTCGCCGCCGCCCTCGCCGCGCGCGGCCACGACGTCACGCTGCTCTGCGGCCGGCACGAGGGGGCCGAGATCGGCAGCGATGCCGCGTTCCGCCGCGGCGTCCGCCGCGCCGAGGTCGCCGGCTACCGGGTGGTCCAGCGCGACATCCCCTACGCCAATGCGATGGAGGCGCGGGCGCGCGGCCGGGCCTTCCTGCGCTACGCCTCGTGGGCGACGCGGCGGGCCCTGTTCGGTCGCTTTGATCTCGTCATCGCCTCCTCGACCCCACTGACCGTCGCGCTGCCGATGATCGCGGCCAAGCGGCTGCGCGGCATGCGGACGCTGTTCGAGGTGCGCGATCGCTGGCCGGACCTGCCCGCGGCGATGGGGCTGCTGACTCGCCGCACCGAGGCGGCGTTGGCGCGGCTCGAACGCGCGGCGCTGGCTGCCGCCGACGCGGTCGTGGCCCTCGCCCCCGGCACGGCCGAGGCGCTGGGGGTGGCCTGCGGCGACCCCTCCCGCGTCGCCTTCATCCCGAACGGCTGCGACCGCGCGCTGTTCGCCGATGCCGCCGCCGAGCGCCCCGTCACAGCGCCCGCGGGCGGCATCCTTGCCGTCTATGCCGGCGCGCATGGCCCGGCCAACGGTCTGTCGCAGCTGCTCGACGTCGCCTGGGTGCTGAAGGCCTGGAAGGAGACCCGGGTGCGCCTGGTGCTGATCGGCACGGGCGCGGAGAAGCCCGCCCTGGTCGCGCGCGCGCGCGCCGAAGCACTCGACAACGTCACCTTCCTCGACCCGATGCCGCGGGCCCGCCTCGCCGCGGTGCTGAAGGGCGCGGATGTGGCGCTGCACTGCCTCGCCCCGGTGCCAGCCTTCGCCGACGGGACGAGCCCGAACAAGGTGTTCGAGGCGCTCGCCGCCGGGCTGCCGGTGCTCACCAACTGTCCGGGCTGGCTCGGCCGCGAACTCACCCGGGCGCGCGCCGGCATGGCCTTTTCCCCGGGCCACCCTGCCCCCTTCGCCGAGGCGCTGTCCGTCCTCGCCGCCGCGCCGGAGCGGCGGGCGGCGATGGCGAGCGCGGCGGCGCGACTCGCGCTCCGCTTCGACCGCACCTTGCTCGCGGCACGGTTCTGCGCCGTCGCCGAGGCGGCCGCGCAGCGCACCAAGCTGCCCGAGGGCGCACCGCTGCCGGCATGACGATCCTGTTCCTGTCCTCGACCCATCACGCCGACGACCGCCGCGTCGTCGCGCTTCAGGCCGCGAGCCTCGCCGCGGCGGGGTTCGCCGTGCTGCATCTCTGCCGGGACGGGCGCGCGCCGCCGCCGGGCGTGCCGACCCGCACCCTGCGGCGCCGGCCCGGCCTGCCGGGCCGTCTCGCGATGCTGCCGCGTCTGCTCGCGGGCGCGCTGCGTGCCCGCCCGGCGACGATCCAGGCGAGCGAGCCCGACACCTGGGCGGTCGCGCTGCTCGCCAAGGGGCTGACGGGCTGCCGCGTGGTGTTCGACGTGCACGAGGACTATGCCGATCCGCACCGGCTGACGCGCCTGCCCGCCTGGCTGCGCCGCCCGGCCGCCGGCGCGATCCGGGCCGCGTTCCGGCTGATGAGCCGCTGGACCGACGCCGCCGTGCTCGCGACCCCGGTGCTGGCCGAGCGCTTCCCCGCCGGTCCGGACCGGCCGCCGCGCGTGCTGGTGCGCAACCTCGTGCCGCGTGCCGAGGCCGAGGCGATGCCGCGCGCCACGCCCGAGGCCGGCGGCCCGCTCCGCCTGGTCGCCCTGGGTGCGATGGGCAGGGCGCGCGGCTGGCCGGTCGCGCTCGCCGCCCTCGCGCGCGCCGCCGACCCGACGATCCGGCTCGAGGTGATCGGCCCCTTCACTGACGGCTCGGCGGCCGACTTCGCCGCGACCGCGGCCCGGCTCGGCCTCGCCGACCGCGCGACCGCGACCGGTCCGCTGCCCCGGCCGCAGGCGCTGGCGCGCGCGGCCGAGGCGCAGGCGGCGCTGGTGCTGTTCGCGCCCGGGGCCGCCAATCACGCGGCGGCGCTGCCGCACAAACTGTTCGAGGCGATGGCGCTCGGCCTGCCGGTGGTGGTGGCCGAGACCTGCCGCCCGGCCGCCGCGCTGGTGCGCCGCACCGGCTGCGGCCTGGTGGTCGACTCGGCCGATCCGGCTGCCGTCGCCTCGGCCTTCGCGACGCTGGCCGCCGACCCCACGCTGCGCGCGCGCATGGGCGCGGCCGGACGGCGGGCGCTCGCCGCCGACTACGCCTGGGAGGAGGACGCCTCCCGGCTCGCCGCCCTGCACCGGCGGCTGGCGCGCGCAAGAGAGGAGGCGCCGCCACACGCGGCGCGACGGCTATCAGACACACGACACCCCTCACCACGATGACGCATCCCGACTCCCACGCGACGGCACCGGTGGTGATCGTCGGCGCCGGCGGCCACGGACGGGTGGTGGCCGACATCTTCCTCGCCGCCGGCCGCGCGGTCGCCGGGTTTCTCGACGACCGCGTGGTCGGCCCGGTCTCCGGCCTGCCTGTGCTCGGCCCCTTCGCGCGCGCGCTCGATCCGGGCTTCGGGCGCGGCCGGGCCCTGATCGTGGCGCTCGGCGACACCACGCGACGGGTCGATCTCTCGCAGGCGGTGCTGCGCGCGGGTGCAGGGCTCGCGACGGCGATCCATCCCTTCGCGATCCTGGCCGGCGGGACGCAGATCGGCGCCGGCTCGACGGTCGCGGCGGCGGCGGTGATCGGCACGGGAGCCACGGTCGGGCGGTTCTGCATCGTCAACACCGCCGCCGTGGTGGATCATGACTGCGCGCTCGGCGACGGCGTGTTCCTCGGCCCCGGGGTGCGGCTCTGCGGCGGGGTGGTCGTCGGCGCCGGCGCCTTCATCGGCGCGGGCGCGATCGTGCTGCCCGGCGTCCGCATCGCCGCCGATGCGCGGGTGCGCGCCGGCGCGTTGGTCGACGTGGATTTCGGCATCGGCTGAGCAGGGCGCACCGGGAAGCAGTTCACCGGCGCGGGGCCGGAGGTGTATGTCGGCCCCATGAGGCTCCTGGAGCGGCTCCGCGGGCGGCTGACCCGCAGCCAGTCCGTGCTGGCGGCGGACGCGGCGGCGGCGGCGCTGTCCTGGCCGGCTGCGCTGCTGCTCGCCGACCCGGCGGCGCTCGCGGCCCGGCCGGTGGCGGGAACCGCGGCCGAGGCGGCGGCGTTCGCCCTGCTCGCGGTGATCGCCCTGCTCGCCGCGCGCGTGCCGCGCATCGCCTGGCGCTATGCCGGGCTCGCCGATCTCGGCCGCACGGTCGGGGCGGCCGGGGCGGCGGCGCTCGCCTTCGGGCTCGCGCTGGCCGCGTTCGGGCGGATCAGCGCCTTCACCCCGTTCCTGCCGGCGCTGCACGCCCTGACGCTCGCCGCCCTGCTGCTCGGCGCGCGCGCCGCCTACCGTGCGTCGCAGGAACGCACGCCCGCACCGGGCGAGGCCACACCCGTGCTGCTCGCGGGAGCGGGGGACGGGGCGGACCTGTTCCTGCGCGCGCTCGCCCGCGAGAGCCGGCCGCGCTACCGCGTGGTCGGGCTGCTCACCGCCGATGCCTCGACCTCCGGGCGGCAGATGCACGGCGTGCGCGTCGAGGGCTCGGTCGATGACGTGCCGCACGCCTTGCGCAAGCTCGCGCGCAAGGGACACCCGCCGGCGCTGATCGTGGTCACCGCGCGCGAGATCGCCGGTGCGCGGCTGGAACGTCTGCTCGACGCGGCGGAGGAGGCGGGGGTCGCGGTCGCGACCATGCCGCGGCTCACCGAGCTCCGCCCCGCCGCGCGCGAGGGCGATGCGCCGACGCTGACGCTCCAGCCGGTGGCGATCGAGGACCTGCTCGACCGGCCGCAGCGCCCGCTCGACCGCGAGGCGATGGCGCGGCTGGTGCACGGGCGGCGCGTGCTGGTCACCGGCGCGGGCGGCACCATCGGCTCGGAGCTCGCGCGCCAGATCGCCGGCCTCGGCCCGGCCGAGCTCGTGCTCGCCGACAACAGCGAATACGCGCTCTACGAGATCGATCTCGAACTCTCGGAAGCCGCGCCCGACGTGCCGCGCGTGTCGCTGATCGCCGATATCCGCGACCGCGACCGCATGGTCGCGCTGTTCGCGCGCCACCGTCCCGAACTCGTGTTCCACGCCGCGGCGCTGAAGCACGTGCCGATCGTCGAGGCGAACCCGGCCGAGGGCGTGCTCACCAACGCGGTCGGCACGCGGCACGTCGCCGATGCCGCGCGCGCGCATGGCACGCTGGCGATGGTGCTGATCAGCACCGACAAGGCGGTGAACCCGACCAGCGTGATGGGGGCGACGAAACGGCTCGCCGAGATGTACTGCCAGGCGCTCGATCTCAAGGCGCGCGCCGAAGGGACGGGCACGCGCTTCGTGACGGTGCGGTTCGGCAACGTGCTCGGCTCCACCGGCTCGGTGGTGCCGTTGTTCCGGCGCCAGCTCGAGCGCGGCGGCCCGCTCACCGTCACGCATCCCGACATGCGCCGCTACTTCATGACCGTGCGCGAGGCGGTCGGGCTGGTGCTCGCCGCGACCGTGCTGCGCGTGAAGGACGAGGGCCTGCCGGAAGCGGCGCGCCAGGGCGGGATCTTCGTGCTCGACATGGGCGAGCCGGTGAAGATCGTCGATCTCGCGCGGCGGATGATCCGCCTCGCCGGACTTCGCCCGGAGGTGGATGTGGCGATCCGCTACACCGGCCTGAGGCCCGGCGAGAAGCTCTACGAGGAGCTGTTCCACGGCCGCGAGACGCTGGTCGAGGCGGGCGCGCCGGGGCTGCTGATGGCCGCGCCCCGCACCGCCGACCTCGCGCTGGTCGCGCGCGCGATGGACGAGGCGGGCGCGGCCGCGCGGGCGGGGCGCGAGGGCGCGGCCCTCTCGGTGCTCGCCGCCCTGGTCCCCGAGTTCACCCGGCCCGGCCACGCACAGGGCGAGAGTTCGGCCGCGCCGACGATGTGATCGGCGGCAGCGACGGATTTGCTGCATCGGCTCCCCGGTTTCTGTTAGCGTTTTCCGGTCGGGAGCGGATGAGGAGTCGGGTCATGCGTCCCTCGCGCCGCAAGGTCGTTGCCGGTCTGTCGGCGAGTGCCGCCGCATCCTTCCTGCCTGCCGCCGCACGGGCCGAGAAGAAGCCGGTTGATGTGCTGCTGGTGCTGGCCGTCGATGTCAGCCGGTCGATCGACGAGGACGAGGCGCGGCTTCAGCGCCAGGGCTACCGCAACGCGATGGGCGATCCGCGCGTGATCCAGGCGATCCAGTCCGGCACGCTGGGCGCGATCGGCGTTGCCTACACGGAATGGGCTTCGGCCGATTACCAGCGCCTGGTGATCCCCTGGACCTATATCGACGGGCCGGAAACCGCACGCGCCTGGGTGACGGCGCTGGAACAGGCGCCGCGCGTGAGCATGAACTGGACCTCGATCTCGGGCGCGATCGAGCACGCGATGCGCGTGCTGGAGGATGCGCCGTTCGAGGGCACGCGCAAGGTGATCGACATCTCCGGCGACGGCGTGAACAACTCCGGCGCGCCGGTGACGCTGCTGCGCGACCTCGCGGTCGAGGCCGGAATCACGATCAACGGCCTGCCGATCCTGAACGACCGCAGCCCGTTCGGCCGTCCGCCCACCATGCCGCTCGACCAGTACTTCCAGGAATTCGTGATCGGCGGTGCCGGTGCCTTCATGATCCCGGCCGACGATTTCGATGCGTTCCAGAACGCGGTGCTGCGCAAGCTGATCCGCGAGATCAGCGCCGCACCGGACCGGCGCGCCTTCGGCTGAGCGGGTGCTCGTTTCGATTCTGCTGCATGGAGCGGCAGCCATCGCACTTGTGACGCTGCTCGCCTGGGCGGTGGCGGCGTGGGTGTCCGTGTGGCTCGCCGTGGCCGTCTGGCTGGTCGGCGCGGTCATCGTCGTGCTCATGGTCGTGTTCGCGCGCGGCGCGCTGGGGCCGCGCGGCGGCGGGTAGGCCAGTCATACCGGGCTGCCAAAGGTTCGACCTTTGGCGGCCCGGTATCGCGCGCAGGGCTGGTGTGGCGGCTGCGCGCCAAAGGAAACCTGATACCCGGCGCACGAAGGTGAAACCTTCGTGCGCCGGGTATCAGTCCTCGATCCGGCTTTGTTCCAGACGCGCTTGCGCCTGTTCCTGCCGCGCCCGCTCGGCCGCGTCCCGCGCGCGTTCGGCCTTGCTGCGCCCGTGCAGCGTGCGGTTGCGCGCCGCCGCGTCCTCCGCCTCCTTGCGCGCCTTGGCCTTGCGCGCGCGGCGGAGGTTGACGATCTCGCCGGTCATGACGCCACGCAACCATGCGCGTGACGCACACGCAAGCTACAGCCCGCCGCGGCGGCAGGACTCGTAGTCGCCGCCCCGCGCGACACAGGATCGATGCCAGGTGTCGGCGGTGGCGACGCAGCGCCAGGTGAGGTTGCCGCTCGTTTCGCACCAGGCAAGGCCCGCACGGCGGTCCGGAGGTCGCGCACTGGCCCAGACCAGTTCGCGGGCGAGCCGCTTCAGCGCCTCGATGTCGTGGTCGAGGTCGAGCGTCTGGCAGTAGAGCCGCCCGCCCGGCCTCGGCTCAGGCGCCGCGCCGATCTCGCCGATGCGGTTCCGCGAGAACCGGGCGAGCCACAGCCACCAGCCGTCGTCCGGCGCAGGCGGGCCGCCGCCCGCAAGGGCACCGGGCTTCAGTACCAGCACGAGGCCGATGCCGCGCCAGTGCCGGCCCTGCTTGATGTCCTCGCCCAGCACCTCGGCGACGTCGCTCCAGGCGACCGCCCGCGTCCACGGCGTGCAGGCGATGTGCGTCACGGTGATCCGGAGCGCCGGCCGCCCGGCGATCGCCGGCACCTGCCCGGCGAGCGACACCCCCATCGGAATGGCGCCGACCGCCACGATCACCGCAGCCCAGCGCCGCCTGAACCACCGCAGCGCGACGCCGAGGCTGATCAGCGCGGCACCCGCGAAGAACAGAAGGCCCGTGAGCGGACCCGGATCCGGCGACCAGGCGAGCGGTACGATCATGAGTGCCCGAAATGGACAAAGTCGCGTATCGTTCCGGCACACCAGCACGACCGGGCGGGTCGCGGCAATCGGACTGAAATCGGGACCCGCTCATCCTCCCCACGTCACAGCCCGGGAGATGACGCCATGACCGATCCGCGCTCCGTGCCCCGCATGATGCTCAGCCGCCGCGCGGCGCTGCGGCTTGCCGCCGCATCGCTGCTGTTCGGCGGGGCTGGCTGCGCCCCGCCGACCGGGCGGCCGCAGCGCGTGGTCGTCATCGGCGCCGGGATCGCCGGGCTCGGCGCGGCGCGCGCGCTCGCCGATGCCGGCCACACGGTCACGGTGCTGGAAGCGCGCACGCGGCTCGGCGGGCGGCTGCACACGGCCGAGATCGCCGGCGTGCCGATCGATCTCGGCGGCGCCTGGATCCACGGCCCCGACGGCAACCCGATGACCGAACTCGCGGACGCCGCCGGCATCCGCCGCATCCCGACCTACGACGCCAAGTCGGCGATCTACGACGTCGATGGCCGGCGCCTCTCGGCCGAGGAGGCGGCCGCGACCTATGGGCGGGTCGAGGCGCTGCTGAGCGACGACCCGGGCCTTGCGCCGGGTGCACCCGATGTCTCGGTGGCCCAGGCCGTCGCCGCGCTGCGCAATCTCGACCGGCTGCCGCCGCGCGAGCGGCGCGAGGCGCGGCTTGCGGCCGATCTGGTCGCGTCCTGGTCCGGCGGCGATGCGGATCAGGTCTCCGCCAGATGGTGGTTCGGCGAGGAGGAGGTGCCGGAGGAGAACCACCTGCTCGATCTCGGCTACGGCGCGATCATCCACCATGTCGCGCGCGGGCTCGATGTGCGCTTCGGCGAGGTCGTCACCGCGATCGCGCTGAGCGCGAACGGCGTGCGCGTCACCGCGCGGCGCGGCACGCATGAGGCCGATCGCGTCATCGTCACGCTGCCGCTCGGCGTGCTGAAGCATGGCGATGTCCGCTTCGATCCAGTGCTGCCGGCGGCCAAGCGCGAGGCGATCGCAGCGATCGGCAATGGCCTGCTGAACAAGATCATCCTGGGCTTCGACCGCACCTTCTGGCCCGACGACGTCGATTTCGTGCGCGTGCTGTCCGACACGCCGGGCAGCTTCACGCCGGAGGTGGTGAGCCTGGCCGCGCATCACCGCGCGCCGATCCTGGTCGCGCTGGTGGCGGGGCGGACCGCGCGCGAGATGGAGGGGATGCGCGAGGATGCGATCGCGGCGCGGCTGATGGCGCCGCTGCGGCGCGCCTTCGGTCGTTCCATGCCGGCGCCGACCACGTTCCGCGTCACGCGCTGGGGCCGCGACATCTACGCGCGCGGCGCCTACAGCTTCATCCCCGTCGGCGCCACCGAGGCGGCCTTCGCAGCACTCGCCGCCCCGGTCGAGGACAGGCTGTTCTTCGCCGGCGAGGCGGCCTCGACCGAGTATCCTTCCTACGCGCATGGCGCCCTGCTGGCGGGCCGGCGGGCCGCGCGCGAGGTGGCGGCGTCGGCTTCGGTCTTCGCCTGACGCGCTACTGGGCGGCGAGGCGCGGCCAGTTCGCGTCGGCGCGCCCGATGTTGCCGGCGATGTCGCGGTCCCAGCGGCGCTGGATCGTCCGGCTGTAGTTCAGGTAGAGCCGGCCCTCGACGATCCGCCACGCCGCTGGGTCGATCGGCGCGGTGTAGCCCTCGGCCACCGCCCAGGCGCAGAACCCGCCATAGGCCGGGGCGTAGCGCGCCGGGTCGGCCGCGAAGGCGTCGCGGTTGGCCGCGGTCGCGAAGCGCCAGGTGGCCCCGGCCCAGTCGAGCGCGAGTTCGGCGCGGCCGGGCACCGGCCGCCCTTCGACGAAATACGCCACCGGATCGGTGCCGCGGATCGCGACACCGTTCTCGGCAAACCAGCGTCGGGTCCGCTCGGCGCCTGCGCGCCCGCCCGTCACGACGAAGACGCCGAAGGCGCCGGCGATCAGGGCACGACGGGTCGGATCGATGGGCATGGGACACGTCCCTGGGTGGTGCTGCTGCCTCGGCTTCGTCCGTCGCCCGGTCCGGGTTTCCCTGCCGCCGCGATCGCATTAGCGTGCGCCCGGCAAACGGGAGGAACCGCATGAGCCAGACCATCACGCTCACCGCCGCCGATGGCCACAGCCTCTCCGCCTACAGCGCCGGACCGGCGCGGGCGGCGCGTGGCCTCGTCGTGGTGCAGGAGATCTTCGGCGTGAATGCGCATATGCGCTCGGTCTGCGACCGGCTGGCGAGCCGCGGCTACGCCGTCATCTGCCCGGCGCTGTTCGACCGCACCGAACGCGGGGTGGAACTCGGCTACACGGCCGAGGACGTCGCGCGGGGCCGGGAACTCCGCGCCCGCATCTCGAACGATGGCCCGGTCGCCGACATCGAGGCCGCCGCCGCCGCCCTGCCCGAGGGCGCCAAGCGCGGCATCATCGGCTTCTGCTGGGGCGGCACGATCGCCTGGTGGGGAGCGACCCGCACCACCCGATTCGCTGCCGCCTCCTGCTGGTACGGCGGCGGCATCGCCGCGACGTGCGAGGAGAAGCCGCATTGCCCGGTGCAGATGCATTTCGGCGAGAAGGACGCCTCGATCCCGCTGACCGACGTGGACGCCATCCGCGCCGCGCAGAAGGAGGTCGAGATCTACGTCTACGCCAATGCCCAGCACGGCTTCGGCTGCGACGCGCGGGCGAGCTTCGACCCTGGCTCGGCCGAGCTCGCCTGGCGCCGCACCCACGCCTTCCTCGACCGCCACCTGGGCTGAGCCCCGCCCCTTCCCTGCGAGTCGCGGCCGGTCTGGTGTAGACTGCAGGGGTGATGGCCGACCGCCGCCCAGACGAGACGCGCCCCGCGCGCAGCCTGTCGATCCGCCTGCTCTGGCTGACCGTCGGCTTCGTCATGGTGGCGCAGGCGCTGATCCTGCTGCCCTCGCTCGGCCGCGCCTATCTCGACTGGCTGGGCACGCGGATCGAGGCGTCGCATCTCGCAGCACTCGCGCTCGAAGCGGCTCCCGACCAGGTGGTCGCCGAGGAGCTCGAAGACCAGCTGCTCCGCCTCGCGGGCGTTGAGGTGGTGAGCCTGCGCAAGTCTGACCAGCGCGTGCTCGCACTCGCCCGCCCGCTCGAGGGGCCGATCGTCCGCACGGTCGATCTCGCCACCATCCCGCTGCCGCGCGCGACCGCCGATGTCGTCACGCTGCTGGTGGCCCCCACGCCCGGGCTGATGCGCGTGATCGGGCCGAGCCCGAAACAGCCCGACACGATCGTCGACATCGTCATGGGCACGAGCGCGCTGACGCGCGACATGCATCTGGCGCTGGCGCGGATCCTGGCGGAGGCATTGGCGATCTCGCTCGCCGCCGGCGTGCTGCTGTTCCTGTCGCTGAACTGGCTGCTGGTGCGGCCGATGCGCCGGCTCACCCGCAGCATCGTCGCCTTCCGCAAGGACCCCGAGGCGGCGCCACCCGCGCTCAGCCCGCCCGCACGCGACGACGAGATCGGCCGCGCGCAGATGGAGCTCGCCGCGATGCAGGAGGAGCTTCGCCGCGCGCTCTGGCAGAAGTCGCGCCTCGCCGCGCTCGGCACGGCGGTGACCAAGATCAACCACGACATGCGCGGGATTCTCGCCACCGCCCTGATGATCTCCGACCGGCTGACGACGAGCGAGGATCCGAAGGTGCGGCAGATGGCGCCGACCCTGCTCTCCTCGGTCGAGCGCGCGGTCGCGCTCTGCAAGCAGACGCTCGACTACGCGCGCGAGGGGCCGCCGCCGCTCGATCTGCGCCGCTTCGCGCTCGCCCCACTGGTCGAGGAGGCGGCGCGCGCGGCCGAGGCCGGCGCACGTGATGCGTTCGCCGAGGTCGAGAACCGCGTGCCCGCGGATGTCGAGGTCCTGGCCGATCGCGACCAGCTGTTCCGCGTGCTGCTGAACCTGCTGCGCAACGGCTTCGAGGCCGGCGCGCGGCGCGTGGTCGTCTCGGCCAGCAAGGGCGAGACCGTCACCATCACGGTCAGCGATGACGGTCCGGGCCTGCCGCCCCGGGTGCGCGAGTCGCTGTTCAGCCCCTTCGCCTCCGGCCGGCGCGGCGGCACCGGGCTCGGGCTCGCGATCGCGCGCGACGTGATGCGCACGCACGGCGGCGACATCGCACTCGACAGCACCGGTCCCGAGGGCACGGTGTTCCGCCTCAGCCTGCCGGGCGAGGCGCCGAGCGAGGCGCCGAGCGAATCCGCCACCGCGCCGCGCGGCACCGCCAAGGTGTGACGCCGGCTGACGGAACGCCACCGTTCCGTGCCGGCCGTGCTACGATCGCGCCATGACCGACACGGGCGGCACGGACGATCTCGCGCGCCGCAAGGCCGAGGCCGAGATCGCCAAGCTGGAGGCCGAGGCCGCGAAGGCCCGGCGCGAGGGCCGCGGCATCGGCCCGCGCATCGGCGTGGTCGTCTCGGTCGCGACCGTGCTCACCTCGCTCACCATCGGCGGCAGCCAGGTCTGGATCGCACGCGAGAAGAGCGAGAGCGACCGGCGCCTCGCCGAGATCGATCTCGGGCTCAAGACCGCGGGCTTCGTGCTGGAGCGGCGCGAGCGCTTCCTCGCCGCCCCGCCCGAGGGGCAGGTCGCCTTCGTCGGGCTGGTGGTGCATCTGTTTCCGCCCGCGGATGCGCGCCGCCTGCTCGCCCAGCTCGGCCAGGACCTCGCGAGCCAGGCGGCGTCGATCGCGGCGATCTGCTCCGCCCTCGGGCGGCTCGGCGAGGCGGGGGCCGAGAGCGCGGCCGTGCTGCGTTGCACCGGCGAGCCGGCGCCGATGGCGGTCGCGGCTGGCCCGGAACCGCCCGCGGTCCTGGCCGCCCGCCGCGACGCGGAGGCGATGGAGCGCCGCGCCGCCGCGCAGGCCACCGCTGCCGATCCCTGCGCCAGCCTGCCCGAGCCGACCGAGCGGGACCTGCGCGTCTTTCCGCACGTCACCGCGCGGCCGGATCGCGTGTTCGTCCAGGAGCGGATCGACCTGCTCGCCCAGGGCATCGGCTGGCCGGTCGCCGGCGTCGAGTTCGTGGACATACGCTGGACGCGGCCCGACGGCGAGGTCCGCTACTACTTCCCCGACCAGTGCCGCCTCGCCGTGCAGCTCTCGGAACGGTTCGAGCGCGCGCTCCGCACCACCGGGCTGCGCGAACCGCCGCGCCTGTCTGTGCGCTATATCGGCATCAACTACCGCAACCTGCCGCGCGGGCGGATCGAGGTCTGGCTGCCGCCACTCGCACCGTGACGCCCCCGCCGCGGCGACGACGGGGCCGGACCGCAGCGTGGCGCATGGCGACGGGACGCCGCTCGCCTCCCGCTGCCAGTGTCCTCACGCCGTCCGGGCGAGGTAGTCGAACGCCGAGAGCACGTGCACGGCGACGACGTGGAGATACTCCTCGACCGGCACGTGCTCGTCCTTTTGCCCCATCCCGCGCGGCGAGGGACCGTAGACATAGGCCGGGATCCCGCGCTGGCGCCACAGCCGCGCATCGGTGCCGCCAAGCGAGATCACCGGCAGCGGATCGATGCCCGACACGGCGCGCGCATTGGCCCGGAGGTGGCGCACCATCTCGTGGTTCGGGTCGCACGCCGCAGGCTCGGTGAAGTTCAGCTCCTCCACGGTCGCCGACGGATAACGGCGCAGGATGTCGGCCAAGCGCGCCATCACATGCGCCTTCGACCCGCCGACCGGCAGGCGGATATCGGCCTCGAAACGACATTCGCCGGGCAGCATGTTCACCTTCAGCCCGCCCCGGATCGTGCCGATGTTCACCGTGTACCGCGAGGCGATCGCGGCCGCGCCCGGCCCCATGGCCTGATCCATCGCCGCCCCGCCGGCGCGCAGCGCCTCGCCGATCGGTCCCGGCGGCTCGACCGCCTCCTCGCCCAGCGTCTCGAGCGCGCCGATCAGCCGGGCCGCCGTCACGGTGGCGCTCTCCGAGAGATGCGTGTAGGCGCCGTGCGCGCCCGGCGTGCGCACCGTGAAACGCAGCCAGAGCGGCGCCTTCTCGCCGAACCGGATCGTGTGCGGCGAGGACGGCTCGCCGTTCAGAACACAATCGCCGAGCACCTCCGGCTCGTTGGCGACGAGCCAGCGCGCACCATAGGGGCCGAACGTCTCCTCGTCGGAAACGCAGGTCAGCGTCACCCGGCCGGCGAGCGCAGCCCGCGCCTCGTGCAGATAACGATAGGTCATCACCGAGGCCGCCGTGCCGGCCTTCATGTCCACCACGCCGCGCCCCCAGATCTTTCCGTCCGCCAGCGCGCCGGACCAGGGGCCGTGCGTCCAGGGCTCGCTCTCGTCCACCGGGAAGACGTCGATATGCCCGTTCAGCACCAGATGCCGCCCCGGCCGCCCGGTCTCGATCGTGCCGACGATGTTCGGCCACTCCGCCACCGGCGCGACGAGGCGCCAGGGCAGGCCGTGCCGGTCGAGGAAACGCGTGATCACGGCCGCCGCCGCGCGCGTGTCGCCCGGCGGGTTCGGCGAGGGCGCGCGCACGAGCTCCTGGAGGAAGCCGATGATGAGCTCGCGATCGCGCGCGAGCCAGGCCGCGAGCGTCGCCTTGTCCACCGTGCGACCCGTCCCGCTCAGGATCGGTACGACCCGTTGATGTCGATGTAGCCGTGCGTCAGATCGCAGGTCCACACCGTGGCCTTGCCGCGGCCCAGGCCCAGATCGACCTCGATATGGATCTCGCGGCCCTTCATGTGCGCCACCACCGGCGTCTCGTCGTAGTCGGGCGCCACCTCGCCGTCCTTCGCCATCCACACCCCGCCGACCGCCACCGACAGGCGGTCGCGGTCCGCCGGCTCGCCCGCCTTGCCGACCGCCATCACGATCCGGCCCCAGTTCGCGTCCTCGCCCGCGATCGCCGTCTTCACCAGCGGAGAATTGGCGATCGAGAGCCCGATGCGGTGCGCGGAGCGGTGCGTCACCGCGCCTGTCACGTCGATGCGGATCAGCTTCTGTGCCCCCTCGCCGTCACGCACGACCTGCAAGGCGAGATCCGTCAGCACCTCGTTCAGCGCGCGCGCGAAGTCGCGCAGCATCGGCCCGCCCTCGGCCGGCACGCGCGGGTGCTTCGTCGCCCCGGTCGCGAACACCAGCACCGTGTCGCTGGTCGAGGTGTCGGAATCGACCGTTGTGCGGTTGAAGCTGCCATCCACACCTTTCGCCAGCAGATTCTGCAACGCGGCCGCCGGCACCTTCGCGTCGGTGGCGAGGAAGCACAGCATCGTCGCCATGTCGGGCGCGATCATGCCGCTGCCCTTGGCGATGCCGGCGATCGTCACCTCCGCATCGCCGATCCGTGCCCGCCGCACCGCTCCCTTCGGGAAGGTGTCGGTCGTCATGATCGCGCGCGCGGCCCGCTCCCATGCGTCGTCGGAGAGCGCGGCGAACAGTCCGGGCAGCGCGCCGACCAGCTTCTCGGTCGGCAGGCGCTGGCCGATCACGCCGGTGGAGGCGAGGAACACCTCGCGCGGCTTGCAGCCGGCAAGCTCCGCCATCGCCGCCGCGGTCGCGGCACAGGTCTCGCGCCCGGCCCGGCCGGTGAACACGTTCGAATTGCCCGCCGTCACCACCAGCGCGCGCGCCTTGCCCCCCTTCAGCGCCGCACGGCACCAATCCACCGGCGCGCCGGGGCAGCGGTTCCGCGTGAACACGCCCGCCACCGTCGTGCCGGGCGGGAACACCATCATCGTCACGTCCTCGCGGGCGACGTAGCGGATCTCCGCCCGGGCCGTGCCGAGCCGCACCCCGGGGATCGGCGGGAACGCGGGCAGCGGAACCGCGAGCGGGGAGACCGGATGCGCCATGGCCGACCTCTCAGCGGGGTGTGGCGGGGAGCGGCGAACCGTCGAGCCCGAAGCGCTCGACCCGCGCTTGCCCGCGCAGCCGCTCCACCAGCGCCTCCGCCACCTCCTCCGAGGCGGCGCGCCGCAACGCCGGCTCCGCCTCCTCGAAGCTCGGCCGCGGCTGCTCGCGCCGCTCCTCGACCTTCACCACGTGCCAGCCGAACTGGGTGCGCACCGGGTTGGGGCCGACCTGGCCCGGCTGGAGCGCGAATGCCGCCTCCGCCAGCGCCTCCGGCATGTCCTCCTTCTTGAAGAAGCCGAGGTCGCCCCCTTCGGCCGCGCCCGGACCGCGGCTCTTCTCGCGCGCGGTCGCGGCGAAATCAGCCCCGCCCGCGAGGGTCGCGATGATCGCGCGCGCCTCGCTCTCGGTCTGCACGAGGATGTGACGGGCGCGCACCTCGGCCTCGGCCGGCTTGTCGACGATCTCGCGCTGGTAGCGGGCGCGCAGGCTCTGCTCGGTCACCTTCTCGGCGATCTCGCGGCCGATCAGCGCCTGCTGGATCACCTGGTCCTCGATCCGCGCCATCTGCCGCCGCACCTCGGGCGTGTCCTGCAACCCGGCCTTGCGCGCGGCCTGGGTGACCACCGCCTCGCTGATCATCTGGTCGATCAGCAGCGGGAACAGGACCTGCGGCGGCATGGACCGGAACTGCTCGGGCAGGCGCCGCGCCGCCTCGGCCACGTCCGAGAAGCGGATCTCGGCGCCGTCGACGCGCGCGACCACCGGGTCGCCGCCCGGCGCGACGGGCTGGATCTGTGCCGTCACGGTCAACGGCGCGGCGAGCAGGGCCGTCGCCAGGAGCGCGGCGCGGAACGGAATGGCGGACATGCGGGCAATCCTTCACGCGGGCATGGCGGAAGCGCCACCCGGAGCGCGGATCATGGCGGATCGCCCCCTCCCCCTCAAGACGACCCCCAGGGACATCCCCGGGGCGTGATTGACGGCCGGGCGGGGGCGCGCCTATCTGACAGCCGGGACCCTGCCCCTGGTGGTGCCCCGGCGCGTGGCGTGCGGGGCGGCGGCGGGTCGCCGGTCCGCGCAACCCGCGCCCTCACGACCACCGCAGGACAGTCGCATGCTTTCTCGCCTCGCCCGCGTCATTCTCGGCACTTCGAACGATCGTGCCCTCAAGGGCCTGAAGAAGCGCGTCCCGGCCATCAATGCGCTCGAGCCGAAGATGAAGGCGCTGTCGGACGAGGCGCTCAGGAACCAGACCGTGCTCTTCCGCGAGCGGCTCGCCAAGGGCGAGACGCTGGACGATCTGCTGCCCGAAGCCTTCGCCACCGTGCGCGAGGCCGCCGTGCGCACGCTCGGCCAGCGGCACTTCGACGTCCAGCTGATCGGCGGCATCGTGCTGCACGAGGGCAAGATCGCCGAGATGAAGACCGGCGAGGGCAAGACGCTGGTCGCCACCCTGCCCGCCTATCTGAACGCGCTCAGCGGCAAGGGCGTGCACATCGTCACGGTGAACGACTACCTCGCCCGCCGTGACGCCGAGTGGATGGGCCAGATCTACCGGTTCCTCGGGCTCACGGTCGGCGTGATCGTGCACGGCTTGACCGACGACGAGCGCCGCGCGGCCTATGCCTGCGACATCACCTACGGCACCAACAACGAATACGGCTTCGACTACCTGCGCGACAACATGAAGTACCGGTTCGAGGACATGGTGCACCGGGACTTCAATTACGCGATCGTCGACGAGGTCGACTCCATCCTGATCGACGAGGCGCGCACGCCGCTGATCATCTCGGGGCCGGCCGACGACTCCTCCGAGCTCTACCGCCAGGTCGATGCCGTGGTGGCCGAGCTCGTGAAGGACACGGCGACCTACGAGAAGGAGGAGAAGTTCAAGACCGTCTCGCTGACGGAACTCGGCAACGAGCGGGTCGAGCATGCGCTGCGCGAGGCGGGCATCCTGAAGGAGGGCAACCTCTACGATTCCGCGAACGTCACGATCGTGCATCACCTGACGCAGTCCTTGCGCGCGCACACGCTGTTCCGCCGCGACGTCGATTACGTCGTGCGCAAGGACCCGCGCGATGGCGTCGACAAGATCGTCATCATCGACGAGTTCACCGGCCGCATGATGGAGGGGCGGCGCTACTCCGACGGGCTGCACCAGGCGCTGGAGGCGAAGGAGCACGTCCCGGTGCAGCCGGAGAACCAGACCCTCGCCTCGATCACCTTCCAGAACTACTTCCGCCTCTATCCCAAGCTCGCCGGCATGACCGGCACGGCCGCGACCGAAGCCGACGAGTTCATGGAGATCTACAAGCTCGACGTTGTCGAGATCCCGACCAACGTGCCGGTGATCCGCAAGGACAACGACGACGAGGTCTACAAGTCGGCGCGCGAGAAGTACGACGCGGTGATCGCGCTGATCCAGGAATGCCGTGAGCGCAAGCAGCCGGTGCTGATGGGCACGACCTCGATCGAGAAGAGCGAGGCGGTCAGCGAGCTGCTCACCAAGGCGAAGATCCCGCACAACGTGCTGAACGCGCGCTTCCACGAGCAGGAGGCCTACATCATCGCCCAGGCGGGCGCGCCGGGCGCGGTGACGGTGGCGACCAACATGGCCGGCCGCGGCACCGACATCCAGCTCGGCGGCAACGCCGACATGCGCATCCGCCTCGAACTCGCCGGCATGGAGGACGGGCCCGAGAAGGAGGCGCGCGCGGCCGCGATCCGCGAGGAGGTGGCGAAGAACCGCGAGATCGTGAAGGCGGCGGGCGGGCTCTACGTGATCGGTACCGAGCGGCACGAGAGCCGGCGCATCGACAACCAGCTGCGCGGCCGCTCCGGCCGGCAGGGCGACCCGGGCGCGTCGAAGTTCTTCCTCTCGCTCGAGGACGACCTGATGCGCATCTTCGGCTCCGACCGGATGGGCGGGATGCTCCAGAAGCTCGGCCTCAAGGAAGGCGAGGCGATCGTCCATCCCTGGATCAACAAGGCGCTCGAGAAGGCGCAGAAGAAGGTCGAGGCGCGCAACTTCGACACCCGCAAGAACCTGCTCAAATACGACAACGTGATGAACGACCAGCGCCGCGAGGTCTATGCGCAGCGCCGCGAGTTCATGAAGACGAACGATGTCGCCGCGACCGTGGCCGAGATGCGCCACGAGGTGATCGCCGATGCGGTCGCCAAGCACATCCCCGAACACGCCATGCCCGAGCAGTGGGACGCGGCCGGGCTGCGCGACGAGGTGGTGCGCCTGTTCAACCTCGATCTGCCGATCGACGAATGGGCGAAGGAGGAGGGAATCGACGAGGCCGATATCCGCGAGCGGATCGAGCGCGCCGCCGACTCGCTGATGGCCAGGAAGACGGCCGATTTCGGCGCCGACCTGATGCGCCAGATCGAGAAGTCGGTGCTGCTGCAGATGCTGGACCAGGTCTGGAAGGAGCACCTGCTGACGCTCGACCACTTGCGCCAGGGCATCGGGCTGCGCGCCTATGGCCAGCGCGATCCGCTGAACGAGTACAAGAACGAGGCGTTCAACCTGTTCAACGCGATGCTTCAGCATCTGCGCGAGCGGGTGACGTCGCTGATGGCGCGGGTCGAGCTCGCACCCCCGCCGCCGCCCGAGCCGGTCTACGTCACGAACGCGACGGGTGAGGGCGAGGGGATGGAGCCGGTCGAGGGCAATGGCGGCGGCACCGCGCTGCTGACCAGGCCCGCGCGCGGGCGGCAGGCCCAGGTCGATGCGGGCGACCCCTCGACCTGGCACCACACGCCGCGCAATGCGCCGTGCCCCTGCGGGTCGGGCAAGAAGTACAAGCACTGCCACGGCAGGGCCTGAAGCAAAGAGACAGGTGTGGGGGGACCACGCTGGTCCCCCCACACCCCCCTGCACCTGGGGGGCCTTGCGGCCCCCGATCTCCTACAGCAGGGCCAACTGCCGCTCCTCGGCATGGCGACGCGGCGGCGCGAACCGCGAGCAGTCGAGACCGGCCATGGGCTCGTCGAGCCCGAACCGCCGCGCGGCGATCGCGAACCGCTTCGCCAGCATGTCGGCATAGACCCCGACGCCGCTGAACCGGCTGCCGAAGCGAGGGTCGTTCAGCGCGCCGCCGCGCGTCTGGCGGATCAGCGACAGCACATGCGCGGCCCGCTCGGGATAATGGGCGTGCAGCCACTCGGTGAACAACGCGCGCAGCTCATGCGGCAGGCGCAGCAGCACATAGCTGGCAGCCGTCGCACCGGCGCGTGACGCGGCGGCCAGGATCGACTCCATCTCGGCGTCGTTCAGGCCCGGGATCATCGGCGCGGCCATCACGCCCGTCGGCACCCCCGCGCGCGCGAGCGCCTCGATCGCCTGCAACCGCCGCGCCGGCGTGGCCGCGCGCGGCTCCATCACCCGCGCGAGCCGCCGGTCCAGCGTGGTGACCGAGATGCACACCCGCACCAGCCGCCGCGACGCCATGCCGGTCAGCAGGTCGAGGTCGCGCAGCACCAGCGCCGATTTCGTCACGATCGTGCAGGGATGCGCGGCCTCGGCCAGCACCTCCAGGATCGACCGCGTGATGCGGAGCTGCCGTTCGACCGGCTGATACGGATCGGTGTTCGACCCGAGCGCGATCGGCCGGGCAGCATAGCCGGGCCTGGCGATCTCCTTCGCCAGCAGCGCCGCCGCCTCGGGCTTGAACAGCAGCTTCGTTTCGAAATCGAGGCCCGGCGAGAGGCCGAGATAGGCATGGCTCGGCCGCGCATAGCAGTAGACGCAGCCGTGCTCGCAGCCGCGATACGGGTTCACCGCGCGGTCGAAGCCGATATCGGGACTGTCGTTCCAGGCGATGATGCTGCGCGTGGCATCGCGCGTCAGCGTGGTCTCGAGCGGCGGCGGTTCGGCGAACTCCTCGGCCAGCGTGCCCCAGCCGTCATCGACCGGCTCGGACCGCGTGGGGTCGAAGCGGCAGGCGGGATTGCCGATCGCGCCGCGGCCCTTGCGCGGGCCGGGGGCGAGCGCCGGCGGTTCGGCGGTTTCCGTCTCGGGCCAGTCGGCCAACGCCAGGTCGTCCATCGCGGTCCCTCCGTGTGGCGGAATGGTGCGGCGGCGGCGGCGGAGTCGTCAAGAACAAAACACGAACACCCGGCGCGGGCCATGGCCCGGCGACGGGCGATCGGGCAGCCTGCCGCCTCGCATGGACCTCGCCGTGGTCATCCCGACACTGAATGCGGCCGCGACGCTGCCGGCGACGCTCGATTCGCTCGGCGGCGGTCCACGCGAGGTGATCGTCGTGGACGGCGGGTCCGACGACGGCACGGCCGAGCGCGCGGCAGAACGCGGCTGCCGCGTGGTTGCAGCACCGCGCGGGCGTGGCAGCCAGCTTGCCGCCGGCGTGGCGGCCGCCGCCTCGCCCTGGCTGCTGCTGCTGCATGCCGACACGCGGCTCGGCCCCGACTGGCAGGCGGCGGTGGCCAAGCATATCGCGTGCGAACCCGATCGGGCGGGATACTTCCGCCTGCGCCTGGACGACGACTCCCGCGCGGCGCGCCGCCTCGAACGCGTGGTCGCGTGGCGCTGCCGCGTGCTCGCCCTGCCCTATGGCGACCAGGGCCTGTTGATCTCGCGCGCGCTGCTCGATGCGGTGGGCGGCGTGCGACCCCTGCCGCTGATGGAAGACGTCGATCTGGTGCGCCGGATCGGCCCCGCCCGGCTGCGGCTGCTCGATGCCGACGCGCTCACCTCGGCGGAACGCTACCAGCGCGACGGCTATCGGTGGCGGTCGGCACGCAACCTCGCGATCCTGGCGCTCTGGTTCGCCGGCGTGCCGCCGCGGCTGCTGACCCGGCTGTACTGATCCCCGGGCCCGGAACGAACCCGCTTGACGCCATCCGGCGACGGGCGTATGCGTCTGCATGGTCCAAACAAAAGTTCGCTATCCGAACTTTGGCGACGAGCCCCAGCCTGCCGATCCGGCCGAGAAGAATCTCGTCCGCTCGCTCGCCAAGGGCTTCGCCGTCCTGCACGCCTTCACCGCCGAACGCGACGAGCTCACCCTCGCCGAGGTCGCGCGCGCGGCCGGCGTCGACAACGCCACCGCCTTCCGATTCCTCAACACGCTGGTGATGCTCGGCTATGTCGCGCGCGTGCCGGGCACGCGGCGCTTCCGCCTCACGCTGCGCTGCCTCGATCTCGGCTTCAACGCGATCGCGCGCGCCGATCTGCGCATGCAGGCCCGGCCGATCCTGCGCGATCTCGTCGGCGAGCTGAACGAGGCCGCCTCGATCGGTGTGCTCGACGGTGCCGACGTGGTCTATATCGAACGCATCCAGGCCGGCATCGCCCGGCTCGGCGTCGATGTCCGCATCGGCAGCCGCGTCCCGGTCTATTCCTCCGCGATCGGCCGCGCGATCCTCGCCTATCTGCCGCGCGAGACCCAGATCGCGGTGCTTGAGGCGCGCCCGCGCGAGAAGCTCACCGAGGCGACCGTGACGGATCGTGATGCCCTGCTCGCGCTCCTCGATCGCGTGCGCGCGGACGGCATCGCGTTCTCCGACCAGGAGACCGTGCCCGGCCTGCGCGTGCTCGCCTGCCCGCTGCGCGATGCCGATGGCGTGCCCTTGGGCGGCATCAGCGTCGCCGCCCCGGCGCTGCGCATGAGCGCCGAGGACTACCTGCGTCGGGCGGGCCCGCCGCTGATCGCGGCTGCGCGCGCGCTCTCGCGTGGCCTCGAAGCCGCCGGCGGCACCGCCGCACCGCCGCGCCCGCCGATCGCCAACACACCGCGCACGAGGAGACCCAGCCCATGACCGCGCGCCTCGACTATCATGGCATCATTCCCGCGATCGCCTGCCCGTTCCGCGACGACCACGCGATCGACGCCGAGGAGCTCGCTCGCTTCGCGCGCTGGCTCGCGCGCCAGCCCGGCATCGTCGCGCTGATGACCAACGGCCACACCGGCGAGGTGTTCTCGCTCACCCCGCGCGAGCGCATCGAGGTCACGCGCATCGCCGCGGAGGCCACGCGCGGCATCCGCCCGGTGATCTCCTCGATCGTCTGCGAGGGCATCCGCGACGCGGTCGAGCAGGCGGTGGCGGCGAAGGAGGCGGGCGCGCAGGCGCTCGACATCATGCCGCCGCATCACTGGCTGCGCTTCGGCTTCCGCCCCGACCAGGTGATCGACTACTTCACCGCGATCGGCGAGGCCACCGGCCTCGGCCTGATCGTGCATGTCTATCCCGCCTGGACCAAGGCGTCGTTCCCCTCCGCCCTGCTCGCCGAGCTCGCCCGCCTGCCGTTCGTGCACGCGTTCAAGATCGGCACGCGCGAGATGAACAAGTATGCCGCCGACCTGAAGGCGATCCGCGCGGCCGATCCGTCCTGCGCGCTGCTCACCTGCCACGACGAGTACCTGCTCGCCTCGATGGTGCAGGGGATCGACGGCGCGCTCGTCGGCTTCGCCTCGCTGATCCCAGGGCTGATCCACGACCTGCTGAGCGCGGTGAAGGCCGGCGATCTCAAGCGCGCGATGGCGGTGCAGGCGCTGATCGATCCGGTGAAGGATGCCGTCTATGGCGGCGGGGAGCCGACCGGCGAGGCGCATGCGCGCATGAAGACGGCGATGAAGTTCGCCGGGATCCTGCGCAACGACACCGTGCGGCCGCCGACCCACGCCCCGAATGCGGCGGAGATCGAGACGATCCGCGCCGCGCTGGATGCCGCCGGCGTGCTCGCACGCGCAGCGGCCGAGTAGCATCGACCAACCAGGGAGAAACGACCATGCTCCGACGCACACTGCTTGCCGCCGGCGCGGCCACGCTCGCCGCGCCCGCGATCCGCGCCCAGCAGGGCTGGCCGCACGGCCGCACCATCCGCGTGATCGTGCCCTTCCCGCCCGGCGCGGTGAACGACCTGCTCGGGCGGATGCTGGCGCAACGGCTCCAGGACAAGCTCGGCGCGACCGCGGTGGTCGAGAACCGTGTGGGCGGCAACGGCGTGGTCGGCACGAGCCACGTCGTGCAGTCGGCGAATGACGGCTACACGCTGCTGGCCTCGGCCTTCAACACGGTCGTGCTGCATCTGGTCACGCCAAACCTGCCGTTCGATCCGATGTCGGATCTCGACGTGGTCGCGCGCACCGGCATCGCGCCGCTGGTGATGGTGATGACGCCCGGCCGGCCGCAGACCACGATCGCCGAAGTCATCGCCGAGGCGAAGGCCAAGCCCGCCGAGTGGACCTTCGCGATCACCTCGGTCGGTTCGGCCGGGCACCTCGCCACGATCGAGTTCAACCGCCGGAGCGGCGCGAATGTCGAGATGGCGCCCTATCGCGGCACCCAGCCCGCGCTGACCGACATCATGGCGGGCAATGTGCAGCTGCTGATCGATCCGGCCTTCGCGCTGCTGCCGGCCGCGCAGGCGGGGCGCGCCAAGGCGCTCGGTATCGCCTCGGCGCGGCGCTCCGAACTCGCGCCCGAGCTGCCAACCATGGGCGAGTCCGGCCTCGGCGATTTCGTGTTCAACTCCTGGTACGGGATCTGGGCGCCGAAGGGCACCTCGGCCGAGATCAAGGGCCGCATCAACGCGCTGATGGCGGATGCGATGCGCGAGGCCGAGACGCGCCAGTGGCTCACCTCGCGGCTGGTCGAGCCCGTGATCGAGAGCGCCGACGAGGCGCGCGCCTTCATGGTCTCGGAGGAGAAGCGCGCGCGCGAGCTCCTCGCCTCGGTCAACTTCAAGCCGGCCTGATGCATGCGCTGGTGACCGGGGCGAGTTCGGGGATCGGCGCGGCGATCGCCGCGCGGCTGCTGGCGGATGGATGGCGCGTCACCGGCCTCGATCTCGCCCCGGCGCCGGAGCATGGGGATGGCTACGCCCATTACCGCCTCGACCTGACCGATTCCGCACGGCTGCGCGCGGTGCTGGCGGGGCTCGACGGCATCACGGCCGTGGTGCACGCCGCCGGTGTGCTGCGCGTCGCCCCGCTCGGCGCGCTCGACGCGGAGTCGGGAGCGCTGATGTTCCGGCTGCATGTCGAAGTCGCGGCGATGCTGGCCGACGCGCTCGCGCCACGGTTGCCGGAAGGCGGGCGGATCGTGCTGGTCGGCAGCCGCACCGCTTCGGGTGCGGCGGGGCGGAGCCAGTACGCAGCGAGCAAGGCCGCGCTGGTCGGGCTCGCGCGCTCCTGGGCCGCCGAGCTCGCGCCGCGCCGCATCACCGTGAACGTGATCGCGCCCGCCGCCACCGACACGCCGATGCTCGCCGATCCTTCGCGCTCCGGCGTCGCGCCCAGGCTGCCGCCGATCGGCCGCTTCATCCGCCCCGAGGAGGTCGCGGCGCTCACGGCCTTCCTGCTCTCGGCCGAGGCCGGCGCGATCACCGGCCAGCAGATCCTGGTCTGCGGCGGCGCATCGCTGTAAGGCCATCCGCCCACCGACTCAAGGAGACACCGCATGGCCCCCGCATCGTCGCGGTCGAGGAACGCACCCGGCCGATCGGCTCGGCGATCCGCAACGCCTATATCGACTTCTCGCAGATGACCACCTCGCTGGTCGCGGTGGTCACCGACGTGGTCCGCGACGGCAAGCGCGTGGTCGGCTACGGCTTCAACTCGAACGGCCGCTACGGCCAGGGCGGGCTGATCCGCGAGCGCTTCGCCCCGCGCCTCTTGAACGCCGACCCGGCCTCGCTGCTCGATGCCTCGGGCGAGAATCTCGACCCCGACCGCTGCTGGGCGGCGATGATGACCAACGAGAAGCCGGGCGGACATGGCGAGCGCTCGGTCGCCGTCGGCACGCTCGACATGGCGATCTGGGATGCGGTGGCGAAGATCGCGGGCAAGCCGCTGTTCCGGCTGCTCGCGGAACGACACGGCCGCGAGGCCGATCCGCGCGTGTTCGTCTATGCGGCCGGCGGCTACTACTATCCGGGCAAGGACAATTCGGCGCTGCGCGCCGAGATGCGCAGCTACCTCGACCGCGGCTACACGGTGGTGAAGATGAAGATCGGCGGGGCCTCGCTCGCCGAGGATCGCGCGCGGATCGAGGCGGTGCTGGCCGAGCTCGACGGCAAGGCCGAGCTCGCGGTGGACGCGAATGGCCGTTTCGACCTCGAGACCGCGATCGCCTACGCCAAGGCGCTCTCCGACTATCCGCTGTTCTGGTACGAGGAGGCGGGCGACCCGCTCGACTTCCACCTGCAGGCGACTCTCGCCCAGTTCCATCCGGGACCGATGGCGACGGGCGAGAACCTGTTCAGCCATCAGGACGCGCGCAACCTGCTGCGCTATGGCGGGATGCGCCCGGATCGCGACTGGCTGCAGTTCGACTGCGCGCTCTCCTACGGGCTCTGCGAGTACCAGCGCACCCTCGCCGTGCTGACCGAATGCGGCTGGTCGTGGCGGCGCTGCATCCCGCACGGGGGGCATCAGATGTCGCTGATGATCGCGGCGGGGCTCGGGCTCGGCGGCAACGAGAGCTACCCGGACCTGTTCCAGCCCTATGGCGGATTCCCCGACGGCGTGCGGGTGGAGCACGGCCACGTCACCCTGCCCGACCTGCCCGGGATCGGCTTCGAGGGGAAGTCGGACCTGTACGCGGAGATGCGCGCGCTCGCGGAATGACCCGCTGGCGCAGCGGCGCCTATTCCGCCGCCTTCATGTGCTCCTGCAGCCTGGGCATCAGTTCGACCAGGTTGCAGGGCCGGTGGCGGCTGTCGAGCTGGAAGCGCAGGATGTCGTCCCAGGCGTCGCGACAGGCCGAGGGCGAGCCGGGCAGGGCGAACAGGTAGGTGCCCTGCGCCACGCCGCCGATCGCGCGCGACTGGATGGTGGACGAGCCGACCTTCTGGTAGCTCAGCATCCGGAACAGCTCGCCGAAGCCCTCGATCCGCTTCTCGAGCACGCGCTCGAACGCCTCCGGCGTGACGTCGCGGCCGGTGATGCCGGTGCCGCCGGTGGTGATGATCACGTCGATCCCGGCATCGGCGATCCAGTCGCGCAGATGCGCCTCGATCGCCGCGACCTCGTCGCGCACGATGCTGCGCGCGACGACGCGGTGCCCTGCACCCTGGATCCGCTCCGCCAGCGTGTCGCCCGAGGTGTCGGTCGCCGGCGTGCGCGTGTCCGAGATGGTCAGGACGGCGATGTTGACGGCGATGAAGGGGCGGCTCTCGTCGATCCGTGCCATGAACCCGTTCCCTGGGCCGGAAGCGGACGCGGCGCGGCTCAGTTCAGGCGCGCGCTGCGGCCGGGATCCCGGGCGTTGATCTCCTCGGGCCCATGGTAGCGCGGCCAGCGCCCGGCGGCGAGAGCGTCGAGCGACGGCGCGGGCCGGCCCAGGCGCGAGGCGTAGATCCAGCTGAACGCGAGCACGCGCTGCACATAGGCGCGGGTCTCGTGGATCGGGATGGTCTCCAGGAACAGCAGCGGATCGTTCCCGTACGACATCGACCCGTTCCAGCGCGCGACATTGCCTGGCCCCGCGTTGTAGGCGGCGATCAGCCGCAGCAGGTCGCCGTTCACCTCGGGGTGGCGCGCGAGATAGGCGATGTAGCGGCCGCCGATCTCGAGGTTGAGGTCGGTGTCGTGCAGCCGGTGGCGCTGCCGCCCGGCGAGCTCGGGTCGGCCGGCGACGTAGCTCGCGGTCAGCGGCATGATCTGCATCACGCCGCGCGCGCCCGCGCGGCTGATCGCCGCGGCGTCGAAGTTGCTCTCCACCCGCGCCATGCCGATCACCAGCGCCGGATCGGCCACACTCTCGTCGGGCCGCCAATGCGGCAGCGGGAAGCGGGCGTAGTCGCGCGGCCGGCCGTCGCGGCTCTCGACCAGCGGGGCGATTCGCATCGCGAGCTCGGCCATGCCGGACTGGCTGGTCACCACCAGCAGCGCGCGCGCGAGCGCCGGATTGTCCGGCGCCGCGACCGCGAGGCGGCGCAGTTCCGCCTCCGCGCGCTCGGTCTGGCCGATCTGGATGAGGGCGAGCGCGCGCAGCCCCTGCGCGGTCTCGGCCAGCAGCGCGGCCTCGTTCTCGCCCAGCGTATCGCGCTCCCAGGCGAAGCCGCCGGGAATGCCGAGCGCGCGGCGCGCGAGCAGCCCGTAGAAGCTGCGCGAGGACTGCGCCGCCTCGAGCAGCCAGGGCACGTAATTGCGGTGGTCGCGCTGGCGGAGTGCCGCGCGCGCCGCCCAGAACGCGCCCGCGGCGCGCCGTGCCGAGGAGCCGATCTCGGCCCGCGCGGTGGCCTCGAAGTGCCGGCGCGCCGCCTCGATCCGGCCGAGCCGCCACGAGGCGAGGCCGGCGAACCACTGCGCCTCGGCCACGTGCGGCGAAGCACGGATTGCCTCCTGCGCCTCGCGCAGCGCCTGCTCGTCCTGTCCGCGCAGGAACAGCGCGCGCGCGACCTCGGCGCGCAGGCTCGCCGCGTAGGCGGGGTCGATGCGGCCGGCGGCGCGGATCGCGGCGACCGCGCGCGGGAATTCCTCCGCGCGCAGGTGCTGGCGCACGGTCCGGTCGAGCACCGCGCTGCGCACGAAGGCGCGCGTGCCGGCCTCGATCTCCTCGGGGGGGGTCTCGGCGGCCGGCAGTTCGTTCGGCTCAACCAGGGTCGGGAGCACAGTGCCGCGCGGCGCGCGCAGGCTCAGCAGGCGGTGGATGCGCGGCGCGTCCGGGTGGTCGGCATAGGCCTCGAGCCAGGCCGACAGGTCCTCGGGTCGCGCGCGCGTGTGCGGGCCGAGCAGCCGGTCGGCGACCACGTGACCCATCAGCAGCCGGTCGGACAGGCGGGCGATATCGGCATCCGCGGCCGCAAACCTGCCCGCCTCCTGGGCCGTGAAGATGCGGCGATAGAGCGCGGCGTCGGCCGGGCCGAGCACGCTCGGCAGGCCGGACACACCGCCCAGGGTCGGACGAGGCACCGCGAAGGCCATCTGGTCCTGCCCGCGAGCCGTGCCCGACAGGCCGACCAGTGCCAGGAATGCCGCCCCCCAGATCAGGCCCGCGGTGTGCCCGCGGCCCCATGCTCCCTCGGTTCCTTGCATGGCGAGGTCTGCGTTAACCGAGCGTCAACCATCTCGTCCACGCCGATATGCGGGACGAATCCCGCGCTGCGAGATGGCCCTCGCAGGATCAACAGGCTCGCGTGCGTTCCTCGTGTGCCTTAGTTCTGCCGCATCTGTGGCAGGATGGAATCGAGCCGCCTCCGTAACGCCAAGAGGTCGTTCCAGGCGTCGCGTTTCGCGCCAGGGTTGCGCAGCAGATAGGCCGGATGGAGCGTCGGCAGGGTCGGGATCGGCGCATCGAGGCCCGGACCATCGAGCTCGCGCCAGCGTCCGCGCAGCCGGGTGATGCCCTCGCGCGCGCCGAGCAGCCCGCGCGCCGGCACGCCGCCGAGCAGGACGATGAGCTTCGGTCGCGCCAGGGCAATGTGTCGCTTCAGGAACGGCAGGCAGACCGCCACCTCGGCGTCGGTCGGGTTGCGGTTGCCGGGCGGCCGCCAGGGCAGCACGTTGGTGATGTAGACATCGCCCGCCTTCCGCGACAGCCCGATGCTCGCGAGCATGCGGTCGAGCAGCCGCCCGGACGGGCCGACGAAGGGCAGGCCCTCGCGATCCTCCTCCGCGCCCGGCCCCTCGCCGATCAGCATCACGGGCGCGGAAGGATCGCCATCCGCAAAGACCAGGTGGGTCGCCGTGTCGCGCAGCGCGCAGCCGTCGAAGGCGGCCAGCGCCGCGCGCAGCGCGGCGAGCGAGTCCGCCGCCTCGGCCGCCGCCTCGGCACGGGCGACCGCGCCTGTGGCGGGCGCTGCCACCGGGGGCGCCGCCACCGCGGGCACGGCGCGCGCCGGCGGCTCGGTCAGGCGCGGCGGAGCCTCGGCCAGCCGGTCCTGGACCGTCTCCTCCAGCGCCTCGTCCGCACCCCAGGCGAGCTGCAACGCCAGCGCGGCTTTCAGCTCGGAGCGCATCGCCGCTTCCACTCCCCGCTCCCCATGCTCTCGCGTGGCGGGCAGGATGCCTCTATCTCTGGCGCGGAGCCATGGGGGACCGCATGCAGCGCGAGGCGATGGAGTTCGACGTGGTGATCGTGGGGGCCGGGCCCGCCGGGCTCGCCGCCGCGATCCGGCTGAAGCAGGCCGCCGGCTCGGCCGGGCGCGAGATCAGCGTCTGCGTTCTGGAGAAGGGCGCGGAGGTCGGCGCGCACATCCTCTCGGGCGCGGTGCTGGAGCCGCGCGCGCTCGACGAGCTGCTGCCGGACTGGCAGGCGCTCGGCGCGCCGATCGAGACGCCGGCGCGCGAGGACCGCTTCCTCTATCTCACGGCGACGCGCGCGTTCCGGATGCCGACGCCGCCGCAGATGCACAACAGCGGCAACTGGATCGTCTCGCTCGGCCAGGTCTGCCGCTGGCTCGGCGCCCAGGCCGAGGCGCTGGGGGTGGAGATCTATCCGGGCTTCGCCGCCGCCGAGATCCTGTTCGAGGGCGACCGCGTGGTCGGTGTCGCCACCGGCGACATGGGCATCGCCAGGGACGGCACGCGGAAGCCCTCCTACCAGCCGGGCATGGAGCTGCGCGCCACCTACACGCTGTTCGCCGAGGGCTGCCGCGGCAGCCTGACGAAGCAGTTGGAGCGCAGGTTCGCGCTGCGCGAGGGCCGCCAGCCGCAGACCTACGCGATCGGCATCAAGGAGCTCTGGGAGGTGCCGAAGTCGACGCACCAGCCCGGGCTGATCCTGCACACGATCGGCTGGCCGCTCGCCTCCGACACCTATGGCGGCTCGTTCCTCTACCACTGGGGCGAGAACCTGATGTCCTACGGCTTCGTGGTCGGGCTCGACTACCCGAACCCGTGGCTCTCGCCCTTCGAGGAGACGCAGCGCTTCAAGACGCACCCTGCCATCCGACCCTTCTTCGAGGGCGCGAAGCGCATCGCCTACGGCGCGCGGGCGCTGAACGAGGGCGGGTTGCAGGCGATCCCCCGGCTCGTGTTCCCCGGCGGCGCGCTGATCGGCTGCGGCGCGGGATTCCTCAACGTGCCGAAGATCAAGGGCAGCCACACGGCGATGAAGTCCGGCATGCTCGCGGCCGAGGCGGTGGTCGAGGCGCTCGTCGGCGCCAGGCCCGACGTGCTGGAGGCGTATCCTTCCGCGCTCGAACGCTCCTGGGTGCGCGAGGAGCTCGCACGCGCGCGCAACATCCGTCCCGCCTTCGCGAAGTTCGGCCTCTGGGGCGGGCTCGCCTATGCCGGGCTCGACACCTATCTGCTGCGCGGCCGCGCGCCCTGGACCTTCGGCCACCACCCCGACCACGAGAGCCTGAAGGAGGCCTCGGCCGCCCCGCGCATCGACTACCCGAAGCCCGACGGCGTGCTCACCTTCGACCGGCTCTCCTCGGTTTTCCTCTCCAACACCAACCACGAGGAGGACCAGCCGAGCCATCTGCGCCTCGCCGACCCGGCCGTCGCGGTCGCGCACAACCTCGCCCGCTATGGCGGGCCCGAGGCGCGCTACTGCCCGGCCGGGGTCTACGAGTTCGTCGGCGTCGAGGAGGGACAGCCGCGGCTCGTGGTCAACGCGCAGAACTGCGTGCACTGCAAGACCTGCGACATCAAGGACCCGAAGCAGAACATCACCTGGGTCACGCCCGAGGGTGGCGGCGGGCCGGTCTATGCCTCGATGTGAGGTCTCGCGGACCCGGCTTTCCATGGCGCGGCTTGCCGCACTGCGATACTCTGCGTCGATGCCCGTCCGGGTCCTCCCGCCCCGCGCGCTCTCCCGCGTCGCGATGCTGCCGCTGGTGCTGCTGGCGGCCTGCGCCTCCGGCCTGCCCGCCGGCAGCTCGGGGCCGCTGCCGGTCCGCGAAGGCCGGTTCCAGCCGACCGGCGCGTTCGGCAATTACCTCGCCGGCCGTTTCGCGGCCGGCGAGACCGACACGGCGGCAGCGGCGCAGTTCTTCGACCGCGCGCTCCAGACCGATCCGGGCAACCCCGAGCTGCTGACGCGCGCGTTCCACGCCGCGCTGGCGGATGGGCGCGACCCGGCCGCGCTTGCCCGGCGGGTGCTGGCGCAGCAGCCCGGCGCCCTGCTGCCGAGCCTGGTGGTGGCCGCCGAGGAGGCTCGCGACGGACGGTTCGATCAGGTCGAGCAGCGGCTGCGCGCCCTGCCGCGCCAGGGGGCGGGACAGCTCCTCCAGCCGCTGCTGCTCGCCTGGGCCCAGGCCGGGCGTGGGCATTGGGAGCAGGCCCTGGCCACGCTCCGCCCGCTGGCCGACGGGGCGCGGTTCCGCGGCGCCTTCGCGCTGCATGCCGGGCTGATCGCCGATCTCGCCGACCGGCCGCGCGAGGCCGAGCGCTGGTACGGCATCGCCGCCGCCGAGAGCGGGGCGAGCCTGCGCGCGGCCGAGATCCAGGCAAGCTTCGCCGCGCGCCAGGGCCGGCTCGAGGACGCGCGGCGCCTCCTCGCCGAGATCGCCGCCGCCTCCGACGACATCGCCATGGTCGAGGCGCGGCTGCTGCGCGACCTCGAGCGCCGGCCGGTCGGCACGGCCGCCGACGGCATGGCCGAGGCGCTGCTGGCCCTCGGCGGGGCGCTGCGCCAGCAGGAGGCGAGCGAGTTCGCCCTGCTGCTGCTGCGCGTGGCCCTTCTGCTGCGGCCGGACTTCCCGGCCGCGAAGCTGATGGTCGCCGACCTGCTGGAGACCGACCGGCGCTACGAGGCGGCGGCCGGGATGCTGGCGCGCGTCCGCCGCGACAGCCCCTATGCGCCGGCGGCGCGCGTGCGACTCTCGATGGTGCTCGACCGGCTCGACCGCACGGAGGCTGCGATCGGCGAGCTGGAGGCTCTTGCCGCCGACGATCCGACCCGGGCGGAGCCGCTCGCCCGGCTGGGCGACATCCTGCGCGGCCGGCAGCGCTTCGCCGAGGCCGCGCGCGCTTATGACCGCGCGGTGGAACGCCTCGGCCCGCCCGAGCGGCGGCAATGGACGCTCTACTACGCCCGCGGCATCGCCCATGAGCGCTCGAAGGACTGGCCGCGCGCCGAGGCCGACTTCCTCAAGGCGCTCGAGCTCTCGCCCGACCAGCCCTATGTGCTGAACTATCTCGGCTACACCTGGGCGGATCAGGGCCGCGAGCTCGCGCGTGCGAAGCGCATGATCGAGCGCGCGGTAGAACTCCGCCCGCATGACGGCCACATCATCGACTCGCTCGGTTGGGTGCTGTTCCGCATGGGCGACTACCGGGGTGCGGTGCGCTGGCTCGAACGCGCCGTGGAACTGGTGCCGCGCGATCCGGTGATCAACGACCATCTGGGCGACGCCTACTGGATGGTCGGGCGCCAGAACGAGGCGCAGTTCCAGTGGCGCCGCGCGCTCACCCTGAGCCCGGAGCCCGAGGAGATCCCCAGGATCGAAGCCAAGCTGCGCGACGGCCTCGTGCTGCCGCCGGCGAATGTCGCCGCCGGCACCGGCCCCGGCGAGGCGCCCGCCACCCCGCGCTGAGCGTGAGCGTCACCGAGGCGGCGCACGCCAAGGTCAACCTGTTCCTGCACGTCCTCGACCGGCGCCCGGACGGCTATCACACGCTCGACAGCTTGGTGGTGTTCGCCGCACCCGCCGACACGCTGCGCGCCGAACCGGACGAGACGATGTCACTCGCGGTCGATGGTCCGTTCGCCGGCGCCCTCGCGGGGGCGGACAATCTGGTGCTGCGCGCGGCGCGGGCCCTCGCCGCGGCGACCGGCTCGACGCGCGGGGCGCGGCTGACGCTGACCAAGGCGCTGCCGGTCGCCTCCGGGATCGGCGGCGGGTCGGCGGATGCGGCCGCGGCGCTGCGCGCGCTCGATCGGCTGTGGGGACTCGGCCTCGGCGCGCACCGGCTCGCCGCACTCGGCGCCGGGCTCGGCGCGGACGTTCCGGTCTGCGTGCACGGGCAGCCGGCGCGGATAGGCGGGATCGGCGAGCGCATCGCCGCAGCGCCGAGGCTGCCGCGATTCGGGCTGCTGCTCGCCAATCCCGGCGTCGCGCTCGCGACCGCCACGGTGTTCGCCGCGCGCCGTGGCGGCTTCGACGCACCGGCCGTGCTGCCCGGGTCCTGGCCCGACGCGGCGACGATGGCGCGCGACCTCGCGCGCAGCCGCAACGCGCTGGAGCCGGCGGCGATCGCGCTCTGCCCGCCGATCGCGACGGTGCTCGACGCGCTCAGCGCCCTGCCGGGCGCGCGGCTCGCGCGGATGAGCGGCTCCGGTGCGACCTGCTTCGCGCTGTTCGACGACGACGCGGCCGCTTCCGATGCCGCGCGCGTGCTGCGCGCCGCGCAGCCGGGCTGGTGGATCGCCGCGGGCCGCGCGCCCTGGGCGGTTTCCCCATGAGTGCAAACCGCTCTGGTCATTCCCCGCGGGCATCTTCACGCACACGGCTGAGTCCAGCCGTGGGCGATCTGCTCTAGAGCCTGATCCATTTACGGTGAAGCATAGCCTGCGTGCCGGAAGTAGTTGGCGCATTCGGTGGGTGAGAACTCGCCGAGCAGGGCGCCGATGCGGTGCCATACGGTGGCGATGGATCGCTCGTCGGCCTTTCGCAGCAGGGTCTTGAGCTTGGCGAACATCATCTCGATCGGGTTCAGGTCCGGGCTGTAGGGCGGCAGGGACAGCAGGTGGGCGCCGGTGGCGCGGATGGCGCGGCGGACGGCGACGCCCTTGTGACTGCCGA
>NZ_KB899935.1 GCF_000378465.1 Elioraea tepidiphila DSM 17972
AAGCGTCCAGGCCGTACAGCCGATCTTGCCCGCGATCGACGTCTCAGCCGCCCATCGCGACGGATGCTCGTGCTCGTGATCCCGCACCATCCGCACCGCGCGCTCGCGGACCTCAGGCGAGAACTTGTTCGTCGTCTTGCTCATGCAGCCTCCACCCTCTCAGGAGTTGGAGCCTCCGGCAAAACCGGAGCGGTTCACCGGCGATCCGCCGATGACCACCCCCAGGACCTACACCACCGCCAGGGACAGGACCGTTGCCGGCAATCTCCGCACCGCCGGAGTGGTAGTTTGGGTACAGCAACAGAATCCGCATGACGTTCGCTCCCCGACCGGATGCAGGAAAGAAGCTGTAACGGCCACGCGTCGATCAGGCGTTGCGGTGGATCAATCCTGCAGTGCCGATCCGGTCAGGCCCGCACCCCGCTGCGGCTCACCGTTGGAGCGCCGGTCGTCGGATCCTGAGTCACACTCTGTACCAATGGCGAAGGGAAGGAGCGGTAGCGCGTCTTCAGCACGAGCCACGTGGACCAGGCACCGATCAGGAACAGGAACCCCGCCAGATCAACCAGTGAGAACCAGCGATCCGCCCCGGTCAGGACGTAGGCGAGCACGAGCTTGAGCGCCATGATGGCAAGGGCGCCGATCATCAACGGCGGCACGACATCGCCCAGCACGGCCAGGGACGAATGCAGTGCAGCGCGGGGGTCGGGGAGTCCGGCCGCTTCGAGCCGACGCGTTTCGGCGATGATGGCGTTGCGTCGTGTCACCGCTGTCCAGATCAGGGCGATACCGGCGGCGAACAGCACCAAGCCGATCACGTGTCGCAACGGGCGTCTCCATCCTGCGGATGATGTCTCGTCAACGGTCCCCTCCGGGCATCTCCCCTCCACCCTCAGCGGACGACGCGCGCCATGGCGAGGCGCCCAGTGCGATCGCGTCGCTCCAACCGATCATAGAGGCCGACGAGCCAAGCGATCCGCGAATCGAGGTCATTCCGGGAACGCCCATGCCGCGGAACGGCCAGCGCGGCCTCGACCAGGAATCGCGTGGCGGGGAGGGGCTCGTCGTCGAGCCGTGCCGTCGACCATGAGGCCGTGCGGGCAGCGCTTGCAGCAAGCAGCGCAAGCTTGCGTCGGGTCGGCACAACGGCACGACGGTCGACCGAGTTGCCGCCATGGCGCTCCACTTCCCGGCCGATCTCGGCGTAGATGAGGCGGGCGGCACCGATTCCGGCCCGGCAGGACGCCGGCAGACGTGCAATTCCGGCCTCGGCGCGCCGGTACAGCCGATCCGCTTCTGCGAGCAGAGCTGCGATCACCGTACCGAGCGCCGGCGTGAAGCGCGGCGCGGCAAGAAACGCGTCAGGATCGACGCCCACCGCCGCCAGCCAGTCGAGTGGCAGGTAGAGACGGCCCGCGCGGGCATCTTCGCCGACATCGCGCACGATGTTGGTCAGCTGCATGGCGACGCCGAGATCGCAGGCGCGCGCCAGCACGTGCGGATCGCGCGAACGCATCAGCAGCGCCATCATCACACCGACGGTCCCAGCGACCCGCGCGGCATAACCGTGCAGCGTGGCCAGGTCGGGGTAGCGGCGCATCTCGGCGTCCCACAGGAATCCATCGAGCAGCGCCTCCGGCAGCGCGCGCGGGATCGCGTGGTGCGCGACCGCCTCGGCGAAGGCCCGGTCGGCGGCGATTGCGTGCGGTCTGCCGGCGTAGGCGCGATCCAGCCGATCATGCAGCCGGGCGAGCGCGGCGGCCGGATCGGCATCGAGATCGATCGCATCGTCGGCAAGCCGGCAGAACGCGTAAATCGCGCACGCGGGATCGCGCACGCGCGCGGGCAGCAACAGCGAGGCGGCGAAGAAGGTCCGTGAGCCGCCGCGCAGCAGCGCGCGGCAGGCGGCCATGTCGGCGGGGCTTGGTGCGTCAGACGGGAGCGACATCGGGCACCACCGTGTCGAGCACCTTGGCCGAACAGAGCACGCCGGGCAGCCCCGCGCCCGGGTGCGTACCCGCGCCCACCAGATAGAGGCCGGCGATCTCCTCGCTCACATTGTGTGGGCGGAACCAGGCGCTCTGCATGAGCACCGGCTCCAACCCGAACCCGGCACCGCGCGGCGCGAGATAATCGGCCGCGAAGTCGCGCGGGGTGAGCACACGCGAGGTCACGACCTCGCGCTCCAACCCGGGCAGCAGCGTCGATGAAAGCCGGCGCGCGATCATCTGTCGGAACGGTTCCGCCTCCGCTGCCCAGTCGGTTCCGCTGTCGAGATTGGGCACCGGAGCGAGGGCATAGAACGCATCGCAGCCTGGCGGGGCGAGCGCCGGATCGGTCGCGGTCGGGCGGTGGAGGTAGATCGAGACATCGGTGGCGAGCCGCTTGCGCGTGAAGATGTCCGCGAGCAGGTCGCGATAGCGCGGTCCGAGCAGAATCGTATGGTGACCGACCTCGTCGTAGCGGCGGCGCGTGCCGAAATACCAGACGAACAGCCCCATCGAGGTGCGCGTCCGCGCGAGCTTGCGGTCGGTCCAGCGGCGGCGGTCTCCGGCAGGAACGAGCCGGGCATAGGTGTGCATGGAATCCGCGTTCGAGACGACGATCTCCGCGGCGATCGTTTCCCCATCGGCGAGGCGGACGCCGGTCGCGCGGCGATCGCGCACGGTGATGCCGGCAACCTCCGCGCCGCAACGGAGCGTCCCGCCCTGGCGCGCAATCAGCCCGGCGAGCCCGCGGACCAGCGCGCCCGTGCCGCCCATCGCGTAGTGCACGCCCCAGCGCCGCTCCAAGGCCGCGATCAGGCAGTAGACGGCACTCGCTGCGAAGGGATTGCCGCCGATCAGCAGCGGGTGGAAGGAGAGCGCGATGCGAAGGCGCGGATCGCGCACGTGGCGGGCGACGGTGGCGTGCACGCTTTGCCAGGCGCGCAGCCGGATCAGGTCCGGGGCGACACGCAGCATGTCGGTGAACCGGCCGAACGGCACATGCCCGAGCTCTTCGAAGCCGATGCGGCAGGTCTCCGCCGAGAGCCGCATGTAGCGCTCGTAGCCGTCGAGGTCGGCCGGGCTCAGCCGCGCGACCTCGGCGCGCATCGCCGCCGCATCGCCGGAGCAGGCGAACACCGTGCCGTCATCGAAGCGGATCCGGTAGAACGGATCGCAGGGCACGAGTGTCACGTCGTCGGCGAGGCGCCGTCCGGCGAGCGCCCAGAGCTCCTCGAACAGGAACGGCGCCGTGACGATGGTCGGACCGGCGTCGAAGGTGAAGCCGTCCTGGCGGAACACGCGCGCCCGGCCGCCCGGCTGATCCAGCCGTTCCAGCACGGTGACGCGCCAGCCGCGCGCGCCAAGCCGCACCGCGGCAGCGAGCCCACCAAAGCCGCTGCCGATCACCACCACGTGCGGCCGGGTGTCGGGTGCCCGCGATGGACGCGGCGGGGCGTCTGTCAATATCAACATCAGCGTTGAGTGTAACGGTAGCTTGACATGCTGTGCCAGTGAATCCGCAGCGTGGTCAACGGTCGACCGGCGCCAGGGCCGTCTCCTCGATGAGCGCCGCCACCAGATCCGGACGCTCCTCGTGGGCGAGATGACCGAGCTCAGGCAAGCGAACAATCCGCGCCGACGGCACCAGCGTGCGCACGCGCTCGGCATCCGTCGGCGGGACGGTGCGGTCGTTGGTGCCCACCATCAGCACGAGCGGCACGGCGAGCCTGGGCAGGTCGCGCGCGAGGCCCGCGAGGTCCCACGCCGCCATCATGTTCAAGGCGGCGGCGACGTGCCCAGGGCGGCGCAGCAGCCGCGTGTAGAAGTCGACATTCGCAGGCGGGAGTGTCGAGCCGGTTCCGGCCAGGAGCCGTTCCACCGTCGCGCGGTCAGCCGCCTGCCAGGACAGGAACCACGGCACGACCGGCAGACTCACCATGAAGCGCGCGAGACCCGAGAACCACGGCAGGTCGCCCGGGCCGTTGCGGATCGGCACCAGCGCGCCGTTCAGCGCGATGATCGTGCGGGGTGACAGGATGCCGTCCAGCGTCATGCGCGCCAGCACCGCGGCGCCGGCGGAGTGTCCGACCGCGACGTCCGGCGTCTGGCCAAGCGCGGCGAGCAGCGCGGCGACACGCCGCGCCATGCCCGGCAGGGTGAACCCCTCCTCGGCCGGCGCCTCGGTGAAGCCGTGACCCGGCAGATCCGGCGCGATGACGGTGAAATGGCGCGCGAGCAGCGGCAGCAGGCCGGCCCAGGAATGCGTCGCCGCCCCGGTGCCGTGCAGCAGCAGGATCGCCGGGCCTTCGCCCATCACCTGGACATGCCAGACGATCCCGCCGGCGGGCACGAATTGGCTCGCGCTCCGGTTCGGCCAGTCCCGTCCGTCATGCGCCCAGTCCGGGTAGCGCGTCATCGTGATGCCTCGATATCCGCGCGTACTGCATGGCTCAACGCGGTCGCGTCGGCGTAGGGCAGGGCGAGGTAACGCGCCCCCATCTCGCGCGCGATCCGTTCCGCTGTCGGTTGCGGTCGTGGTGCGGTGTCGATCAGCAGGCAGGCCCGGCCGGACGCGCGCAGCCGACGCGCCGCGTCCAGCGCGTCCTGCTCCGCCTGCGGACGTCCAGGCGTGCCGTCGCGGGCCACGTTGGCACGGCCATCGGTGAGCAGCACGGTGATCGGTGTCCGACCCTTGCGGGCGACGCTGTCGGCGACCCCCTCGATCATGTCGAGTGCTGCGGCGAGCGGCGTGCCGCCGCCGCCAGGCAGCCCGGCGAGGCAGCGCCGCGCGCGCGCGAGCGAGCCGGTCGGTGGCAGCACGAGCTCGGCCGTGCGGCCGCGAAAGGCGATCAGCGCCACCGTGTCGCGGCGCACATAGCAGTCGGCGAGCAGGAGCTCGACCGCACCCTTGGCCTCGGCGAGCCGGGCCAGCGCCGCTGAGCCGGAGGCATCGACCGCGAAGATGGTCGTCGTCAGCGATGGCGCCTTCAAACGCACCAGCCGGATATCGTCGCGGCGCACGATCACGCGGCGCGCGGCATTTGCTGCTTCGAGCCGGCGCAGCGACTGCCACGGGGCCGCCGCGCGTAAGGTCTCGACCAGGGCCAGACGCTGGCCGCTGCGCAGCGTGCCGAGACGCGTGCCGGCCGGACGGCCACGCCGTACCGTACGTCGCTGCGCGCCGGCCTTCCCATCGGCACGCGGGCCGCTGCGCGGCGCCTCGCCTAGCCGAAGGGCGGCGAGCAAGGCCGAGGGGATCGCCGCCCTTGCGGCCGCCACGACCACATCCTCCAACGGCACCGCATCCTCCCTCGCGCGCTGCTCGTCAGGCGGTGGTGACGGGTCAGGCGCGGTCGGCGCATGGGCTGGCGGCTCGTCGGGCAGCGGCAGTCGCGTCGCACGGGGTGCGAGCACGAGCCGCGCCGCCAGCGCCACATCCGCCTCATCGACCCGATCGCGCCCCGCCAAAGCGGCCGCGGCGCGCGCGACACGAACCGCCTGCAGCGGCGCCCGCAGGGATGCGATGCCGAGCGCGGCAGCTGCGCTACAGAGCGCATGCAGCACCTGCGAATCGGCCGTGACGGACGCGAGATGCGCGCGCGCCTCGTCGATCGCCGTACCAGGATCGGGCGACGGCAGGGTGCCGGCCTCGAGCGTGAGATGGATCGCGAGCCGCTCGGCGAGCGCGGGCGGTGCGCGTTCGTCCTCGGCAAGACCCTCGTCGAGCGCGATCACGCCGAAGCGTGACGGCAGGCGCAGATCGATCCCGTCGCGCTGCATCGCGACTTCGCCGGCGTCCATCGCCGCGGCGATCCGCGCCGCCGTGCCGGGCGGCAGCCGATCGGCCATCGCGAGCAGCAGAGCGCCGCCGTCGCTCGCCGCGAGAATGCCACGCTCCGCGATCGGCCGGCCGGCGGCAAGGGTCGCGGCCAGATCGAGACCGCCGAGCAGACGGTCGTCAGGCACGGCCGGGGGCACGCGACGGAGCGGGGTGTGCGCGGGCCAGAGCGCGCGCAGCGCGGCGAGCCATCGATCGCGCGCGGGACAAGGCCCCGCCCGCAGCAGCACGCCCGTGCCGACCGGATCGACCGCGAAGATCGCAGCTGCGGCCTGCGCATCCGACATCGGCGAGGGGATCACCCCGCCCGACATCGTCAAGGTCCGAACAGTTCGCCGAGCGCGCGCTCGATCCGCGTGGTCGAGGCGGTCTCATCCAGCGGGTTGCGGCGCAGGCGATGCCGCAACGCCGAGGCCGCCACTGCGCGGACATGCACCACGGCCAGCTCGGTCTCGCCCGCGAGGGCGGCGAGCGCGCGCGCAGCACGCACCAGCGTCAGCTCTCCACGCAGCCCGTCGGTGCCGAGCGCCATGCAGAGCCGGGCGGCGTTCTCGAGTACGCTGTCGCCAACCGCGACATCGGCAAGACGCGCGCGCGCCGCGACGATCTGCCGGCGCAGCTTGGCCTCGGCCTTGCTCCAGGATGCAACGAAGCCCTGCGTGTCGCGCTCATAGGCGTCGCGGCGCTTCACCACCTCGATGCGCGTCGGCAGATCGTCCGGCGTGCGCACCTCGACCGAGAGGCCGAAGCGATCGAGCAGCTGCGGGCGGAGTTCGCCCTCCTCCGGGTTGCCGCTGCCCACCAGCACGAACCTCGCCGGGTGGCGGATGCTGATACCCTCCCGCTCGACCACGTTCTCGCCCGAGGCCGCGACATCGAGCAGCAGATCGACCAGGTGATCCTCCAGCAGGTTCACCTCGTCGATGTAGAGGAAGCCGCGATGGGCGCGTGCGAGCAGCCCGGGCTCGAACGCCTTCACCCCCTCGCCGAGCGCGCGCTCGATATCGAGGGCGCCGACCACCCGATCCTCGGTCGCGCCCAGCGGGAGATCCACAACCGGGACCGGCACGGTCTCGGTTCGGAATGACGCGGCCCCGGCGCACGTGGGGCAAAGCCCTGCGGGTGCGGTCGGATCACAGCCATACGCGCAGCCCTGCACCACCTTCATCGGCGGCAGCAGCGCGGCAAGCGCCCGCACCGCAGTGGACTTGCCCGTGCCCCGATCGCCGAACACCAGCACCCCACCGATCGTGGGATCGACCGCGGCGATCAACAGCGCACGCTTCATCTCCTCCTGCCCGACGATCGCGGTGAAGGGGAACGGCGCGCGGCGCGCGGCGCTCACGACGGTTGCGGTGCGGGCGGCGTCGTAGGGCAAGGAGGGCTCAGGCCGCGCGCTTCAGGTGCAGGTCCGACCAGATCGCGGCGAGCGCATCGACCAGATGATCCATGTCCTCCGAGCTGTGCAGAGGCGAGGGCGTCACGCGCAGCCGTTCCGTGCCGCGCGGCACGGTCGGGTAGTTGATCGGCTGCACGTAGATCGCGTAGCGGTCGAGCAGGATGTCGCTGATCCGCTTGCACTGCACGGGGTCGCCCACCATCACGGGAACGATGTGGCTCGGGTTCGCCATGTGCGGCACGCCGATCGCATCGAGACGGCGCCGGAGTTCGGCCACGTTCGCGTGCATGCGCGCGCGCTCCTCAGCGGAGCGCTTGAGATGGCGGATCGCGGCGCGCGCGCCGGCGGCGACCGCGGGCGGGATCGCGGTGGTGAAGATGAAGCCCGAGGCGAAGCTGCGCACGAAGTCGATGAGGTTCGCCGAGGCCGCGATGTAGCCGCCGACCACACCGAAGGCCTTGCCGAGCGTGCCCTCGATCACGGTCAGACGGTGCGCCACGCCGTCGCGCTCCGAAATGCCGCCGCCGCGCGGGCCGTAGAGCCCGACCGCGTGCACCTCGTCGAGATAGGTCATCGCGCCGTGCGCCTCGGCCACATCGCAGAGTTCGGCGATCGGCGCGATGTCGCCGTCCATCGAGTAGACGCTCTCGAAGGCGACCAGCTTCGGCCGCTCTGGATCGAGCGCCGCGAGATGCCGGTTCAGATCCTCGGGATCATTGTGCTTGAACACGATCCGCTCGGCCTTGGAGTGGCGGATGCCCTCGATCATCGAAGCGTGGTTCAGCGCATCCGACAGCACGACGCAGCCGGGCAGCCGCGCGGCGAGCGTCGAGAGTGTCGCCCAGTTCGACATGTAGCCGGAGTTGAACAGCAGCGCGGCCTCCTTGCCGTGCAGATCGGCAAGTTCCTGTTCAAGCTTGACGTGATAGTGGTTCGTGCCGGCGATGTTGCGGGTGCCGCCCGCGCCCGCGCCGCAGCGGTCGATCGCCTCGTGCATCGCGGCGAGCACCGCCGGGTGCTGGCCCATGCCGAGATAGTCGTTGGAGCACCACACGGTGACCTCGGCCGTGCCCTTGGCGCGGTGATGCGTCGCCCGCGGGAACTTGCCCGCCTGGCGCTCGAGATCGGCGAAGTGGCGATAGCGCCCCTCCCGGCGGAGGCCATCGAGGGCGGAGCGGAAGAAGGCTTCGTAGTTCATGTTGCCTCCGTGTGTGCAACGGCGCGGGCAAGCGGCGCCCGCCGGTGGGAACTGGGTTGGGACGGCTCGTCGGGAAGATGTCCGGCGCGTCCGCCGAGGCTCCAGGACCAGAGCGCCTCGGATCGGATCGGCAGCACCAGGAAGGCATGCTCCAGCGCGCCGAGTGCTGCGAGCGTGCCGAGGATCGCCAGCGCCGTGGCATCGACGGGTGAGGCCTCGGCGGCGGCGGCGAACAGCAGCACCGCGGCGAGCAGGGCCGCGGCGAAGGCCGGCGGGAACAGCGGGTTCATCCGGCCTGCACTGAAGTGGCTCGCGAGGTAGCGCATGTGCTCGGGCAGCAGCCCCGCATAGGTGTTGCGCACGCCGAGAAAGATGTTGAGCTTGGTCGAGGTTCGCATGGCCCAGAGCAGCAACATGGTCCAGGCGCCGGTCATGGTCGCCCCACCCCAGGAAAGCGCGAATACCAGCGCGGTCAGCGCGAGGATGGTGAGTTCGTGCCAGAGGATCGCCCCGACCGCGAGGCGGAACCGGGCGGCAAGCGACAGGCCAGCCGGTGCCGCAGCGCGGTTCGGGCCAGTGATCAGGCCGGTGAGGAAGGTGAGTTCCACCCAGGCCCAGACCATCAGCCCGCAGGCGAAGGAGAGATAGACCGCGCCGGCGGACGTCTCGCTGGCCGTCGCCGCGATGCCGGCGAGTGCCACGACCAGCAGCCCGCTCGCGGCTGTCACACTCCTGCGCCGCGCCCGCCGCGGCAGTCCGTTCAGCCAGAAGATCGCGCCTGTGCCGAACCACCACGCGAACAGCGTGGCGGCGATGGCGAGCGCGTTCGCGGTCACGGCACGCCTACCAGGCCGGGCTCAGCCGCACCTGTGCGGGCAGCGGCGCGTGCTTGCCCGGCAGCAGGTAAAGGCGGAGGAAGGTCGCGGCAGCTGAAAGACCGAGTCCGAAGCGGCGCAGCCTGCCGCCGAAACCGCCTTGCTTCTTGGCCTCGCCCATGGCCTCGGTGATGCGGAACATCCGCTCGAGACCGCGCAGGAACGCTGGATTGTCGATGTCCAGCGTTACCGGGAAGACCTGCTTCGAGACCTCCGTCGTGATGCGGAATACCTGCATGTCGTACTCGGTCGGATCCAGGCCGAGCGCCTTGTGGAACTCGGGGCGCGCATGGTCGCGTACGAACATGGTGGCGAACACGGCGAGCTGGAAGAAGCGAACCCACAGCTTGTTGAGGCCGGTGAGCATGTCCGGGTTGGCGCGCATCAGCAGCGCGAAGGCCTCGCCGTGGCGGAACTCGTCGTTGCACCACTTTTCGAACCACTTGAAGATCGGGTGGATGCGGTTCTCGGGGTGCTTCTCCAGCTGGCGGTAGATCGAGATGTAGCGCGCGTAGCCGATCTTCTCGGACAGGTAGGTCGCGTAGAAGATGAACTTCGGCTTGAAGTAGGTGTACTTCTTCGCCTTGGTCAGGAACGAGAGATCGACGCCGACGCCACAGTCCTTCAGGCTGTCGTTGATGAAGCCGGCATGGCGGCTCTCGTCGCGCGCCATGTAGCCGAACAGCGCCTTCATGTCCGGGTTGGAGGCGCGCTTCTTGATCTCGGCATAGAGCACGCAGCCCGAGAACTCGGCCGTAACGGAGCTCACCAGGAAGTCGAGGAATTCCTTGCGCAGCCCCTCCGGCAGGTCCTCGAGCCGGAACGCGTCGAACTCGTCGGTGCGCGTGAAGTGTCCCTTGTTCGGGTCGGACTCGAATTCGGCCATCAGCCGGTCCCAGTCCTCGCGGATCGGGGCGACGCTCATCTTGTCCATGGCGTCGAAGTCGGTGGTGTAGAAGCGCGGCGTCAGGACCGTGTCCTGCAGCGCGAGCTTGGTCGTCTCGTTGACCGGCCTTCGCCCCGTCGCGCGCTCCGCGGCGACATCGGCGATCGTCTCGTTCAGCGCCTTCTCCGGTGCGGGCGTCACGTCATACATGTGCCGCCGCCTTCGGTTCGAAACCGACATGGTAGAGCTCGGTGAGCTCGAAGATCGCCGCCATCTCGGTCTTCCAGCGATCAAACCAACCCGCGCGCACGACAGTCGCGCGGCAGGTCATGGTGCGACGCTCGTTGTAGCCGATCCTGGTCGGCACGCCGTGCAGATAGACCGTGTCGCCCGGGTTGATGTCGATGCCGACAGGAATCGCATAGGCGTGCAGGCTGTCGGGCGATTGTTCGATATCGACCTCGCATGTGATCTCGACCGTTCGTCGGCCGAGCAGGCGATCGATGATCATGGCGTGTTCCTCCCTGCCGTGACCAGTCTCGCGAAGGTTGCCACCTGAGTCTGACCGAAGGCGCCGATATCGACAAACCGTCCTGTGGCGGGGTCCTCCAGCGTCAGCCTGCCGTCGCCCCAGACGGTCAGGCGGAACGGGGTCTCGCGGCCGAGCTCCTCGCGCTTGCGCTCGCGCGCGAGCCCGCGCAGGGTCGCCCGCACGAACCCCCCCTCGCCGGGCGCGATCTCGCTCACCGTCGTGCCGGCGCGCGCATCGAGGATCGCAACGCCGCCATCGGCCCGATCCTCGAAGCGCAGGTCGCGCACGGCCACCGGCCCGCCAGCGGGCCTGTCCTGCGGCTGATCGAAGCCGCCCGCGGCCAACACGCCGACCAGCGTCACGGCGATCATCGTCCCGCCCACCACCAGCGGGTTCGCGATCAGACGGCGGGGCGACAGGCTGGTCATGCGCTCCTCATGCCACCGCGGGTTCGGGGTGTCGCGCACCCTGCCCGGCCACGTCGAGCGCCGGCTGGGCCGGGGTCGGCATCCCGGCCGCGGCCGCGAGCGCGCGCGACAGCAGCTGCGCCACCTCGGCCGGCGCGCGGATCGTACGCAGGCTGGGCTCCGGCACGCTGAAGCGCCACGGACGCACATGCGGCCACATCAGCAGATAGGATACCCGATGCGGCGCGGCGAGGCCGAGCGCGATGTCGCCGGTGCCGTCGCCGTGCAGCTTCACCTGGGCCGAGGCGACCGCCGAGAACGGCAGGTTGACGCTGACCGGCAGCGCCGCCCCGCCCTGGATCACCACCCGCCGCGTCGTCACGGAGTAGACCGTCGCGCGCGCCGAGAGCCAGGCGAGCAGGGTCACGGTGCCGAGCGCGGTGAACGCCAGCAGGATCAGCGGCACAAGGCCGTACACTGCGTCCGTGGCGCTGAGCCCGTCGCGCAGACCCGCGATGAAGCCCAAGGCTGCAAGAGCCGTGAAGTAGATCGCCAGTGCGCGCACCCGGTAGGCACGCAGCGCGAGCGGCCACCACGCCGGCGCGCCCTGCCACAGCAGCCGCTCGCCCTCGGGCAGTCGACCGGGAATGCCGCGGATCTCCTCGGCTTCGTGCTCGAGCAGGATGGGCGCGGTCACAGCAGCGGCCCCAGCCGATCGGGTGTCGCGTACATGTTACCGCCGCCGAAATAGGCGCAGATCCGATCCTCCTCGCGCATCGTGATCTGCTCGGGGCTGCGCAGCCCGGGCGCGGCGGCGAAGTGGCGCGCGAGCACCGAGGCGACGTTCACCTTGCGGCGGGTCGCGTTGATCGTGACCAGCGTCATCGGCACCAGCACCTGGCGCGGCCCGGCCGGTGTCGCGACCTCCGCTTCGAGATAGCGCAGGATCACCTCCGACTTGTCGACCCAGACATCGCGGCACGTACCGGCCACCTTGCCATCGGCCGCGACCACCTCCATGCCGCGCGGGTCGGGATCATCCGCATCGATGTGGAAACCGGGCGCGGCCCGCAGCGGCACGATCTTCGGGCTGTTGTCGTCGAAGGTGCGCTCGGGCTCGTCGGCGCGGAGCGCGTAGGCGGCAGGCCCGACACCGTCCTGCATCGGATCGCCGGTCGGCGTCAGCGGCGACCCCGGGACGGACGAGACCGGCGCGGCGGCGAGTGGCGGCTCGTTGTCGGGCCGCGGCTGGACGACCGTCGAGCCGTCATGCAGCAGGAACGTCTTCTTCTCGGGCATCGCCGGGAAGCCCTGCACGACGACACGCCCGTCGGTACGGTCGCTCACCAGCGGATAGCCCTCGCGCTTGTTCTCGCGCAGCAGGTAGAACACCAGGCACGCGAAGAAGATCCAGAACGCATAGAGCACGACCTGTGCGACATCGATGTGTCCAGTGATGGCGCCGGTTTCCATGACCTCACCTCGCTCTCAGGCTGGCGGGTGACGCGGGTGCGTCGAGCCGCCGTGTTGGCCGTGCCGGCGCCGGGCGTGCTGCACGCACGAGCGGTCCGATCACGGCGAGGGCTGCGAACAGCAGCACGATCTCGATGACGTACACCGTGCCGTAGCCGGTCTCGGGCCCGGTCAGCGCCGGGCCGAGACGCCCCGATGCCGCGAGGGCGACCACGGCGTCGCGGATCAGCCCGCCGAGCGCGATCGCCACACCGGCCGCGGTCGCCTGCACGGCGCCCCAGGCACCGAGCGCGAGCCCGACCTTGCCCTCGGGTGCCGCCTCCATGCAGGCGCTCAGCATGCCGACCGTGAGCAGGCCGGCACCGAAGCCGATCAGCGCGGTGCCGGCGGCGAAGAAGGCCGGCGAGTCGAAGGGCGCTGCGGCAAGCACGAGCACGAAGGCGACGATTCCGGCGAGCGCGCCGTGTGCCGCCAGCCGATGCGGGTCGAAGCCCCGGCCGAGCGTGCGCGCGGCCAGCGCAAAGGCTGCGACACCGCCAGCCGCGAACAGCGCGGTGAGCGTGGTGGTGGTGCCCACGGAGAGCCCGAGGATCTGGCCGCCATAGGGTTCGAGCAGGATGTCCTGCATTGCGAAGGCGCCCGTGCCGAGACCCACCGCGACCAGCCGGCGATCCCATTGCCGCTCGGCGCAGAGCTCGCGCCAGCTGTCGCGGAACGAGGGAATCTCGCGGTCGTGACGCGTGCGCTCCGGGTTCCGCGCCTCCTGCTTCCAGAGCGCGATCACGTTCAGCACCATGGTGGCGACCGCCGCGCCCTGGATCACCTGGATCAGGCGAAGCTGGCTGAAGTCGCGCAGCAGCGCGCCGAAGCCGAGGCCGGCGACCAGCATCCCGATCAGCAGCATCAGCGACATCAGCGCGACCACGCGCGGCTGCGTCTCGCGCGGGGCGAGATCGGTCGCGAGCGCGAGCCCGACCGTCTGCACCGTATGCAGCCCGGCGCCGACCAGCAGGAACGCCACGGCCGCGCCGGCATGGCCGACCCACATCGGCCCCGTCGTGTCGCCCGACAGCAGGATCAGCGCGAAGGGCATGATCGCGAGTCCGCCGAACTGCAACAGCGTGCCGAACCAGATATAGGGAACGCGCCGCCAGCCGAGGAACGAGCGATGGTGGTCGGACTTGAAGCCGATCAGCGCACGGAACGGCGCGAACAGCAGCGGCAGGGCCACCATGGTCGCGACCAGTCCGGCGGAGACGCCGAGCTCGACGATCATCACCCGGTTCAGCGTGCCGACCAGCAGCACCGCGCACATGCCGACCGAGACCTGGAACAGCGACAGTCTGAGCAGGCGCGGCAGCGGCAGATCGGGGCTCGCCGCGTCGGCGAAGGGCAGGAAGCGGGTACTGACCCGCGTCCAGCCTCGCGCGAGCGTGGCGTTGAGGTGCCTCATCGGCGTACCAGCTCCAGCGCCTGGCTGGTGTAGAAACCCGAAGCGATGCGCTGCGTCCGTGCGGCCTGCCACCCGGCAAGGCCGGGCGCGTCGCTCAGCAGATGCCGCAGGCGCCGGTCCGCCACCGGTGCGATCGAGGGGGCACGATCACGCTTGGGGAACAGGGATCCGGCCGCGTGCATCGCCGCGAGCAGCGGTGTGCGCGGGGCGAAGGTGAACAGGATCGACCCGCCGGTCCGGGCCGCAAGCCCCGCGACCGCCTCGACCGCGTCCGCCGCGCGGTAGTGGATCAGGCTGTCCATCGCGACGACGTGATCGAACGTTCCGAGTGCGGGATCGAGCATGTCACCGACGAGCCAGGTGACGTGGCCCGCACCGTGATCATCGCCGGCGCGCTCGTGCGCGAGCCCCACCAGGGTCGGCGAGAGGTCGATCGCGACCACCTCGGCGCCGCGCCGCGCCGCCTCGATCGCGAGCGCGCCTGTGCCGCAACCGGCATCCAGGATGCGGGTACCGCGCAGATCGACGGGCAACCACGACAGCAGGGTGCGCCGCATGGCGTCCCGGCCGGCGCGCACGGTGGCGCGGATGCCCGAGACCGGCGCATCGGATGTCAGGCGCGTCCAGGCCTCGACCGCGGTTCGGTCGAAATAGGTGAGCAGCTCGCCGCGGCGGCTCTGATAGGTCGCGCTTGGCATCAGTCGAAGCCCAGCAGGTCGAAGATCTCGCGGTCGCGCAGCGGCTGCGCCTCCAGGGGCTCGGTGCCCGCCCAGAGGGTTGCCGCCAGCCGCAGATACTCCTGCTGCACCGCCTCGAGCTCGGGCGAAGGCTCCATCTCGAACAGCGTGGCCTTCTTGAGGCGGGAGCGGCGGATCACGTCGAGCGAAGGAAGATGCGCGAGCAGCTTCATGCCCGAGGCGTCGTTGTACTTCTCGATCTGGTCGGTTGCATCCGAGCGGTTGGCGATCACGCCGCCGAGCCGCACGGGATAGTTCTTCGCCTTGGCCGCGATCGCGGCAACGATCCGATTCATCGCGAAGATCGAGTCGAAGTCGTTGGCGGCGACGATCAGCCCACGATCGGCATGCAGCAGTGGGCTCGCGAAGCCGCCACACACGACGTCGCCGAGAACGTCGAAGATGACGACATCGGTCTCCTCCAGCAGGTGATGCTCCTTGAGCAGCTTCACCGTCTGGCCGACCACGTAGCCGCCGCAGCCCGTCCCCGCCGGCGGCCCACCCGCCTCGACACAGAGCACGCCCGCATAGCCCTCGAACACGAAGTCCTCCGGCCTGAGCTCCTCGGTGTGGAAGTCCACGCTTTCCAGCACATCGATCACGGTCGGACAGAGCTGCTTGGTCAGCGTGAAGGTGCTGTCGTGCTTCGGGTCGCAGCCGATCTGCAGCACGCGCCGGCCGAGCTTGGCGAAGGCGACCGAGAGATTCGAGGAGGTGGTGCTCTTGCCGATCCCGCCCTTGCCGTAGACCGCGAACACCTTGGCACCCTCGATCTTCAGCGTCGGATCGGCGTGCACCTGCACCGAGCCGTCGCCGTCGGCGCGCCGGGGCCGCGCCCGTGGTCTCGCGAGGTCGATCGCGGTCATGCGGGTGCTCCCATGATGCCTTCGAGCCGATCCTCGAGCTCCTCGCCGGCCTGGCGCAGGCGGTCGAGCACCTCCGCCGAGGGGCTCCAGTAGCGGCGCTCGTGCGCCTCGATCAGGCGGTTGGCGATCTTCGCCGAGGCGGTCGGATTCAGCGCCGCGAGCCGCTGGCGCATCGCATCGTCGAGCATGAAGGTCGCGGCGAGATGGTCATAGACCCACGGCGCGACCTGGCCCGTGGTGGCCGACCAGCCCATCGTGTTGGTCACATGCGCCTCGATCTGGCGCACGCCCTCGTAGCCGTGCGCGAGCAGTGCCTCGAACCATTTCGGGTTCAGCGCGCGGGTGCGCGTCTCCAGCGCGACCTGCTCGGCGACCGTGCGCACGCGACCCTCGCCGCGGGTCTGATCGCCCACATAGACCGCCGCATCCGACCCGCGCGCGCGCTTCACCGCCCGGCTGATCCCGCCGAGCGTGTCGAAATACTGATCGATCGTGGTGAGCCCGACCTCGATGCTGTCGAGGTTCTGGTAGGTCACGTCCACTTTCGCCAATACCGCGCTCAGCACCGCGTCCTGGCGCATCGGCCGGCCATCGACGCCATAGGCGAAGCCCTTGCGGCGGATATAGGCCTCGGCGAGCTCGTCCTCCTCCTGCCACGCGCCGGTCTCCAGCAGGTGGTTCACGTTCGCCCCGTAGGCGCCGTCGGCATTGCCGAACACCCGCAGCGCCGCCTGCTCGATCGTGCCGCCGTGCTCGGCGAGATGGGCGAGCGCATGCTTGCGGATGAAGTTCATCGCCTCGGGCTCGTCGGCCTGGGCCGCCAGCAGCGCCGCCTCGGCGAGCAGCTTGGTCTGCATCGGCAGGAGGTCGCGGAAGATGCCCGAGAGCGTGACCATCACATCGATGCGCGGCCGGCCGAGACGGTCGAGCGGCACGAGTTGCGCGCCGGCGAGCCGGCCGTAGCTGTCGTGGCGGGGCTCGGCGCCCATCAGCCAGAGCGCCTGGGCGATCGGCCCGCCCTCGGTCTTCAGGTTGTCGGTGCCCCAGAGCACGATCGCGACCGTCTCGGGGAGCGCGTTGCCGTCCGCGATGTGGCGCGCGAGCAGCTTCTCCGCCTGGCGCGCGCCATCGGCCATCGCGAAGGCGGAGGGAATCTTGAACGGATCGAAGCCATGCAGGTTGCGCCCCGTCGGCAGCACCTCGGTGGTGCGCAGCAGGTCGCCGCCGGGCGCGGGGCGGACATAGCCGCCATCGAGCGCGTGCAGGATCGCGCGCGTCTCGGTGTCGTCGGCCAGGAGCGCATCAAGCCGTGCGCGCTCGGCGGGATCCGCGACGTTCGCCGCATCGAGCAGTTCGGCCCGCTGGGCCGCATCGGGTGGCTGGCCGACCACGTGCAGCCCGTGCGGGATCAGCGTGTACTCCAGTTCCAGCAGCGCATCCGTCAGCCGGACGATCTCGGCGTCCGGATCGGCCCAGGGTGGTTCGGCGGTCGCGAGGTCGACCGCGGCCGCCTGGGCCTGCACCACGCCCGCGAGCGTCAGACGCGCATTCGGGTCGGTGTCGGGGTCCTGAGCGCGCCAGCGATCGATCGATGCCTTGAGGTCGAGCAGGCCGCGATAGAGCCCGGCATGGGCCACCGGCGGCGTGAGATACGAGATCAGTGTCGCACCCGCGCGCCGCTTCGCGAGCATCCCCTCGGAGGGGTTGTTCGATGCATAGAGATAGAGATTCGGCAGATCGCCGATCAGCCGATCGGGCCAGCACGCCGCCGAGAGCCCCGCATGCTTGCCCGGCATGAATTCGAGCGCGCCATGGGTGCCGAAATGAAGCACCGCATCGGCGCCGAAATCCTCGCGCAGCCAGCGATAGAACGCCGAGAAGGCGTGCGTCGGCGCGAAGCCGCGCTCGAACAGCAGCCGCATCGGATCGCCCTCGTAGCCGAAGGCGGGCTGGATGCCGACGAACACATTGCCGAACTGTGCGCCGAGCACGAACAGCGATGCTCCGTCGGATTGCGCGTGGCCGGGCGCCGGTCCCCACTGCGCTTCGATCTCGGCGAGATAGGGCTCGCGGCGGACATGATCATCGGTCGGGATGCGTGCCGCGACATTGGCATGCGCGCCGTGGCGCGCGGCATTGCCTTCGCAGATCACGCGCCGGAGCACCTCGGCATTCTCCGGAAGCTCGACCGCGTAGCCGGCATCGCGCATCGCGCGCAGCGTGTTCCAGGCCGAGGCGAAGACCGAGAGATACGCGGCGGTGCCCGTCGCACCCGCATTGGGCGGAAAGTTGAACAGCACGAGCGCGACCTTGCGCTCGGCGCGCGCGGTACGGCGCAGCGACACCAGCTTCGCGACGCGCGCGGCAAGCGTGCATGCACGCTCGGGGTGCGAGGCCATGTCACGCCGCGCCTCGCCCTCGACCGACCAGGACCGGCCGCCGAAGGTCATGGGCCAGATCGCGCCGTCGAGCTCGGGCAGCGCGACCATCATGGTCGCCTCGACCGGCGTCAGGCCGCGCGGATCGGCCTGCCAATGCTCGACCGTCTGGAACTCCAGCGGATGCGCGGCGATGTAGGGCACATCGAGCCGGGCAAGGATCGCCTCGGCCGCGCGTGCGTCGTTGTAGGCCGGACCGCCGACCAGCGAGAACCCGGTCAGCGAGACGAGCGCATCGATCGCCGGCGCGCCGTCCTGCATGAAGAAGCGTTCGATCGCCGGGCGCGCATCGAGCCCCGAGGCGAAGGCCGGAATGACACGGAGGCCCCTCGCCTCCAGCGCGGCGATCGCGCCGTCGTAATGCGCAGTGTTGCCAGCGAGCAGGTAGGAGCGCAGCAGCAGAACCCCCACCGTGCCCGCAGCGCCCTCGCTCGGCAGATCCGCGAGCCGCTCGGTGATCCGGCCGCGCGCGCGGGGGTGGTAGAGACCGACCTCCGGGTACTGCACGGGCGCGGCGACGGTTAGCGCCGCGCCAAGTGCCGCGCGCGGACCGGCCGCATAGCGCCGCACCAGCATGCACACCAGGTTGGCGATGTTCTCCTGCGATCCGCCGAGCCAGTACTGCAACGCCAGGAAGTAGGCGCGCACGTCCTGCGCCGTGCCGGGGATGAAGCGCAGGAGCTGCGGCAGGCGGCGCAGCATGGTCATCTGGCCCTGGCCCGAGGAGCCGTGGCCGGAGGACTTGCCGCGCAGGCGCTTGAGCAGCGCGAGCGGCCCGCGCGCCTCACCGCTCATCGAGAACCGGCCGATCCGTGTCAGCCGCACCACTTCGCCGGCCGACATCATGCAGAGCATGGCGTCGCATGCGTCGCGCCGGGCCGTGAGCGCGGGCAACACGGCACGGATGTGATCGTCGAGGAACAGCATCGTCGCCACGACGATGTCGGCACGGCCGATATCCGCGATGCAGGCGGCCAGCGCGGCCGGATCAGCCCCCCACTCGTCGGCGGCGTGCACGGCGAGTTCCAACCCAGGCAGTTCACGCCGCAGCACCGCCCGCGCGCTCATGGCCGCGCCGGTCAGGTGACTGTCCATCGTCACCACGACCACGCGGATCGGCGTGGCGTCAGCGGGCGTAATGCGCCTTGGCATCGTACAGCGTCTCGACGGTGATGGCGGCGAGGCCACGCTCGGCGGCGTAGCGCTCGGTGTTGCGGCGGGCCTTGCCGCGTACGAAGAACGGGACCTTGCGCAGCTCGCGCTCGGCATCGGCGGCCCAGACCGGCGCGGCTTCGAGGACAGGAGCCGCCGCCGCGACGGCCGGGGAGGAGGCGGCCGGGGCGGCGGCGGCAGTCGCGCCAAGGTGGGACGGCGCGGCTTCGTCGTGGAACTCGAAATCGTCGCGGAACATCGCCAGCAGATGCTCCTCGAGTCCCATCATCAGCGGATGCACCAGCGTATCGAACAGCACGTTCGCGCCCTCGAACCCCATGACGGGGGAGTAGCGCGCGGGGAAGTCCTGCACATGCACCGGGGCGGAGATCACGGCGCAGGGGATGCCGTGCTTCTTGGCGATGTGCCGTTCCATCTGGGTGCCGAGCACAAGCTCGGGCTGGAGCGCGGCGACCGCTTCCTCGACTGCGAGGTAGTCGTCGGTGATCAGCGCCTCGACGCCGTGACGCTTCGCCGCTTCGCGCACCTCGCGGGCGAGCTCGCGCGAGTAGCTGCCGAGGCCAACCACGGTGAAGCCCATCTCCTCGGCCGCGACCCGCGCGGCGGCGATGGCGTGTGTCGCATCGCCGAACACGAACACGCGCTTGCCGGTGAGATACGTGCTGTCGACCGAGCGGGAATACCACGGCAGGCGCGATGTCTCGTGGTCGAGCACGGGCACCGGGTCGACGCCGGCCAGCGCCGCGACCTCGGCGATGAAGTCGCGCGTCGCGCCGACGCCGATCGGCACGGTCCGGGTCGCCTTCTGGCCGAAGCTGCGGGCGAGCCAGGACGCGGCCTGGCCGGCGATCTCGGGATAGAGCACGACGTTGAAGTCGGCCTCGCCGAGTCGCGCGATGTCGGCCGGGGTAGCGCCGAGCGGGGCCACCACGTGCACATCGATGCCGAGCCGCGCGAGCAGGAGGGTGATCTCGCGCACATCATCGCGGTGGCGGAAGCCGAGCGCGGTCGGGCCGAGCAGGTTGCAGCGCGGCCGGCGGTCGGCCAGGCGCGCCGGCCGCTCGGTGCCCGGTGGCGGCGCGTGCGGTCCGGCGAAGGCGCGCACGATCTGGTAGAACGTTTCGGCCGCGCCCCAGTTCTCCTTCTTGGAATAGGACGGCAGCTCGAGCGGCACGATCGGCACGTCGAGCCCCGCCGTGCGCGCGAGCCCGCCCGGATCGTCCTGGATCAGCTCAGCGGTGCAGGAGGCGCCGACCAGGATCGCCTCGGGCCGGAACCGCGCCTGCGCCTCGGCGAGTGCCGCGCGGAACAGTTCGGCCGTGTCGCTGCCGAGATCGCGCGCCTGGAACGTCGTGTAGGTGACCGGCGGGCGCTTCTCGCGCCGCTCGATCATGGTGAACAGCAGGTCGGCGTAGGTGTCGCCCTGTGGCGCGTGCAGCACGTAATGCACCCGCTCCATCGCGGTCGCGACCCGCATCGCTCCGACATGCGGCGGTCCTTCGTAGGTCCAGACCGCGAGCTGCATGGCTACACCGCGAGCCTGGTGCGCCGATCGAGCGGGCGGGCGAACAGCGCGGCGAGATCGCCCGCCTGGTCGTAGCCCTGGATCGGCGTGAACACGAGCTCGATCGACCACTTGGTGGTGAAGCCCTCGGCCTCGAGCGGATTGGCGAGCCCGAGCCCGCACACGGTGATGTCGGGGCGGTCGGCTCGGCAGCGGTCGAGCTGGCGCTCGACATGCTGGCCCTCGGCAAGTCGCGTCCCCTCGGGCAGCAGATCGAGCTCCGGGCCGAGATGGCCGCGATGCAGATACGGTGTGCCGACCTCGATCAGCCGCATGCCGAGTTCTCGCGCCAGCGTGCGCGCGAGCGGGATCTCGATCTGGCTGTCGGGAAACAGGAACACGCGCTTGCCCGCGAGCGATGCGCGGTGGGCGGCCAGGGCGCGCACCGCGCGCGACTCGGCGAGCGCGGTCGCGTCGCGGAAGCGCGCCGGTGTGACTCCGAACGCGCGTGCCGCCGCGTGCAGCCACAGCGTCGTGCCCTCGGCGCCGAGCGGGAAGGGTGCGGGCAGATGCGTGGCTCCGCGCGACTCCAGCAGGCGCGCGGTCTCGCCGAGCCAGGGCTGGGCGAGCAGCATCCGCGTGCCCGGCCCGACCGGCGGCAGGGCCGTCGAGCGGCGCGGCGGCAGGAAATCGACGGCCTCGATTCCCATCGCCGCGAACAGGCGGCGGAACTGGTCCTCCACCACCTCGGCGAGCGCGCCGACCACCAGCAGGCGTGGAGTCTCATCGGCCGCGGGCAGTTCCGGCACCAGCGCGGCGAGGCAGGCATCCTCGCCCTGGGTGAAGGTCGTCTCGATGCCGCTGCCCGAGTAGTTCAGCACCCGCACGCCCGGCGCGAACTGCCGGTTCAGCCGCTCGGCCGCGCGCGACAGATCGAGCTTGATCACCTCCGAGGGGCAGGAGCCGACCAGGAACAGCAGTCGGATGTCGGGCCGGCGCGCAAGCAACTGTTGCACCACCCGATCAAGCTCGGCATTCGCGTCCGCCAGCCCCGCGAGGTCGCGCTCGTCGATGATGGCGGTGGCGAAGCGCGGCTCGGCGAAGATCATCACCCCGGCAGCGGACTGCATCAGATGCGCGCAGGTGCGGCTGCCGACGATCAGGAAGAACGCGTCCTGGATCTTGCGGTGCAGCCAGACGATCCCGGTCAGGCCGCAGAACACCTCGCGCTGGCCGCGCTCGCGCAGCACGGGAGCATCGGCGCAGCCGCCGCGCGCGGGGGCGAGGGCGGCCGCTGCCGTCATTGCGCCGGTTCCGCGGCCGTCCGGCCCGGGGTCCAGCGTGCCTCGTCGCGTCGGGCCGCGCGCAGCTTCAGCACGAACTGCGCCGCGTTCACGACATAGGCGGCGTAGGCGGCGAGGGCGACCAGCATCTGCTCGCGCGCGTCGCCCAAACCGAAGATCAGCATCGCCAGATAGGCGGTGTGCAGCCCGATCACCAGGAAGGAGAACACGTCCTCCCAGAAGAACGGGCGGGCGAAGAGGTACTTGCCGAAGACCTCCTTCTCCCAGATCGAGCCGGTGATCATGATGGTGTAGAGCACCACCGTCTTGGCGATCACCGAGATCGTGGCGAGCAGCAGCCCCTCGCCGGTGGCCAGGAAGCGCAGCACCAGCGCGAGACTGACCAGGAACACCGCGAACTGGAGCGGCGCGAGGATGCCCTGCACCACGGTCCAGGGCGAGGCATCGCGCCGGGCGCGCTCCTCCGGCGTATAGAGCGGCTTGCGCGACACGGGCGGACGAGGCGCGCGCCGGGCGCCGGATGGGCGGTGCTGGCAGCCCGCCGCCGTTCCCCAGGGACAGGCGTCAACCGCAGCGATCAGGCGATCAAGCACGGTCGGTGTCAGCATGGCTTGACAAGCTCCCCGTCCCTCGGGTCACGCTGGCGTTATCGGTTGCGTTGGTGCGCCAGCGTGCCGGCCCGGACGAAAGGCCTTGCATGCAGGCCGATTGTTTCGGCAACGTTGCATTCTTCCCTCCCCAGGGCGGCGAACGCCTCGGAAGGGAAGGCTAGAGAAGCCGGATGCGGAGTGTCAAGAACGATTGACGTAAGGTTTGCTTGACAGAGAACTGCCGCCGACGGCTAGATACGGGAGGAGGAGGTCCAATGGCCGCGTTCCAGGAGCCATCGGCATCGAGTGGCCAGGACGGCGAAGGCGGCCGCGGTACGGCTGTTCCGCGCGGCTTCGCGGAAACGTTCGGCGGCCTCCATCGCCGCACGCCCGCACGCGCGGCGGCCGACGAGAATGGGAACCATCCGGAAATCGCCTCTGCTGTCGAAACCCGCGTGGTCCCATGGATGGTGCTCGCCCATCGGGGGGCTGCGACGCCGTCCCGCGCGGAGAGAGCCGGTGCCGCGCCGACGCGCGACGATGTGACCGCGTTGGCGGAGGCTGCTCGCCACAACGACCTCGCCGCCGTGATCGGTCTGATGGACCGGCTCTGCGATGCCGGCGCGGCGCTTGATCAGCTCTATCTCGACCTCGTCTCCCCTGCCGCCGCCCTCCTTGGCCAGATGTGGCACGACGACACCGCCTCGATCGCCGAGGTCACGGTCGGCCTCGCCTGCCTCCAGCGCATGATCCATGCCTTCGGGCCGGCCTTCCACCAGGACGATCTGCGCCCCGATCCGCGCCGGCGCATCCTGCTCGCGCCGCTGCCGGGCGAGCAGCACAGCTTCGCGCTGGTGCTGGTCGCCGAGTTCCTCCGCCGCGCCGGCTGGGATGCCGACAACGGCCGGGTGCTGTCCTGCGCCGGGCTCTGCGACGTGCTCCGCCGCGAGTGGTTCGCGCTCGCCGGGATCTCGGTGAGCTGCACCACCCGGCTCGACACCATTGCCGCGACCATCCACGCGATGCGCCAGGCCTCACGCAATCGCGGGCTCGGCATCATGGTCGGCGGTCCGCTGTTCACCCTGCACCCCGAGTTCGTGGCCCAGGTCGGCGCCGATGCCATGGCGACGGATGCCCGCCACGCGGTGGCGCAGGCCGATTCCCTGGTTGGACTGATGGCAGGTCGCGCTTGAGCCTGGACGAACCGCTGAGCCGCCGCTACGGAGGAGCCCGAGGAAGCGGCTTAGCAACGAAGGATACGAAGAGACGTGATGTCCTTCACGGCTCCCAGGAACTCGCTCGGCGCGCTCGACGCGGACGCCGCGGCGGTCCTCGTCAGTGCGGCAGCGGACGTGACGCTGGTCGTGGATGAGGATGGGGTGATCCGCGACATCGCCTTCTCCAGCGACGAGCTCGCCCGCGATCTCGACGGGCAGGCGCCGTGGCTCGGGCGCGCCTGGCGCGACACGGTCGCCGAGGACAGTCAGCCGAAAGTGGCGGAACTGCTGCGCGACGTGCGCTCGGGCAACGCCACGCGGTGGCGCCACGTCAATCAGGTGTCCGTCTCCGGCGCGCATGTGCCGGTGCTGGTCTCGGCGATCCGGATCGGCGGCGACCGGACCGTGGTGTTCGGCCGCGACCTGCGCGCGATCTCCTCGCTCCAGCAGCGCCTGGTCGAGGCGCAGGCTTCGCTCGAACGCGACTACTCGCGGTTGCGTCAGGCGGAAACGCGCTACCGTCTGCTGTTCCAGACGGCCACCGAGCCGGTCCTGGTGGTGGATGCCGCCTCGGGGCGGATCGTCGAGGCGAACCCGGCGGCCGTCGGCCTGTTCGGGCAGGGGCCGCGGCGCCCCGTGGGGACCGCGCTGCTCGACCTGTTCGAGCCCGCGAGCCGCGAGGCGCTTGAGATGCTGCTCGCCTCGGTGCGGGCGACCGGACGAGGCGACGATGTCACCGCCCGGACCGCCGCCGATCAGCGCGACGTGGTGGTCTCGGCGGCGCTGTTCCGCCAGGACGGCACCACGCTCTTCCTGGTCCGGCTGATCCAGACCCTCGCCGAGGGCACGGCTGTCATCCTGCCGAAGCAGAAGAGCAAGCTGCTGAAGCTGATCGACTCGGTGCCCGACGCCTTCGTCGTCACCGATCATGACGGACGCGTGATCACCGCCAACGCGGCGTTCCTGGAGATGACACAGCTCGCCGCCGAGGAACAGGCCAGGGGCGAGACGCTTGACCGCTGGCTCGGCCGTTCCGGTGTCGATCTGGACGTGCTGCTTGCCACGTTGCGCGGCGGCGGCCCCATCCGGCTGTTCTCCACCTCGCTGCGTGGCGCCTTCGGTGCCACCACCGATGTCGAGATCTCGGCCGTGTCCATGATGAACGGCGGCAAGCCGTCGTTTGGATTCGCGATCCGCGATGTCGGCCGCCGCCGCGCCACCCAGCCGCAGCCGGGCGTGGCCGCGACCCGCTCGGTCGAGCAGCTCACCGAGCTGATCGGACGCGTGCCGCTGAAGGACCTCGTGCGCGAGGCGACGGACGTGATCGAGCGGCTCTGCATCGAGGCCGCGCTCGAACTCACCAACGACAACCGCGCCTCGGCCGCGGAGATGCTGGGGCTCTCGCGCCAGAGCCTCTATGTGAAGCTGCGCCGCTACGGGCTCATCGGCCCCGACGACGGCGGCGAGGGGGATTGATGCCGGGCGGGATCGGTCGCGCATACGCCACCGGGTCCCGCCCTGTCCGGGTGCCGTCGCCGCGGACGGTGCTCGAACTTCTGAAGCCGATCACCTGGTTCGCCCCGATGTGGGCGTTCGGTTGCGGCGTCGTCTCCGCCGGCGGCCCGTCCTGGTCGTCGCTGCCGGTGGCGCTGCTCGGCGTGCTGTTGGCGGGACCGCTGGTGTGCGGGATGAGCCAGGCGGTGAACGACTGGTTCGATCGCCACGTCGATGCGATCAACGAGCCTGACCGGCCGATCCCCTCGGGCCGCATTCCCGGGCGCTGGGGGCTCGGGATCGCGCTCGTCTGGACCGCGCTCTCGCTGGCGGTCGCGGTCGCGCTCGGCGCCTTCGTGTTCTGGGCCGCCGTGCTCGGCGTGGCGATCGCCTGGGCCTACAGCGCGCCGCCGATGCGCCTGAAGCGCGACGGCTGGCTGTCCGCCACCGCCTGCGCCGCCTGCTACGAGGGCCTGCCCTGGATCACCGGTGCCGCGATCGTCGCCGGCGGCGCGCCGGATGGGCCGATCTTCGCGCTCGCCGGGCTCTACAGCCTCGGCGCGATCGGCATCATGACGCTGAACGACTTCAAGTCCGTCGAGGGCGACCGGCGCATGGGGATCCGCTCCCTGCCGGTGCAGCTCGGCACGGACGCCGCAGGGCGGCTCGCCTGCGTGGTGATGGCCGCACCCCAGCTCGTCGTCATTGCGCTGCTGCTCGCCTGGGGCCGGCCGATCCACGCCGCGATCGTCGGCCTGCTGCTGGCGGTGCAGTCCGCCCTGATGCTGCGCCTTCTGGCCGATCCGCGCGGCCGCGCGCCCTGGTATAACGCGACCGGCACGAGTCTCTATGTGCTCGGCATGTTGGCCTCCGCCTTCGCGGTCGCGCCGCTGGTCGCGGGGGCCGCGTCGTGACCGGGCGCACGCTCTCCTGGGCCGGGATCGTCCGGCTTGGCCTCGTTCAGACCGCGCTCGGCGCGATCGTCGTGCTGACCACCTCGGCGCTGAACCGGGTGATGATCGTCGAGCTCGCGCTGCCGGCCACGCTGCCGGGTCTGCTGGTGGCGATGCACTACGCGGTGCAGATGATGCGCCCGCGCATGGGCTACGGCTCCGACATGGGCGGGCGGCGCACCCCCTGGATCATCGGCGGCATGGCGGTGCTCGCGATCGGCGGCACGCTCGCCGCGGTCGCGACAGCGTGGATGGCAACCGATGTGACCGCGGGGATCGCGCTCGCGGTGGTGGCGTTCCTGCTGGTGGGGCTGGGTGTCGGCGCGGCCGGCACCGTCTTGCTGGTCCTGCTCGCGAGCCGCACCGCGCCGGAACGGCGGCCAGCGGCGGCTTCGATCGTCTGGATCATGATGATCGCGGGCTTCGTCGTGACGACCGCGGTCGCGAGCCGGCTGCTCGATCCCTACTCGCCGGAGCGTCTGGTCGCGGTTTGCGCCGGCGTCTCGGCCGCTGCCTTCGTGCTCGCCGTGATCGCGGTCTGGGGCGTGGAGCGTTCGGTTGCGCCGCAGGCGATCGAGCGGAAGCCGGCCAAGGTCCCGTTCCGCGAGGCCCTGGCGCAGGTCTGGGCCGAGCCCGAGGCGCGCCGCTTCACGGTGTTCGTGTTCGTCTCGATGCTGGCCTATTCCGCCCAGGACCTGATCCTGGAGCCCTTCGCGGGTGCGGTGTTCGGCCGGACGCTCGGCGAGTCCACGCGCCTCGCCTCGCTGCAGCACGGCGGCGTGCTGCTCGGCATGATCATCGTTGCGATCGCGGGCACCGCGTTCGGCGGACATCGTGTCGCGGCGCTGAAGATCTTCGCGATCGGCGGCTGCCTCTCGGCGGCGACCGCCATGTTCGGCCTCGCTGCGGCCGGCTTCATCGGCGAGGCTTGGCCGCTTGCGACGTCGTATTTCGCGCTCGGGCTTGCCAACGGCGTGTTCGCTGCCGGCGCGATCGCCACGATGATGCAGCTCGTCAGCCGCGGCCGTGAGTCGCGCGAGGGCGTGCGCATGGGGCTCTGGGGCGCGGCGCAGGCGATCGCCTTCGGGCTCGGCGGGCTGCTCGGGGCGGCGGCTCTCGACGTCGCGCGGCTGGCACTCGACTCGACGGTCAGCGGCTACGCGGCCGTGTTCATCGGCGACGCGATCCTGTTCCTGATCTCGGCTTGGCTCGCGCTCGGGATCGCGCGCCAGCGCGCCGCAGCCATGCCGATCCCGGCGATCAGCGGAGCCGTCGAGCGATGAGCACCGAGGGCTTCGATGTCGTCGTGGTCGGCGGCGGGCCGGCGGGTGCGACCGCCGCGGCCGATCTCGCACGCGCCGGACACCACGTGCTGCTGCTGGACAAGGCCGGACGCATCAAGCCCTGCGGCGGCGCGATCCCGCCCAAGCTGATCGCCGACTTCGCGGTGCCCGAGAGCCTGCTCGTCGCGCGCGTGACCTCGGCGCGGATCGTCTCGCCCTCGGCGCGCGAGGCGGCGATGCCGGTGACCGATGGCGGCTTTGTCGGCATGGTCGATCGCGAGCATTTCGACGAGTGGCTGCGCAACCGTGCGGCCCTGCTCGGCGCCGAGCGGCGCGCCGGCAGCTTCGAGCGGATCGAGCGCGAGGGCGAGGCAACCATCGTGCGCTACCGTCCGAAGGGCGCAGCGCCTGACGCGCCGTTCGCGGCCGTGCGTGCGCGCGCGGTGATCGGCGCGGACGGCGCACTCTCGGCGGTCGGGCGGCAATGCGTTCCCGGTGCGGACGAAACCCCGTTCGTGTTCGCCTATCACGAGATCGTCCGCGCACCCAAGGTTGCAGCACCGGCGCAGTACGACGGCGAACGCTGCGACGTGTACTACCGCGGCACGCTCTCGCCCGACTTCTACGCCTGGATCTTCCCGCACGGCGATACGGCGAGCGTGGGCACCGGCTCGGCGCACAAGGGCTTCAGCCTCAAGGGGGCCGTGAAGGAACTGCGCGCGGTCGCCGGGCTCGACGGCGTCGAGACGATCCGCCGCGAGGGCGCGCCGATCCCGCTCAAGCCGCTGAAGCGCTGGGACGACGGGCGGAACGTGCTGCTCGCCGGCGATGCCGCCGGCATCGTCGCCCCTGCCTCGGGCGAGGGCATCTACTACGCCATGCTCGGCGGCCGGTTCGCGGCCGATGCGGTGGACGAGTTCCTGGCCACCGGCAAGGCGGGCGCGCTCGCGACTGCACGCCGGCGCTTCATGCGCTTGCACGGACCGGTGTTCTGGATGCTCGGCATCATGCAGTCCTACTGGTACGGCAACGATGCGCGGAGGGAACGCTTCGTCTCGATCTGCCGCGACCCGGACGTCCAGTACCTCACCTGGGATGCGTACATGAACAAGGAGCTGGTGAAGGCCCGCCCACTCGCCCATGTGCGCATCTTCTTCAAGAACCTCGCCCATCTGACCGGTCTCGTGCCCGCCTGGGGGCGCGGGGCCGCCTCGTGATGATTGCCGCCGGAGCGTGATGATGCCGCCACTCGACCTCGATCACCCGGCCCTCGGGCCCGTGTCGGCGGCACAGGTCGGCGCGCGGCTGCGCCCTGCGATCCCCGACGGGGCGATGGTGCGCCCGCACGGCCCGGCGCTTCCGCTGCGCGTCGGCACACGCGGCAGCCCGCTGGCACTCTGGCAGACGCGCGATTTCCTCGGCCTCGTCACGCGGTTCTGCCCGCTGCTGCGCCAGATCGATGCGTTCCAGGAACACGTGATCGCCACCACCGGCGACCGCATCCAGGACAAGCGGCTCGCCGAGGTCGGCGGCAAGGGCCTGTTCGCCAAGGAGATCCACGAGGCTCTGCTGGACGGGCGGGTCGATTTCGCCGTGCACAGCCTGAAGGATCTCGAGACCGAGCTGCCGCCTGGGATCGTGCTCGCCTGCACGCTCAAGCGCGAGGACCCGCGCGACGCGGTGGTGCTGGGCCGCGCCTGCGGCACGATCGATCCTGCCGATCCCTGGGGCGCGCTGCCGCACGGCGCGGTTGTCGGCTCGTCCTCGGTCCGTCGCCAGTCGCAGCTTTTGCACGCGCGCCCGGATCTGTCGGTGGCGATGATCCGGGGCAACGTGCAGACGCGGCTCGCCAAGGTGCACGGGGGTGAGTTCGCCGCCTCGATGCTCGCCGTCGCCGGGCTCAAGCGGCTGGCCCTCGAACACGAGGCCGGAATCGTGCTCGATCCTGAGGTCATGGTGCCGGCGGCAGGGCAAGGCATCGTCGGCGTCACTGTGCGCGAGAACGACGAGGAGCTGCGCGAGCTTCTGTCCGCGATCGAGGACTGGGAGGCCCGCGCGGTCGCGACCGCCGAGCGGGCGCTGCTCGCGACGCTCGATGGCTCCTGCCGCACGCCGATCGGCGGCTATGCCCGCCTGACCGAGGACCGCACGCTGCGTCTGACCGGCCTGGTCGCGCGCGCCGACGGCTCGTTCCTGCTCAAGCGCAGCATCGAGGGGTCGCCCAAGGATGCGCAGCGCCTCGGCCGCACTCTGGGTGCGGGGCTGAGGCGTGACGCGCCGGCGGACATTTTCGTGTGAGCGCGCTGTCGATCCCGCTCGATGTCGTCGCCGAGCGGCCACGCTCCGGCATCGAGCAGGTCGTGCTCGTGGACGAGCAGGATCGCCCGCTCGGCGTGATGGAGAAGCTCGCCGCGCATCGCGAAGGGCGGCTGCATCGGGCCCTCTCGGTGGTCCTGCGCTCGCCGGACGGAAAGCTGCTGATGCAGCGCCGTGCCGTCGGCAAGTATCACTCGGGAGGCGTGTGGACCAACACCTGCTGCAGTCATCCGCGCCCCGGCGAGGCTGTCGCCGAGGCCGCAGTGCGGCGGCTGCGCGAGGAGATGGGCATCCGCGTGCCGGTGCTCGCGAAGCTTTTCGAGACGATCTATCGCGCCCCGGTCGGGCGCGACCTGGTCGAGCACGAGTATGTTCACGTGTTCGGCGGCGTCTGGACTGGATCGTGCACACCGGACCCCGAAGAGGTCGAGGACTGCGCCTGGATGGATGCGGCAGCGCTGCGCCGCGACATGGCGGCACGCCCGGAACGCTATTCCGTGTGGTTCCGGCAGTATGCCGAGGCGTTCTGGGACCGCATGGTCGCCTGAACCGGCGATCGCTGTCACTGGAACAACGCGGCGAGCCCCGGGTCGAGCCCCGTGGAGGGGCGCGCCTCGCGCCGCGGCGCCGTCGGGGCGATCCGGACCAGCGCCTCGGCCAGCGCGACAGCCGCGGCCACGCCATCGATCAGTGGAACCGGCACCTGCGGCGCGAGTCTGCGCGCAAGCCCAGCGAGCGGGCCGCCGGCGACAATCACCACGTCCGCACCATCCAGCCGCACGGCCTCGTCGATCAGGTCCAGCACCATCGCCGCGCGATCCTCGGCGACCGTGCCGGGATCGCCGTTGAAGCCAGGACCCGAGCGGAAGCCGGCGCAGCGTGACGCAAGCCCATGCCGTGCGAGGCAGTCCACGAACATGGGCTCCAGCGCGCGCGTGAAAGTGACCACGCCGAAGCGCCGCCCCAGCATCGCCGCCGCGTGGAACGCCGCCTCGCTGATGCCGAGCACGGGCACGCCCGCGCGCTCCTTGGCGGCTTCAAGACCCGGATCGCCGAAGCAGGCGATGATCGCCGCGTCGTAGGTCCCGCGCGCGGCGCCGAGGGCGGCGAGCGTCGCCGTGCCCGCGACCTGCCAGTCCGAGGCGGTGACGATGAGCGGCAGACCGAAGGGGGCGGTCACGGCGATGACGTCCGTGCCCGGGGTGGCCGCACGCCGGGCCTCACCGGCGATGCGCTCGGTCACGGCGGCGGTGGTATTGCTGTTGACGACGAGCAGGCGCATCGGGGCTCTCGCGCTGTGGGCGACTTCCGGAGGATGGCGCGATCCGGCCGTCGCGCCTATCCTCCGCCGCCCCTTCACCGCAGCCGAGCAACATGGCCCAGCCGTCCGCCGTCCTTCCCCTCGAACCGGCGCGCCGCGACCCCGTGATCGCGGCCTTGCGTGCGCGCTTCGGCGATCGCTGCTCGACCGCCGCCGCGGTGCGCGAGCAGCATGGCCGCGACGAGTCCTGGCACGCCCCCGCGCCGCCCGACGCGGTCGTGTTCGCCGAGACGGTCGAGGAGGTGCAGGAGGTCGTCCGGCTCTGTGCGGCGCATCGCGTGCCGGTCATTCCGTTCGGTACCGGAACGAGCCTGGAGGGCCATGTCGCAGCCTTGCAGGGCGGGGTGTCGCTCGATGTGTCGCGCATGAACCGCGTGTTGCGCGTGAGCCCCGAGGACCTCGACTGCACGGTCGAGCCGGGCGTGACGCGCAAGCAGCTGAACACGCATCTGCGCGACACCGGCCTGTTCTTCCCGATCGATCCCGGCGCCGATGCCTCGATCGGCGGCATGACGGCGACGCGCGCCTCAGGCACCAATGCGGTGCGCTACGGCACGATGCGCGAGGTCGTGCTCGGGCTGTCGGTGGTGCTGGCCGACGGCCGGCTGGTGCGCACGGGTGGCCGGGCACGCAAATCCGCCGCCGGCTATGACCTGACGCGCCTGTTCGTCGGCAGCGAGGGCACGCTCGGCGTGATCGTCGGCATCACGCTCAGGCTGTTCGGTGTGCCCGAGCGGATGGCCGCCGCGGTCTGCTCGTTCCCCGAGATGGGTGCTGCCGTGCGCACCGTGATCGAGACGATGCAGATGCAGGTGCCGCTCGCGCGGATCGAGCTGCTCGACGAGGTGCAAATGGCGGCGTGCAACCGCTTCTCGAAGCTTTCCTATCCCGAGACACCGACGCTGTTCCTCGAGTTCCACGGCACCGAGGCGGGGGTTGCCGAGCAGATCGAGACGGTGCAGGCGATCGCCGCGCATCACGGCGGCGGCGCGTTCGCCTTCGCCCACGAGGCCGAGGCGCGCAACCGGCTCTGGCAGGCGCGCCACGAGGCCTATTATGCGGCGCTGGCGCTGCGTCCGGGCGCCAAGGGCTGGCCGACCGATGTGTGCGTGCCGATCTCGCGGCTGGCCGACTGCATTCTCGAAACCAAGCGCGACCTCGCCGAGAACCGGCTGCTCGCCCCGCTGGTCGGGCATGTGGGCGACGGCAATTTCCATCTCGTCTTCGTGGTCGATCCGGATGACGCGGAGGAACTCGCGCGCGCTTCGGCCGCGAACGACCGCCTGGTGATGCGCGCACTGGCGATGGACGGCACCTGCTCCGGCGAGCACGGCGTCGGCTATGGCAAGATGCCGTTCCTGCTCGCCGAGCACGGCGAGGCGCTGTCGGTGATGCGCGCGCTCAAGCAGGCGTTCGATCCGCTCGGCATCATGAATCCGGGCAAGATCGTCGCCGCCTGATCAGCGTGCGGCGAGGCGCCGCTGCTCGGCCTCGGCAGCCGCGAGCACATCCGCGCTGCCCGCCTGGCGCGCGAGCCGCACCGCCTGATCGAGCCACTCCCGTGCTGCCCGCGCATCACCGTTGACCGCGGCGCTTCGTCCGGCCCTGAGCGCGAGGTCCGCCGCCTCGGCGATGCGCCCCTCCCGCGCGGCGGCACCGCCCGCCAGCGCGAGGGCGCGCGCCATCCCCGGATAATCGCGCGCCTCCTGACGGTGCCCGGCGGCGCGCAGGAGGGCGCTACGGGCAGCGGCTGCGGCGCCGGCGAGCAGGGCCGCGCGGCCGTCCAGCTCAAGACGATCGGCCAGAAGATCCGGCACCTCGGTCGACGGCAGCGCCGAACGCGCGGCAGCGAGCGCCACGCCGTCGCCCGCATCGGCCGCGATCAGGCCCTCGATGAAACGCGCGCGTGCCGCCGCTTCGCCCGCGGTGATCGCGGCGGTGAGCGCACGCGCGCCGGCAGCGTCACCGAGCCGCCAGCGGGCGGCCGCCTCCGCGAGCGGCAGTTCCGCCGGCATCGTTCCGCCACGACGGTTCACCTCGGCGCGCGCGGCCGCGGCCGTGTCGCGCGCCGCCTCGGCATTGCCCAGCCGCAACTCCGCCGCGGCGAGGCTCGCGGCAAGATCGGCGATCGCCTCCAGGTCGTCGCGCGCATAGGCGCGCCGGAGCGCCTCGCGGAACAGCTCGGCTGCCTGCGCCGGACGGTCCTGCTGCCAGGCGAGCATCGCGGTACGGGTCTGGCGCGCCAGCGTCGGGTCGGGCGGCTCGGGGGGCGGCGTGCCGCCGCAGGCCGCGCACAGCAGGGCGATCGGCGCGATCCGCCTCACGGGCGCACCTCGCGGGCCGGCACGCGCGGCTGGTCCTCCGGCGCCCGGCCGCCGCCGATCAGCGGGTGCGTGCGCAACGCGACGAGGAGCCGGTCGAGCTCGGCGGTCGCCTGCTGCACCTGGGTCAGCAGGCCGGGCAGCGTCGCCACCGCGGCGGCCGCATCGCGCGCGATCCGCGGCGCCTCGGGGCTGGCGCGCGCGACCTCGCGCGTGGCGGCCTCCACATTGGCGAGCGCGCGCTCGGCGGTCGCGAGCAGCCGCGGCAGACCCTCGGCCGCGAGCCCGGCGGAGCGCATGGCGTCGCGCACATCGGCCACCACGAGCGTGGCCTCCGCGAGCGTGCGATCGAGCTGGGCGGCGGCGGTTTCCAGCTCGCGCACCAGCGTGTCATCGGCGAGCAGGCGGCCCACCGTGCCCTGGCCGCGCGCGATCAGTTCGGTGATCTCGGCGGCGGAACGGGTGATCCGGCCGACATCGTCGAACACGGGCAGGAGCCGGTTGCGGAGGTCCTCGATGAGCTCGCCGAGCGTCTCGGTCGGCGCCTGCTCGCGGGTCACCTCAAGCACCGCGTAGTCCCAGTCGAGCGGCTCGCCGACGCCGCGGCTGATCTCCAGGAACGCGGCACCGGCAACGCCGAACTGGCGGCGGATGAAGACGCGGCTGTCGCGGCGGACGAACACCTCCATGCCCTGGTCGAGCCGCACATCCGCATAGAGCTGCTGGCGCGGATCGATGACGATGCGCCGCACCTGCCCCGCGCGCGTGCCCAGCACCTCGACCGAGGCGCCGGCCGAGAGCCCGGCCGTGCCCTCGGGCGGCAGGATCACGCGCAACGTCAGCGCGGGGCGCAGGAGCGGGCCGAGCACGCCCGCCTGCAGCACCGCGACGACGAACACGACGAGTGCCGCCAGCACGAGCGCCCCGACCGCCTCGTTCACATGGGGGAACCGGGCGGGGCCCCTCATGCCGCGCGCGCCGTCAGCGGCACCAGGCGCTGGCCGAGCAGGCTCCAGCGCTGCGTTGCCGGCAGGCTGCGATCGGCCGCCACGCCGGGCCGGTGCGTGAGCCAGAGCACGGCGCCGCCGTCATCACGTGCCGCGCGTGCCTCGGCGAGCAGGGCGGGGAGAATCGCGGTCCCGGCCGCGCCGGTCGGATCCTCCAGCACAACGAGCCGCGGCCGGCCGAGAAACGCGCGCACCAGGGCGGCACGGCTGAGATCGCCCGGCGCAAGGGTCTCGGGAAAGCCGACCGGCAACCCCGGCAGGCCGAATCGGCGCGCGAGCCGCGCCGCGTCGGCGAGCAGGGCGGGGCGCGGCAGGCGCGTGTGATAGAGCGGCGCGAGCAGCACATTGTCCGCCACCGTCATCCACGGAAGCCAGGGCTCGGCACCGAACAGCCGGCCGATCCGGCCGCGCAGGGCATCGGCCGTCTCGGGCGGCTGGTCGCGCCAGTCGCGGCCGAGGAAAGCGACGCGCCCTTCGCGCGGCCCGAGACAGCCGCAGGCGACATCGGCGATGGCGGTGACCCGCTCGCGAACCGAGAGCTCGATCAGCACCAGCTCGCCCGGCATCAGGGTGAGCGTGATCGGCAGGGTGGCGCCGCCGTCCGGATCGATCGGCAGGCGTGCCTCGGTCAGCGCGAGGATGGGAAGAACGTCCGCCATGGCGCGTCAGAGCACCGCCGAAACGAGGCCGGAGACGAGGAACGTGCCGAGGATCGCGTAGGCGAAGCCGCGCGGGATCAGCCGGATCGGCGTCGCGGCGAGCCAGGGCGCGCCGAGTGCCGCGGCGCAGCAGATCGCCGCCACCACGCCGCCGATCAGCACGCCCTTCAGTGGCAGCAGCGCGAAGTCGTTTGGCCCCATGGCGCGCAACACGTCATCGAGGAAGCCGAGCAGGCCGACATTGCGCGAGCCCCAGGCGTAGCTCGCGGTCCAGCCGCTCACCAGCGCGCCGGCGACGAACAGGATCGTCAGCGTGACGCCCGCGAGCGCGAAGGCCAGCACGCGCGGCACCACCAGCAGCAGGAACGGATCGATCCCCGAGGCGCGCAGCACCGCGTAACGCTCGCTGCCGCGCACCGTTCCGAGTTCGACCAGGGTGAGCGTACCTGCGCGGCCGGCAAGCATCAGCCCGACCACCACCGGGGCGACCTCGCGCACCAGCACACCGGTCAGCACCGTGCCGACCAGCTGGTCCTGGCCGGCGGCACCGAGCCAATAGAGCGCCTGGAAGACCATCGCGATGCCGACCAGCACCGCAGCGGCGAGCGTGCCCGCGACGGCGCGGGTTCCGGCGATCCGCATCATGCGGACGAACTCCTGCCGCACGGGCCGACGCCATGTGGCGGGCGCCAGCGCCGCCCGGCCCACCGCGAAGCTCAGCGCGGCGACGAAGCACGGCCACCGCAGCGCGCCGATCACGGCCTCGCCCGTCGCCGCGAGGACGCGCCGCGCCGGCATGGGCCTGCCGAGCCTGGCCGCGCGCGCTGTCACGCCTGTCCAGTCAGCAGGTAGGTCGTCATTTCGCCCGCGCCGTCGAGCCAGAACCGCCCGCGCGGGCGCAGCAGGAACGCCTCGCCGAGCAGTGCACGTGTCGTTTCGGTGACGTGGATGCCGGCCTCGGGGACGGCCTCCGCCATCGCGGTCGCGCCCCGCACCGCCTCGCCCCAGATATTGTAGGTGGGCGTCGCATCGCCCACGGCGCTGCCGATGGCCGTCCCTGTATCGAGGCCGATGTGGAACGCCGGGCGCTGATCGGCCGCGTGGAACAGGCCGGCGAGGCGATCCTGGAGTTCGAGCGCGGCCGCAGCCATCGCGCCGGCGCGTTGGCCGCCACCCTCGAAGCCGTCCGCGGCGAGTGCAGCCTCGCCGAACACGCGCAGATAGGCGATGCCATGCGCCGCCGCCACCTGCTCGAGCAGCCGCATGGCCTGATCGGCGAGCGGCGCTCTCGCCTCGCCGGGCGCCGCCTCGGCGAGCGCCACCGGGTCGGCGAAACGCACCACGAGAACGGTGATGTCCCGGAACAGTTCGGCGGCAAGTCCGCGCTCGCCGAGGCGGCGTTCCGCCAGACGGTTCAGGAACACGCGTGTGCGTTGCGCGCCGAGCAGCCCATCGCCGGGCAGCCGGCGTGCCGCCGTCGGTGCGACCTCGGCGCCGACTGCGAGGCGGACCGGCTCGGCCAGCTGGCGCGCCGGGGCGGCGCGCGGCGCGAGGCGCGCAGCGAGCAGACTGCCGGCGGCGCGGGCGAAGCCCTCGGCGCCCTCGACATCGGCGGTCCGGTCCTCGACCCAGAGCAGACCCACCGTCTCCTCGCCGCGCCGGATCGGCGCCGAGAGCAGCGCGCGCGTTCCGGCCGCTTCCAGATAACCCCTGGCGAGTGCGGCGAAGCGCGGGTCCGCTGCCGCATCCGGGAGGTCGAGCGGGCCCGCGCGCAGCGCCGCAAGGGCCTCTGGCATCGCCGCGCCGTCGAGCCGCGTGCCGGTGACGGCCGGCCGGGCCAGTGCATCGAAGCTCTCCTCGCAGCGCAGGGACTGCCCGGCCATGCCCAGGCGCCAGAGGCTGACGCGGCGCGCGCCGAGCGTGCGCGCGACGGTCTCGAGCAGCGGCCGGGCGCCCGCCCCCTCCGTCTGGCCAGCGTCGGCGAGCGCGGCGAAGGCGGCGGACTGGGCGGCGAGCGCCCGTCCTTGCACCTGGAGCCGGCGCGCGGTGCGGTCGGCGCGCAGCCCTTGGCGCACCAGCAGACCGGCGAGCAGGAGCGCCAGCAGCGCGATCACCGCGGCGGCGGCGAGCGCGATCCGGGTGTTGCGGCCGACGAAGCCGACATAGGCATCTTCCGGAACGACGATCAGCACCGACCAGTCACGGCCGGTGACGCCCGGCAGGGCGGCGGCGATGGTCAGCCACGAACGCCCCCCGACCTGGATCCGACCGCGCCCAGGCCCCTCGATGCGGAACACGTCGAAGGCCCGCGTCAGCACTGGATCGCCGAGCTCGTCGAGCCGGACCGGGGCGAGCGTGCCGTCGCCCTCGCGCACGGTGCGCTCGACCTCCGGGAAGGCGACGAGCTGGCCCGCACCGTCGATGATCATGGCGCGGCCGCCCACGCCGATATCGAGGCGCGCCAGGAGCGCGCTCAGCGTGTCCAGGCGGACATCGACGCCGAACACGCCGCGTACGGTGCCACGCCGGTCGCGGAAGGCGAGCGAGGCGGTGAGTCCCGGCACACGGTCGGAGAAGAAGACGTAGATGTTGGTCCAGTGCACGCCGTCCGCCTCGAGCGCGCCCTGGAACCACGACCGGGTGCGCGGATCGAAGCTGTCCGTCGGGTCGGCGACCGAGCTGAGCACGCGCCCCGCGGCATCGCGTGTCGTGAAGACCACGCTCCGCTCCGGTCGGGTCATGATCACGCGGGAGTCGATGCCGCCCTGCTCGTTCCGACGCAGCATGATGAAGTCGCCGCGCATGCTGCCGACATAGACGCTGGCGACCTGCGGCACGCTGCGCAGCAGGGCCGCGCCGATCGGTTCGACCAGCAGCACGTCCTCGCGGAAGATGCCGCTCTGCTGAATCTCGCGCAGCAGCATCGCCACCCGCCCCGCCGGGCCGAGCCAGCCCTGGGCCTCGGTCGCGATCCGCTTCTCGAGCGCGTCGAGCACGCCGTCAGCGAGACGCAGCGCATCATCGCGGCTGATCACATGGACCACCGCGATCGCGCCGAGCGTCGCCCCGATCAGCAGGGCAGCCGCCAGGAACGGCGCGATCACCCGACGAAAGCGCCGCCGCCCGGCGAGCCGCGCCTGGCGGGGATCGACCGCAAGGTCGATCACCTCCGCGGCGTCGCTGTCGCGTCCGGTCCCATCCATTGTGCCGAGGCTAGACGTGCGGGGCGAAACGCGGCAAGCGCCGCGACGCTCAGCGTCCGAACAGGACGCGCGGCAGCCAGGTCGCGAGCGGCGGGTGGAGCGCGGTCAGGCCCAGGCCGAGCAGCTGAAGTCCGACAAAGGGGGCGACGCCGCGATAGATGTGGGCGGTGCGCACCTCGCGCGAAGCGACGCCACGGAGATAGAACAGCGAGAAGCCGAAAGGCGGGGTCAGGAACGAGGTCTGCAGGTTCACCGCTATCAAGACCCCGAACCAGATCGGATCGACATCCATCTGCAGGATGATGGGCCCGACGATCGGGATCACGATGATCGCGATCTCGACGAAGTCGAGGAAGAAGCCGAGGCCGAAGATCACCGCCATCACGGCGGCGAGCGCGCCGCCCGTGCCGCCCGGCAGGCCGGTCAGCGCGGCGTGCACCATGTCGTCGCCGCCGAGGCCGCGGAACACCAGCGCGAACAGCGTGGCACCGATCAGCATCGCGAAGATCATCGACGTGATGGTCATGGTCGAGCGCGCTACCCCGGCCAGCACGCCCGAGCCAAACGTGAGCCAGAGCGCGTGGGCGAGCGCGACCGCGAGCCCGGCGGTGCAGAGCGCGGCACCGCCGATCGCGACGCGCTCGGCGAGCGGCGCGGCGGCGCGCCCGAGCCGAAGGTCGAACAGCGAGGCGAGCGTGACGAGCCCGACCACCGAGGCGAAGGCGAGGATCGAGGGCCACCAGGCGGGCGAGAGCCGGCGTGCGGCGAGCAACGTCGCGCCGGCCGCGCCGACCGAGGCGGCCTCGGTCGGGGTCGCGATGCCGCCGAGGATCGAGCCGAGCACCGAGACGATCAGCACGATCGGCGGGACGAGCGCGCCCAGGATCTCGCCGCGCGTCACGCGGCCTCGCGCATCCGGCGGCAGCGCCGGCGCGATCTCCGGGCGGAGCCAGGCGACTATCAGCTGGTAGACGATGTAGAGCGCGACCAGCATCAGCCCCGGCAGCAGCGAGCCGGCGAAAAGCTGGCCGACGCTGACCGTCATGATCGAGAACTTGCCCTGCGCAAGCTGTGCCTGCTGGTAGGCCGCCGAGATGATCTCGCCGAGGATCACCATGACGGTCGAGGGCGGGATGATCTGGCCGAGCGTGCCAGCGGCGCAGATCGTGCCGCATGCGAAACCCGCGTCGTAGCGGTTGCGCAGCATCGCCGGCAGCGCCATCAGCCCCATCGTCACCACCGTCGCGCCGACGATGCCGGTGGAGGCGGCGAGCAGCGCGCCCACCACCGAGACACTGACGGCAAGCCCGCCGCGCACCGCGCCGAACAGCCGCCCCATGGTCTCGAGCAGCTCCTCGGCGATCTTCGACCGCTCGAGCATGATGCCCATGAAGACGAACAGCGGGATCGCGACCAGCACCTCGGAGGTCATGGTGCCGAAGATCCGCGGCGGCAGCGCACCGAGCAGCGCCGGCGAGAACACGCCAAAGGCCCAGCCGAGCAGGCCGTAGAGCAGCGCCGTCCCGGTGAGGATGAACACAACCGGGAAGCCGGTGAGGATCGCCGCGCAGAGCGTGGCGAACATCAGAATGTCGAGCATGCCGCCGAGCATGCTGCCCATGTTCAGGTCGCGTCCGCGATGCGCGCGCCTTCGCGATGATCGGGCCGATGGCCGGCGATCGTCAGCACCGCGCGGCCGAGATGCGCCACCGCGGCGATCAGCAGCAGCACGGCCATGGCGGGGATGAGCGACTTCAGCAGGTACTGGAACGGCAGTCCGCCATAGGCGATCGCGCCCTCGCGGATGCGCCAGGAGGCGGCGACGAAGGGCCAGCAGGTCCAGAGCACCAGCACCGCGAACGGGATCACCGCGACCAGCACGCCAATCAGATCGATCCAGGCGCGCCGCCGCGGCGTCATGTCGGCATAGAGGATGTCCACGCGCACATGGCCCTCGTGCAGCATGGTGAAGGCCATGCCCAGCATGAACAGGGTGGCGTGGGTGTAGATCACGCTCTCCTGGAGCTGGATGAAGCTGGTCGAGAAGGCATAGCGCAGCAGCACCACGGCAAGCTGCGTCAGCACCAGCAGCACGGCGAGCCACATCACCACGCGCCCGACCGTGTCGGTGACGCGGTCGAGCGCGCGCGCGATCGCGGCGATCAGGCCCACGGCAGAAGCGCGCGGCCGGCGTTGGTCGGCGTGTAGGCCTGACCCGCGAACTCGACCGCGCGGTTGCGGTACTCGATGTAGGACTGGATGATGGCGCGGTTCAGCGCATCCTGGTCCTCGCGGAGTTCCCGCATCACCGCCCAGGCCGCGTCGGCCATCGCCTTGACGATCGGTTCGGGCACGGCACGCACCTGCACGCCCTGGCGCTCGACCATCTCGCGCAGCGCGAGCGGGTTGCGGTGATCCCACTCGGCGATCGCCTCCTCGTTCATGCTTTCGCAAGCGAAACGCACGGCGAGCTTGAGGTCATCCGGCAGCGCATCGAAACGCGGCTTGTGGATCACCGTCTCCAGGCTGGCCGAGGGCTCCTGGCCGCAGGGCTGGTAATAGAACCGCGCGACCTGGCCGAAGCCGAGCGGCCCGTCCGACCACGGGCCGGCGAATTCGGCGGCGTCGATCGTGCCGGCCTGGAGCGCCTGGAACACCTCGCCCACCGGCATCTGCTGCACGGCCGCGCCGAGGCGCTGATAGACCGCGCCGATCAGCCCGCCGGCGCGGAAGCGCAGGCCGCGGAAGTCGTCGGCGCTCGTGAGCTCGCGGCGGAAGAACCCGGTCCATTGCGGTCCCGAATTGCCGCAGATGAAGGGCTTCATGTTGAACCGCGCATAAAGCTCGTCGTAGCGCTCCTGCGCGCCGGCATAACGCAGCCAGGCGATCAGCTCGTTGTTGGTCAGCCCGAACGGGAAGCTGCCGATGATCGCGGCCGCGCGCGAGCGGCTGAACCAGAAATGCGGTGTCGCGTGGTAGAGATCGACCGTGCCCTGGCTCACCGCGTCGAACACGCCGAAGGGGGGCACGATCTCGCCGGCGGCGAACAGGCGCACGGTGATGCGCCCGCCCGTCAACTGCGTGATGCGGTCGGCGACGCGCTGCGCCTGCGTGCCCGGCCCCGGCAGGTTGCGCGGCCAGGCGGTGACCATGCGCCACTCGATGCGCGACTGCGCGAGTGCGGGCGCCGCGAGCGAGGCGGCCGCGGCGGCTGCTCCGGCGCGGAAGGCGGTGCGTCGGTTCATGGCGTGTCCTCGTGTCCGGCGGACGGGCCGGGGATCGCCCCTGGCCCGGCACGCGTCAGCTCCAGCGGATCGGCAGGGCGCGGCTATTGAACTGCCCGGCATAGCTGTAGGTCATGTACTCGGCCGAGAGGTTGCGGAAGGCGATGTAGGCCTCGGCGATCTTCCTGGTGAGCGCGTCCTGATCCTCGCGCAGCTCCTTCAGCACCTCGCCGGCAGCGTTGCCGAGCGCGATCAGCAGATCGCGTGGCGCCTCGCGCACGACCACGCCGTGCTGCGCGACGAGCTGACGCAGCGTCACCGCGTGGCGGTAATCGTACTCCGTGACCACCTCGTCGTGCAGGCTCTGACAGGCGACCCTGATCGCGAGCTTGAGATCGTCCGGCAGGCGGTCATAGGCCGCCTTGTTCACGCCGCACTCCTCGGCGGAGGAGGGTTCCTGCACGCCGGGCCAGTAGTAGTTCTTCGCAACCTGGTGGAAGCCGAGCGGCGCGTCCGACCACGGGCCGATGAACTCGGCTGCGTCGATCGTGCCGGATTGCAGGGCCTGGAAGATCTCACCGCCGGGCAACGTCACGACGGTCGCGCCGGCGCGGCGGTACATCTCCCCGCCAAGTCCGGCGGTACGGAAGCGCAGGCCGCGGAAGTCGTCCACACTGCGGATCTCGCGGCGGAACCAGCCCATCCATTGCGGCCCGGAATTGCCGCACAGGAACGGCTTCAGACCGAACCGTGCATAGGCCTCGTCATAGAGCGCCTGGCCTCCCGCGTGGTTGATCCAGGCGGACTGCTCCTGAGCGGTGAGCCCGAACGGGAAACTCCCGAAGAAGCCGATCCCGCGCAGCTTGGAGAGCCAATAGGCCGGCACCGAGTGGTAGAGCTCGGCCGTGCCTTGGCTGACCGCGTCGAACACGCCGAGGGCGGGCACGATCTGGCCGGCCGCGAACAGCCGGATGGTGAGCCGCCCGCCCGAGAGCGCGCTGATCCGCTCGGCGAGCTTGGTTGCGGCCGTGCCGGGCCCTGGCAGGTTCATCGGCCAGGAGGTGACCATGCGCCACTCCATCCGCCCCTGCGCCAGGGCGGGCGTGGCAAGCGCGGCCGCGCCCAGCGCAGCCCCCGTCATCACGTTGCGTCGCTTCATCCTCGTCCCCCGTGTCGTCGCGCCGTCCCGGCGCCTCCGCCCGATCGGCGGCCGATGATAGACCGGCGCCGGCCTTGGGCCAGCCCTTTTCGCCGGCGCCCTCAGCCGGAGGACGAGGGCAGGGTGAGGGGGACGAGAGACGCGAGCGTGCCATCCTCGACCAGCGCGCGTGCGGCGGCGATGTCGGGGGCCATGGCGCGGTCCTCGGTCCAGCGCGGCACCGTCGCACGCACGCATGCGATCGCCTGCTCCAGCGTCGCGGAGGAGCGCAGCGGGCGGTGAAACTCGACCGCCTGGGCGGCGAGCAGCGCCTCGATGCCGATGATCGTGGCGAGGTTGCCGGCCATCGCGCCGAGCCGGAGCGCGGCCCCGGTCGCCATGCTGACATGATCCTCCTGGTTCGCACTCGTCGGGATCGTGTCGATGCTGCGCGGCGCGGCGAGCGCCTTGGTCTCGGCGGCGAGCGCGGCCGCGGTCACCTGCGCCAGCATGAAGCCCGAATGCAGACCCGGATCGGGGGCGAGGAAGGCGGGCAGGCCGGTCATCGCCGGATCGGTCAGCAGGGCGATGCGGCGTTCGGCAAGATTGCCGATCTCGGCCACCGCGAGGGCGAGCATGTCGGCGGCGAAGGCCACGGGCTCGGCATGGAAGTTGCCGCCCGAGAGAATCTCACCGGTCTCGGCGAACACGAGCGGGTTGTCGCTGACTGCGTTCGCCTCGGTCGCGAGCGTCGCCGCGGCGGTGCGGATCAGATCGAGGACCGCGCCCATCACCTGCGGCTGGCAGCGCAGCGAATACGGGTCCTGCACGCGCGGATCGCCGACGCGGTGGCTCTCGCGGATCGCGCTGGCGGCCAGCAGGGCGCGCAGCGCCCCGGCGACCTCGGCCTGCCCCGCATGGCCACGCACGGCCTGGACGCGTGGATCGAACGGGGTGTCCGAGCCGCGGGCGCCGTCCACACTGAGCGCGCCGGTGACGAGGGCGGCGGCGAAGGCGTCCTCGATCGCGAACAGGGCGTCGAGCGCGAGCGCGGTCGAGACCTGCGTGCCGTTCAGCAGCGCAAGCCCCTCCTTCGGCCCGAGTTCGAGCGGAGCAAGACGCGCTTCGCGCAGCGCCTCCGCGCCCGCGGCGATCCGCCCGTCCGGCAGGCGTGCCTCGCCCTCGCCGATCAGCACGAGGGCGACATGCGCGAGCGGGGCGAGATCGCCCGAGGCGCCGACCGAACCCTGCGCCGGGATCACCGGCAGCACGTCGGCGGCCAGCAGCCCGAGCAGCGCCTCGATGGTCGCGGGCTGCACGCCGGAGTGGCCGCGCGCGAGGCTTGCCGCCTTCAGCGCGAGGGTGAGGCGGACCACGCGGTCAGGCAGCGCCGGGCCAGTGCCGGCGGCGTGGCTGCGCACGATGTTGCGCTGGAGCTGAGCCAGCGCCTCGGGCCCGATGCGCGTCGAGGCGAGTTTGCCGAAGCCGGTATTGATTCCGTAGACGACCTCGCCGCGTGCGACTGCTGCCGCAACGGTGTCCGCAGCGGCCTGCACCGGCGCGCGCCATCCGTCGGCGAGCGCGGCCGGGGCGCCGTCGCGCACCGCGCGCCAGTCCGCGAGGCTGGCCCGGCCGGATGGGATCGGGCGAGGAGTGTGCGGTGTCTCACCCATGCGGCTGTCTCGTCATGGTATTCGTCCGTCATGAAGGACTGGCCTGAACCGCTGCGGCGACAGGTGCGCGCCCTGGTGCAGCAGATGGGGCTCGATCGCCACTGCCCGCGCATGCCGGGCGAGGCCTGGATCGGCGTCACGAGCATCGAGCCGTTCCGGCGCGCGAAGGAGCATCCGCTGATGCCGCGCAGCAGCGGCCGGCTCGAGACGCTCGGCGCGCGACCGATCGCTCGTGCGTTCGTCTGGGTCGATCGCGCCGGGCCGGAACTCTGGGTCGATCCCCGGGTGTCCGGCTATCGCGACCTGTTCGACGCCTTCGCGCGCGGCTGGCTCGGCCTGGCCGGGCGCCCGACCACCGGGTTCAACATCGACCACGTGTTCCCGAAGACGGCGGGAGCGCTCGACGGCTTGACGCATGTGCGGCTGATGGCGATCGGCGCGGCCGCGAACCAGGCGGCCGGCCGGACCCTGGAGCGCGCCATGGCCGACCGGGCCCAGGCGGCGCAGGAGCGGCGCGAGGCAGTCCGCAAGCAGGGCGGCACACCGCGCGAGCCCAAGCCGATCCGCCATGCCGTCTACATGACGCTCGGCAAGGCGACCGGCTTCGTCGGCTGGGAGCGCCTGCCCGACAGCACCGACGCCGCGGCCAACCTGCCGCTGGTGCGAGCGCTGTTCGCCCACCTCGCCGCCTGCGGCATCCGCGCCGACGTCCCCGCGGTCGAGCAGACTCTCACGGCGCACACGCTGACGCGGCACCACTAGAGGCTCAGCGATCGAGCATCGGCAGATCGAGCCCGTATTCGCGCGCGCAGGCGATCGCGAGGTCGTAGCCGGCATCGGCGTGGCGCATCACCCCCGTCGCCGGATCGTTCCACAGCACCCGCTGAAGCCGCTTCGCCGCCGCGGCGGTGCCGTCGGCGACGATCACCATGCCGGCGTGCTGCGAGTATCCCATGCCGACGCCGCCGCCGTGGTGGATCGAGACCCAGGTGGCCCCCGAAGCGCAGTTCAGCAGGGCGTTGAGCAGCGGCCAGTCCGAGACCGCGTCCGACCCGTCGAGCATCGCCTCGGTCTCGCGGTTGGGGCTCGCGACCGAGCCGCTGTCGAGATGATCGCGCCCGATCACGATCGGCGCGGACAGCTCTCCGGTCGCCACCATCTCGTTGAAGGCAAGGCCGAGACGGTGGCGCTGGCCCAGCCCCACCCAGCAGATGCGCGCCGGCAGGCCCTGGAACCTGATCCGTGCCTCGGCCATGTCGAGCCAGCGATGCAGATGCGGATCGTCGGGGATCAGTTCGCGCACGCGCGCATCGGTGCGGCGGATATCCTCCGGATCGCCGGACAGCGCGGCCCAGCGGAACGGTCCGATGCCGCGGCAGAACAGCGGGCGGATGTAGGCCGGCACGAAGCCCGGGAAGGCGAACGCATCCGCCAGGCCCTCGTCCTTCGCCATCTGGCGGATGTTGTTGCCGTAGTCGAGCACGGGCACGCCCATCCGGTGCCAGTCCAGCATCGCCTGCACATGCGCCACCATCGAGCGTTTCGCCGCTGCCGCGGTGCCGACCGGGTCGGACACGCGCCGCTCCTCCCACTCGGCGAGCGTCCAGCCTGCAGGCAGGTAGCCGTTGACGGGATCATGCGCGCTCGTCTGGTCGGTCACGGCATCGGGGCGCACGCCGCGGCGGACGAGTTCGGGGAACAGCTCGGCCGCATTGCCCAGCACCGCGACGCTGATCGCCGCGCGCCTGGCGCAGGCATCGCGCACCATCGCGAGGCCCTCGTCGAGGCTCTTGGCCCAGGCATCGACATAGCCGGTCGCAAGCCGCTTCTCGATCCGGCTCGGCTGGCACTCGATCGCCAGCATCGAGGCGCCGGCGAACACCGCGGCGAGCGGCTGCGCGCCCCCCATGCCGCCGAGGCCCGCGGTGAGGATCCACTTCCCGCCCAGATCGCCGCCGTAATGGCGTCGCCCGACCTCGGCGAAGGTCTCGTAGGTGCCCTGCACGATCCCCTGGCTGCCGATATAGATCCAGGAGCCTGCCGTCATCTGCCCGTACATCATCAGCCCGACCCGATCGAGCGCGCTGAAATGCTCCCAGCTCGCCCAGGCCGGGACGAGATTGCTGTTGGCGATCAACACGCGCGGCGCGTCGGGATGCGTGGGAAAGACGCCGACCGGCTTGCCCGACTGCACCAGCAGCGTGTGCTCCTCGTCCAGCCGCTTCAGCACCGAGGCGATCGTGTCGAAGCTCCGCCAGTCGCGCGCCGCCCGGCCAATGCCGCCATAGACGACGAGCTCGTCGGGACGCTCGGCCACCTCCGGGTCGAGATTGTTCATCAGCATCCGAAGCGGCGCCTCGGTGGTCCAAGACCTGGCGTTCAGCGTCGGCCCGCGGGGCGCGCGGATGGCGGGGGCGTTCCTGCGGCGAGGGTCGGTCATGGCTGGCCTCCGGATCGGCGAGGCAGTGAACGACGGCCCGGGCGTTGCGTCCAGGCGGCGCGAACGGGCGATCGACATCCGCGCCGGGCGATCACTGGCTGCCGGCGTTCCTCGCCGACACCGCGTCCGCGGTCGAGGCGTTCCTGCGTACGCCCGAGGCGGCGGGGGCCGGGTGGGACGTGGCGCGACATGGGCCGGGCGCGTCGGGCCGCACCACCTCATTCCTGCTACGCAGGCGTTTCCATCAGCCCGGGTCTCACTCCGACACGGGCCGTGAAGCCGTTGCGGGTCGGCGATCGGACGGCATTATGCCGCGCCCGCGCGCTCCGAACTGTGCGCCATCAGGGCGACAATCTCCGCCTGGAAGCGCGCGAGCGCGTCGGCAAGACGCCGCTTCGCTGCGCCGATCGTTGCCGCAAATGCCTCGCGCTCCGCGAATAACCGCGCGGCGCGGTCGAACACACACTCCGGATCGACGCCCTTCACGCCGAAGCAGAGATCGCCAATGCCCATGAGTTGGAAGAACGCGCGATTCTTGACGTCGTAGCCGATATTGACGGTTGGGATGCCGGCGGCGATGGCCAGGATGCTCGAATGCATCATCTGGCACACATGCAGGTCGAGCGCTGCATAGGCATCGAGCGTCGCCTGTGGCGGCGCATCGATCACCTCGGTCTCGATGCCGTGCTGGCGCAGCAGCACCGGAAATAGGCGCTCGACATCGCTGTGCATCACGTAGCGGAACCGGCACTGCCACGCGTCACGCATCCGGCAGACCAGCGGCACGATCCAACGCATTCGGTCGGGCAGGCTCGCGGCGCTGTTCGGCCCGTGCAAGGCAAAGTTGAGGCCGACAAGGGCAGGCTGCTGCCCCGCGTGCACCTGCAAGCTCTGCCTCGGCACCAAAAATAGCGCCGGGTCACCGATCAGATGCACCGGCTGTTCGCACACTGCGGCAAGCAGGTCCCGGCTGCTCTCGTCGCGCACCGCCACTAGGTCCATGTTGGCCGCAAGCTCGCGCAGCATCGCGAGGGAACGGGGCGCAACAGTAGCGGGGGCAAGCGCCTGCAGCGTGCCGTCAGTGCTTATCTGGTTGACGCCCGAGCCGTAGACGATGCGCGCGCAGCTCATGCGCCGGATCAGCTCGATATCGCGCTCGATTCGCCGCGGCAGCTCGTTATCCGGGCCGAAGAAGAAATAGCCGCTGCCCGCGATCACGAACAGGCCATTCTCCTGGTTGAGCCGCGCGACATGCCGCTCGGTCAGCTCGCCCCTCCCCACCTCGACGAACATGGGAGGCGTTCGGAAAGGCAGCGCAGCGAGCTGCGCCGCGATCGCTTCGCGGATCGCGGCGTCACCCTTGTTCGTGTGATCGACCACGCGCCAGGCATCGAAGTCGATGCGGAAATCCTTCAGCACCCGCCAGCGGAAGCGGTCGAAGCTGCGCATCGCCGCGGCCCGGACATGGCCTTTGACGCTCCGCCGCACCACGCTCCGCTCCCGTGCGGCAGGCTCGGCGACGTAGAGCAGGACGAGGGTCACCGGCCGCTGCCCCGGGCGCGATGCGCCTTGCAGAACCCGGCCCGCCGCCGGGTCGCGCCATCGCGCGACCAAGGATAAGGCCACCCGACATCGCCCAGCATGCTCACCTCGTCGAAATGTCCCGAGTCACCGCGACGAAGTGTACCGTCGATGGTGGCACGGTCCGCCGCGGGCCAGACCGTATACAGCGCCAATCCCGCCTTGTCGAAGCCCGATTGGTTACAGCCGGGTTTCAATGCCGCCCTTCACCATGACGAATGTATGGTTTCCGCGCAGGGACCAGATCATTTGGGGTCGATTCGAACAGGCGGGTACAACATCACGAATCTGCGCCGTCCACCCCACGCGGGTGAAAACCCGGTGCCAGCACCATGAGGCAGAGGATCTGGAACAGCATCTGCGCCCCCGCCTGCGCCGTGACCGTCGTCGCGTCGTACTGCGGCGCGACCTCGACCACGTCGCCCGCCACGATGTCGAGCCCGGCCAGCCCGCGTAAGAGCGCGATCGCCTCGCGCGTCGTGAACCCGCCCGCCTCGGGCGTGCCCGTGCCGGGGGCGAAGGCCGGGTCCAGCGCATCGACATCGAAGGACAGATAGGCCGGGCCGTCACCGATCACGCTCCGCGCGCGCTCGATCACGCCCGCGATGCCGATGCGGTCCACCTCGTCCATCGGGATCACGGTCATGCCGCTGTCGTAGGAGAACTCCCACAGCCAGCCCGCGCCGCCGCGGATGCCGATCTGGATCGTGCGCGCGGGGTCGAGCGCGCCCGCCAGCACCGCCTCGCGGAACGGTCCGCCATGATGGAACTTCGTGCCCTCCTGCATCCCCGCGGTATCGGCATGGGCGTCGATGTGGACGAGGCCGAGCGGACGGTCGCGGCCGAGCGCGCGCAGGATCGGCAGGGTGATGGAATGATCGCCGCCCACCATCAGCGGCCGCGCGCCGGCAGAATGAACGCGCGCGACGAAGGCCTCGATCGCCTCGTGGCACCGCTCGAGCGAATAGCGCGTCGGCAGGGCGATGTCGCCGATATCGGCGATGCGGCCGCGGCTCAGCGGCACGAGGTCGTGCACCGGATCGTAGGGGCCGATGCGCTCGACCGCGCGCACCGCGCGTGGGCCGAGGCGGGCGCCGGCGCGGTTGGTCACGCCGAGATCCATCGGGATGCCGAACAGGGCGATGTCGAGCCCGCCGAGATCGGGCGCCTCGGCCGCGGCGGTGTCGAGCCGGGCGGAGAGCAGGCTCGCCGGCCCCTCGAACGGCCAGCGCCGGCGCCCGCCCTCGGCGAAATGCGCGCGCGCGATCGCGGCGAAGCGCGGATCGAACACCTCGCCCGGCTTGGCCTCGGCGTAGCGGGCGCGCAGGCGCGCGAGAGTCTGCTGATCCATGGCGAGCGACTCCGATGCGTGGAGGCGGATGATAGGCGAGGTGGCGCGGCGCGTCAGGCGCGCGTCCCGATGATCGCGCCGGCGTCACTGGCGGGCCCGCGTCTTTCCGGTTGCGGACCGGCGGCGATGGGAGGACAGTCCCCGCCAAGCCCGTCCCCGGAGCGGAGAGCGGGCGCGGAGGGAACGATGAGCGAGAACGTCCAGACGACGGTCAACGGCCGCGCGGTGACGCTGCGCGCCGAGGATGCCGACATGCCGCTGCTCTATGCGCTGCGCAACGAGCTCGGCCTGACGGGCCTGCATTACGGCTGCGGGCTGGCGCAATGCGGCGCCTGTACCGTGCACCTCGACGGCGAGGCCGTGCGGTCGTGCCAGGTCCCGGCCGTGCAGGCGCGCGGCAAGCGCATCGTCACGCTCGAAGGGCTCGGCACGCCCGAGCGGCCGCACCCGGTGCAGAAGGCGTTCATCGAGGAGCAGGCGGTGCAGTGCGGCTATTGCCTTCCCGGCATGATCATGCAGTCGGCGGCGCTGCTCGCGAGGAATCCGAGGCCGACCGAGGCGCAGATCCGCGAGGAACTCGCCGGCGTGATCTGCCGCTGCGGCACCCAGCCGCGCGTGATCGCGGCGGTGCTGCGCGCGGCCCAAGCGTGAGGGAGGCAGCCATGAACGCAGTCCTCGATCGCCGCGCGATCCTCAAGGCCGGCGGCGCGCTGACCGTCGCCTTCTCGGTCGGGCTCGCCCCGCGTGGTGCCGCCGCCTGGACCGAGAAGCCGGTCGCGACCGACGAGGTCGCCACCTTCCTGTCGATCGACGCGCACGGCGCCGTGACCGTGCATATCGGCAAGGTCGATCTCGGCACGGGCGTGCGCACGGGGTTCATGCAGATCGCCGCCGACGAGCTCGACGTGCCGATGGCGCGCGTCACGGTGATCGAGGGCGACACCGCGCTCACCCCCGATCAGGGGCCGACCTATGGCTCGCTCTCGATCCAGAACGGCGGGGTGCAGCTGCGCGCGGCGTGCGCCACCGCGCGGCGCGAGCTCCTCCGTCTCGCCGCCGAGCGGCTGCGCGCCGAGCCTGCGTCCCTGCGGGTCGAGGACGGGGTGGTGATCGGCGCGCAGGGGCGCGTCAGCTACGCGGAACTGGTCGGCGGACGCGCGCTCGATCTCAAGGTGGACACGAACGCGCCGATCAAGCCGCCCGAGGCGCGCCGGATCGTCGGCCGCGCGGTGCCCCGCGTCGACATCCCCGACAAGGTGTTCGGCCGGTTCCGCTACGTCTACGACGTCCGGCGCGACGGCATGCTGCACGGCCGCACGGTGTTCCCGCCCGCACTCGGCGCGACCGTCGAGACGTTGGACGAGGGCTCGGTGCGCGGCATCCCGGGCGTGGTGCGTGTGGTGCGCGAGGGCAACTATGTGGGGGTGGTTGCCGAGACGGAATGGGCTGCGATCAAGGCCGCACGCGCGCTCAGCGTGCGCTGGTCGTCCTGGGCGGGCCTGCCGGAGCAGGCGCGGATCTGGGAGCATGTGCGCGCGACCCCGGTCGCGCAGGTGCAGGTGACCTCCGATCGCGGCAACCCGGGCGAGGCGATCCGCGGGGCGGCGAAGACGTTGTCGGCCACCTACGACTTCCCGATCCACAGCCACGCGTCGATGGGACCGTCCTGCGCGGTCGCCGAGTTCGCGGGCGGGCGGCTCACGGTCTGGACCGCGAGCCAGGCGACGCACAACCTGCGCAAGCAGCTCGGCCTGATGCTGGGGATGCCGATCGAGCAGATCCGCTGCATCTATCTCGAAGGCTCGGGCTGCTACGGCCGCAACGGCCACGAGGACGCGGCCGCCGACGCCGCGTTGCTTGCGCGCGCCGTCGGCCGGCCCGTGCGTCTGCAATGGATGCGCCAGGACGAGCACGCCTGGGATCCGAAGGGGCCGCCCCATCTGGTCGATCTGCGCGCGGGGCTCGACGCGCAGGGCAACATCGTCGGCTGGGAGAGCGAGGCGTTCATTCCCAAGGGCGCGGGCGGCAACGTGGATCTCACCACCGCGGAGCTCGCCGGGCTGCCGCGCGAGAACCAGATCCATCCCGGCAACATCATCCACAACCTCGCGGTTCCGTATACGTTCCCGGCTGTCAAGACGACCTGCCACCGGCTCGACTCCACGCCGTTCCGCCCGTCCTGGATCCGCACGCCGGGGCGGATGCAGAACACCTACGCGAACGAGGCGTTCATCGACGAATGCGCGGCGGCGGCCGGCGCCGATCCGATCGCCTATCGGCTGCGCTACCTGCCGGCGGACGATCCGCGCGGACGCGAGGTGCTGGAGCGCGTGGCCCGGCTCGCCAACTGGCAGACGCGCCCCTCGCCGCAATCCGACCGCTCGGGCGAGATCCTGCGCGGCCGCGGCGTGAGCTACTGCAAGTACGAGCTGGTGCGCACCTATGTCGCCGGCGTGGCCGAAGTGGAGGTGAACCGCCGCACCGGCGCGATCCGCGTCACGCGGTTCTGGTGCACGCATGATTGCGGGCAGATGATCAACCCGGACGGCGTGAAGGCGCAGGTCGAGGGCAACATCGTCCACACGCTCTCGCGCACCTTCAAGGAGGAGCTGACCTTCAGCCGCAGTGCGGTGACCAGCGTGGACTGGAGCACCTACCAGGTGATCACCATGCCCGAGGTGCCGGAGATCATCGTCGAGCTGATCGACCGGCCGACCGAGCGACCCTGGGGCTCGGGCGAACCGGCGGCGGCGATCGTGCCGTCGGCGGTCAGCAACGCGATCTTCGACGCGACGGGTGTGCGCATGCGCTCGATCCCCTATACGCCGGCGAAGATGCGCGCGGCGATCCAGGGCGCGTAGTGTGTGTTGGGCGCGGCGGGGTCTTGCCCCGCCGCGCTCATACCAGCCTGCCGAAGGTTTCACCCTCGGCAGGCCGGCATGGGGTTTCGTTCGCGCGTGGCCGCCCCACCAGCCCGACGCGCGATACCCGGCTGCCAAAGGTCGAACCTTTGGCAGCCGGGTATCAGAACGTCCCGACGAACGTCCCGAGCAGGATCAGCACGACCAGCGACACGATCGGCCCGAGCGCGGCGACCACGAACAGGTCGCCATAGGCCTGCCGGTGGGTCAGCCCGCAGATGCCGAGCAGCGTGATCACCGCGCCGTTGTGCGGCAGCGCATCGAGGCCGCCCGTGGCGACCGTGGTGACGCGATGCAGCAGTTCGGGCGCGATCCCTGCCGCCTGACCGAGTTCGAGATAGGTCGGGCCAAGCGTCTTCAGCGCGATGCTCATCCCGCCCGAGGCCGAGCCCGTCATCCCCGCGAGCACGTTCACCGCCACCGCGAGCGAGATCAGCGGATTGCCCCCGCCCACGCCGAGCACCGCGTCGCGGATCGTCTCGAACGCGCCGAGCGATGCGACCACCGCGCCGAACCCCACCAGCGAGGCGGTGTTGAAGATCGGCAGCACGGAGGCGTTGGCGCCGTCGTCGAGCGAGCGGGTCAGCTTCGGCAGGCGCGCGCGGTTCGCCATCGCGATCGCGACGATCGCGATCGTCAGCGCCAGCACGATCGCCCAGAGGCCGCGCACTGCGGTGATGTCGGTCGCGCCATACTCCGGCTGCGCGAGATAGGACGTGTCGAGCCGCGGGATCACCAGCGCGGTGAAGACGAGGTTGAGCGCGACCACCAGCGCCACCGGCGCGATCGCGAGCGCGAAGGAGGGCAGCGCGCGCGTCTCGGGCGGCGGGTGCGCGCCGATCTCCATCAGGTCGAAGCCCTCGCCCTGGGCCCGCTCGCGCAAGTTCTTGTCGGGTGTCGCCGCGCCATCGGCCGAGCCGCCGTAGCCCTCGCCGGAACCGCGCGCCTGCCGCTCGCGGAATGTCAGCCAGGCGAGGCCCATCCCAAGCATGATCAGCCCCGCGATCACGCCGAGCCCGGGGGCCGCGAACGGCGTGGTGCCGAAATAGGGCATCGGGATCGCGTTCTGGATCGCCGGCGTGCCGGGCAGCGCGGTCATGGTGAAGGTGAAGGCGCCGAGCGCGATGGTCGCCGGGATCAGCCGCTTCGGAATGTCCGCCTGTCGGAACAGGGCCGCCGCCACCGGATAGACCGCGAAGGCGACGACGAACAGCGACACGCCGCCATAGGTCAGCACCGCGCAGGCGAGCACCACGGCGAGGATCGAGCGCCCGGCACCGAGGCGGGCGACCATGCCGCGCGCGATCGCCTCCGCGCTGCCGCTGTCGTCCATCAGCTTGCCGAACACCGCGCCCAGCAGGAACAGCGGGAAGAACGGCACGATGAAGTCGCCGGTCGCGCGCATGAACACCTGGGTGTAGGTGGCGAGCAGCGGCACGCCGCCGTCGAACCCGGCCGCGAGCACCGCCATCAGCGGTGCCAGGATCAGCACCGTGACGCCACGATAGGCGAGATAGATCAGCAGCCCGAGGGCGAGGACGACGCCGATTATGCCGGTCACGCGGCGTTCTCCGCGCCGGTGCCGTCGGCGATCGCGGCCGGCCGGACGCTGCCCCAGAGCACGTGGTCGAGCGGATAGGTCGAGCGCGCGCCGAGATCGTCGCGGTGCTCCGCAAGGAAGCGGTCGGCCGCCTGCCAGCCGACATCGTGCAGGTGCCTCAGGAAGGCCCATTCCGCATTCAGCTTCGACGATACGCCCAGAGCCGCCATCTCGGCCTCGGCGTGGATGCGGTGGATCAGCATGTCGCGATAGCGTTCGCGCTCCAGGCCTTCGACATCGATGAGCTGCTTCAGCAGCAGGATCGTGCGCAGCTCCTTCAGCAGCGACGCGTTGAAGCTCAGCTCGTTGACGCGGTTGAGGATGTCGCGCGCGGATTTCGGCACCTCGGCACGCACCAGCGGATTGATCTGCACGATCACGAGGTCGCGCGCGTCGCACTCGTCCACCAGCGGATAGAGCGCGGGGTTGCCCATGTAGCCGCCGTCCCAGTAGGCCTCGCCCTCGATCTCCACCGCCTTGAACAGGAAGGGCAGGCAGGCCGAGGCCATCACGCTGTCGAGCGCGATCTTCGGCTGGCGGAACACGTGCGGCCGGCCGGTGCGCACATTGGTCGCGGCGACGAACACCTTCAGCGCGTCGCAGCGGTTGACGTTGCCAAAATCGACCGTCTCGCGCACGAGATCGCGCAGCGGGTTGATATCGAGCGGATTGGTGTCGTAGGGCGACAGCAGCCGGCTCGCGAGGTCCATCGCGAGATAGCCGGGCGAGAGATCGAGCGTCCAGCGGCCGAGCGCGTGGTCGAGCCAGGTGCGCTGCACCGGGCTCGTGCGCGCGGCATCGCTGACCGCGCGCCAGAACCGTTCGAGTGCCGCGCGCGCGCCGTCGCGACCGCCGCGCACCAGCCCGTCGGCCACCACGACGGCGTTCATCGCCCCGGCGGAGGTGCCGCTGATCCCCTCGATCGCGATCGCCTCGTCGGCGAGCAGCCGGTCCAGCACGCCCCAGGTGAAGGCGCCATGCGCGCCGCCGCCCTGCAGGGCCAATTCGATCCGCTTCGGTCGGGAGAACGAGGCCACGCGGCCGGCGGCCCGTTCGGGGGTCGTCTGCTGGGGCATGGCCGGGACATGGGGGAGATCATGCTGCGATGCAACACAAAAACGCCCGACCGGTCCCGCGCGGGCGCAAGGGCGGGGCGCGCACCCGGCGCTGGTGCGGCGCGCACCGGTCCGGCATGGTGCCGCGCATCATGAACGACGGACCCTTCCCGGGCCGGCCTGCCACGCAGGCCGCGAGCCCCCGCCGCACTTTCGCGATCATCGCCCATCCCGACGCCGGCAAGACCACGCTGACCGAGCGACTCTTGCTGGCCGGCGGGGCGATCCGGCTCGCCGGCGAGGTGAAGGCGCGCGGCGATCGGCGGCGCGCCCGCTCGGACTGGATGGAGATCGAGCAGAAGCGCGGGATCTCCGTCACCTCCTCGGTGATGACCTTCGAACGTGACGGCATCACCTTCAACCTGCTCGACACGCCGGGCCACCAGGATTTCAGCGAGGACACCTACCGGACGCTGACCGCGGTCGATTCCGCGGTGATGGTGATCGACGCGGCGAAGGGCATCGAGAGCCAGACCCGCAAGCTGTTCGAGGTCTGCCGGCTGCGCGACATCCCGATCGCCACCTTCATCAACAAGGTCGATCGCGAGGGCCAGGACCCGTTCGCGCTGATGGACGAGATCGCTTCGAGCCTCGCGCTCGACACCGCGCCGATCACCTGGCCGGTGGGCATGGGCACGGACTTCCGCGGCCTGTTCGATCTGCGGGCGAACCGCGTGCTGCTGCCGGGCGAGGACGGCACAGCGGGGTATGCGCGCGCGGTGGACGTGACCGGTCCGGACGATTCGGCACTGGTGGAACTGCTGCCGGAGCATGCGCGGGCCGCGCTCGCCGAACAGGCCGAGCTCGCGCTGTCGGCCTGCCCGGCGCCCGACGCCGAGGCGTATCGCGAGGGGCATCTGACGCCGGTGTTCTTCGGCTCCGCGCTGCGGGGGTTCGGGGTGGCGAGCCTGCTCGACTTCCTGGCTGCGCATGCGCCCGGGCCGCGGCCGCAGCCGGCCGAGCCGCGCGCGATCGAGCCGGACGAGCCCACGACCACGGGCTTCGTGTTCAAGGTGCAGGCCAACATGGACCCGCAGCACCGCGACCGGATCGCCTTCGTGCGGCTCTGCTCGGGGCGGTTCCGGCGCGGCATGCGGCTGACGCCCACGCGCACCGGCCGGGCGCTCGCGGTGCAGAACCCGATCTTCTTCTTCGCGCAGGACCGCGAGCTCGCCGAGGAGGCCTATCCGGGCGACATCATCGGCATTCCGAACCACGGCACGCTCCGCGTCGGCGAGACGCTGACCGAGGGCGAGCCGATCCGGTTCACCGGGCTGCCGGATTTCGCGCCCGAGATCCTGCGCCGGGTGCGGCTCGCCGATCCGATGCGGGCGAAGCAGATGCGGAAAGGCCTCGAGGATCTCGCGGAGGAGGGCGTGGTGCAGGTGCTGCGCCCGGTGATCGGCGCGGAGTGGATCGTCGGCGTGGTGGGCCAGCTCCAGCTCGACGTGCTGGAGAGCCGGATGATGGCGGAATACGGCGTGAAGATCGCGCTGGAGACCGCGCCGGCCGAGGCGGCGCGCTGGATCGCCGGCGCGCGCGAGGAGGTGGCGCGGTTCGTGGAGCGGCATCGCAGCGCGATCGCCGAGGATCGCGATGGCGATCCGGTGTTCCTGGCGCCGAGCCGCTGGCAGCTGAACCGCGCGATCGAGGAGTGGCCGGCGCTCCGCTTCGGCGCGACCAAGGAAAGACACTGACCGGGGGGCCGCAAGGCCCCCCGCCCCCCCCCCTGAGGGCGGCGCGCCTCGTTGGGCGTGCCGCGGACCCCGTCGTGCAGGGGAGTGTGGGGGGACCAGCGTGGTCCCCCCGCCACGTTTTCTTCAATCCTTCCTCAGTTCTGCCTGTTTCGCCTTGTTCCCTCCGGCCCTGCGGCCCACTCTGCCGCGGCCGCCGCGAGTCGTTTCGAATGCAGGTCTACCTTCCCCTCGCCGAGATGTCGGTCGACGTCCTGCTGGTCGTCGGCATCGGGCTCGCGGTCGGGCTGCTTTCCGGCCTGTTCGGCGTCGGCGGCGGGTTCCTGATGACGCCGCTGCTGATCTTCATCGGCATCCCCTCGGCGGTCGCGGTCGCGACCTCGGCCAACCAGACCATGGGCGCCTCGATCTCCGGGCTGATCGCGCATTGGCGACGCGGCAACGTGGACGCGAAGATGGGCGCTGTACTGACCGCGGCCGGGCTCGCGGGCTCGGCGCTCGGGGTGCAGCTCTTCGTGCTGGTGCGAAGTCTCGGCCAGCTCGATCTCGTGGTCGCGCTGTTCTACGTCGTGGTGCTCGGCATCGTCGGCTCGCTGATGGCGGCCGAGAGCGTACGCGCCCTGATGCGTCGCCGCCGGCAGATCCGCCGCCGCCTGCACGAGCATTTCTGGATGCACGGCCTGCCGCTGAAGATGCGGTTCCGCCAGAGCCGGCTCTACATCAGCGTCATCCCGCCGGTGCTGATCGGTTTCGGCATCGGCCTGCTGTCGGCGATCATGGGCGTGGGCGGCGGGTTCATTCTCGTGCCCGCGATGATCTACCTGCTCGGCATGCCGACCGGGGTGGTGATCGGCACCTCGCTGTTCCAGGTGGTGTTCGTCACCGCGGCGGTGACGGTGATGCAGTCGGTCAGCACCCAGAGCGTGGACATCATCCTCTCGCTGCTGCTGATGGCCGGCGCGGTCGCCGGCGCGCAATTCGGCGCGGCGATGGGCTCGCGGCTCCGCGGCGAGGAGACACGCGGGCTCCTGGGCCTCCTGGTGCTGATGGTGGCGCTGGAGCTCGGCATCAACCTGTTCCGCCGCCCCGAGGCCATGTTCGTGGTGGAACCGCTGCTGTGAGCCGCCCTCCCCGCCTCGCCGCCGCGCTGCTCGCCGCCTCCCTGTTCGCGCCCTCGCCGGCGGCGGCGCTGGTCGCCGAGCTGTCGCAGCGCGAGATCGAGGTCACGACCGGCTTCACCGGCGCGGAACTGCTGGTGTTCGGCGCCAAGGAGACGGCGCCCGCCGACCTGGTGGTGGCCGTGCGCGGGCCGGCGCTGCCCTTCGTGGTGCGGCAGAAGACCCGCATCGCCGGCATGTGGGTGAACGGCGCCTCCGAGATCTTCAACACCGCACCGACCTTCTACGCCATCGCCTCGACCCGGCCGCTCACCGAGATCCTGCCCGAGAGCGAGCGCCAACGGCTCCGGCTCGGGCTGGACGCGCTGCCGCTCCGGCCCGAGGGGTCGCGCGACGATCCCGCGTTCCGCGACGCGCTGGTGGAGATCAAGACCGATGCCGGGCTCTATCGCCAGGTGGATGACGGCGTGACCCTCGTCGGAGACCGGCTCTTCCATACCCGCGTCTTCCTGCCGCCGACGGTGGTTCCCGGACCGTACCGGGTGGATGTGCTGGCGGTGCAGGACGGGCGCATCGTCGCTGCACGCGATGTCTCGCTCGTCGTCCGCCGGGTCGGCACCTCGGCCGAGATCTGGCGTTTCGCGCACGACCATTCCTGGTTCTACGGCTTCGGCGCGGTGCTGGTCGCGGCACTGGCCGGCTGGGCCGGCAGCGTGCTGTTCCGGCGGAACTGAGACCGGCTCGCGCGATCGGCGCAGAGGCGGGTATGATGCGCGGTCATGACCGACGAGACCGCCTCCAAAGCCGCCGAGCATGAGGCCGCCCGGCGCGACCGCACCTTCCTCGTGGTGGTGGACGACAGCCCGGAACGGGCGGTCGCGCTGCGCTACGCGGCGCTGCGCGCCGCGCGCGGCGGCGGCCGCGTAGCCCTGCTGCGCGTCACCGAGCCGCCCGGCCAGACCGAATGGGCGGGCGTGGAGGAGATGATGCGCGAGGAGCGGCGCGCCGAGGCCGAACAGCTGCTGCAGGGCCTCGCCGCCGAGGTGAACCGGATCACCGGCACGATGCCGGTGCTCTACCTGCGCGAGGGCGAGGCGCGCGACGAGCTTCTGAAGCTGCTCGCCGAGGAGAAGGGCATCAGCGTGCTGGTGCTCGCCTCCTCGACGTCATCCGAGGGGCCGGGACCGCTGATCACGGCGCTGACGGGGCGGTACAACCGCCAGCTCCGCACGCCGCTTGTGATCGTGCCGGGCGGGCTGTCGGAGGACGAACTCGAGACGGTGACGTAGTCGCGGCGCGCCCTACCGCGTCGGCCGCGGCGTCTCGCCCGAGTAGTCGTAGAAGCCCTTGCCGGTCTTCCGCCCGAGCCAGCCCGCCTCGACATACTTCACCAGCAGCGGGCAGGGCCGGTACTTGCTGTCCGACAACCCCTCGTACAGCACCTGCATGATCGAGAGGCAGGTATCGAGGCCGATGAAGTCCGCAAGCTCCAGCGGCCCCATCGGATGGTTCGCGCCGAGCTTCATCGCCGTGTCGATCGAGCGGATGTCGCCGACACCCTCGTAGAGCGCATAGACCGCCTCGTTGATCATCGGCACCAGGATCCGGTTGACGATGAAGGCCGGGAAATCCTCGGCCACGGCGGTGGTCTTGCCGAGCTTCGCCGCGAGCGCCTGGATCGCCTGGAAGGTCGGCTCGTCGGTGGCGATGCCGCGGATCACCTCGACGAGCTTCATCACCGGCACCGGGTTCATGAAATGCATGCCGATGAACTTCGCCGGGCGGTCGGTCGCGGCAGCAAGCCCGGTGATGCTGATCGAGGAGGTGTTGGTCGCGATCAGGCATCCGGGCTTGAGATGCGGGCAGAGCGCCCGGAAGATCGTCTTCTTGATCTCCTCCTTCTCGGTCGCGGCCTCGATCACGAGATCGGCGTCGGCGAGCAGCGCGTAGTCGGTGCCGGTGCGGATGCGCGCGAGCGCGGCCTCCTTGTCCTCGGCCGAGATCGTGCCCTTGGCGACCTGGCGGTCCATGTTCTTCGCCATCACGCCGCGCGCGCGTTCGAGCGCCTCGGGCTTGACGTCGATCATGGTCACCGGCAGCCCGGCAAGCGCGCAGACATGGGCGATGCCGCTGCCCATCTGGCCCGCACCGATCACGCCGATCGCCGCGATCGTCGGGACCTCCATCGTCGCCTGCGCCTCGGCCGGGGTCGTCTTCGTGTCCATGGTCATCACTTGCTGTCCAGCGCGGCGGCGAGTTCGGGCAGGGCCTGGAACAGGTCGGCCACCAGCCCGTAATCGGCGACCTGGAAGATCGGCGCCTCCTCGTCCTTGTTGATCGCGACGATCACCTTGCTGTCCTTCATGCCGGCGAGGTGCTGGATCGCGCCCGAGATGCCGACCGCCACGTAGAGTTCGGGGGCGACGATCTTGCCGGTCTGGCCGACCTGGTAGTCGTTCGGCACGAAGCCCGCATCCACCGCCGCACGCGACGCGCCCACCGCGGCGCCGAGCTTGTCGGCGACCGCGTCGATCAGCTTGAAGTTCTCGCCCGAGCCCATGCCGCGCCCGCCGGAGATGACGATGCGCGCCGCCGTCAACTCGGGCCGCTCGGACTTCGACAACTCCTGGCCGACGAAGCGCGAGAGCCCCGGATCCTCGGCCGCCGCGACCGGCTCGATCGCCGCCGACCCGCCCTCCTCCGGCAGCGGGTCGAAGCTCGCCGCGCGCACCGTGATCACCTTGGTCGCGTCCGACGACTTCACGGTGGCGAGCGCATTGCCGGCATAGATCGGGCGGACGAAGGTGTCGGCGTCGACCACGCCGGCGATGTCGCTGATCGGCTGCACGTCGAGCAGCGCGCCGAGCCGCGGCATCACGTTCTTGCCCATCGTGGTGGAGGGCGCCAGCAGATGCGAGTAGCCCGGCGCGAGGGTCGCGAGAAGCGCCGCGAGCGGCTCGGCGAGCGGATGCGCGTAGGCGGGCGCATCCGCCACCAGCACCTTGGCGACACCGGGCAGCTTCGCCGCCGACTCCGCGGCCTCGGCCACACCCTCGCCCACCACCAGCACATGCACCTCGCCGCCGATCCGCTCGGCTGCGGCGACCGCGCTGCGCGTCGGCTGCTTCACGTGCCGGCCGTCATGATCGGCCAGAACCAGGATCGCCATCGCGCCCCTCCTCAGATCACCTTGGCCTCGGTGCGGAGCTTCTGGACGAGCTCCGCGACCGACCCGACCTTCACCCCCGCCTTGCGCTTCGGCGGCTCCTCCACCTTCAGCACCCTGAGCCGCGGCGTGACATCGACGCCGAGATCGGCGGGCTTCACCGTCTCGATCGTCTTCTTGCGCGCCTTCATGATGTTCGGCAGCGAGGCGTAGCGCGGCTCGTTCAGGCGCAGATCGGTGGTCACGATCGCCGGCAGCTTGAGATCGACCGTCTCCAGCCCGCCATCGATCTCGCGCGTGACGGTGATGCGGCCGTCGCCGGGCTCGACCTTGCTCGCGAAGGTCCCCTGGGCCCAGCCGAGCAGCGCGGCCAGCATCTGGCCCGTCGCGTTCATGTCGTCATCGATCGCCTGCTTGCCCATGATGACGAGATCGGGCGTCTCCTTCGCCACCAGAGCCTTCAGCAGCTTGGCGACCGCGAGCGGCTGGAGCTCGGCATCCGTCTCGATCAGGATGCCGCGGTCCGCCCCCATCGCGAGCGCGGTGCGGATCGTCTCCTGGCAGGCGGCAACCCCGGCCGAGACCGCGACGATCTCGGTCGCCTTGCCCTTCTCCTTGAGCCGGACCGCCTCCTCGACGGCGATCTCGTCGAACGGGTTCATCGACATCTTCACGTTCGCCGTGTCGACGCCCGAACCGTCCGATTTCACCCGGATCTTGACATTGTAGTCGACCACCCGCTTGACCGGGACGAGGATCTTCATGCGTGACCTGCCGTCTCTCCGCGGCGCGGGGAAGAAGCCCGCCCGAGGGCGGCCCGGCACTCCCCTCCCGCCTGCGGCACATCCGCGGCGAGGTGTCTTCGCGCCTGCAACAAAACGGCCGGGACCATAGGCGGGCAGGCCGCCCGAGTCAAAATGCCGCCATCAGCCGCGGGCGAGCACGACCAGCAGCATGAACAGCAGGACGGCGCCGAACTGGAGCAGCACGCGCCAGCGCATCAGCACGTTGCTCCGCGCGGGGTCGTTGCCGCGCGCGAGCCCGACCACGCCGGCGAGCAGCACACCGAGGGTGGCGAGCATGGCGATCGCAACCAGGATCATCAGGAAGGTCTGCATGGCGGCGCTATCGCACGTCTGCGGCCGCGCGTCGCGGTCCCGTGTGCGTCACGAGCGGGTGAAGCCGGCCCGCGCCATCGGCCCCAGCGCGAGCGCGCCGACCACGCCGGCCACGGCGCAGAGGCCGAATCCCGCCGCATAGCCGCCGGTCGCCTGCACCGTCAGGCTGAACACGCTGGGCGCGGCCAGCATGACCAGCGCGAACACCACGCCGAGCATGGCGGTCGCCGCCCCGGCCTGGCCCGGCGGGGCAAGCCGCGCGGTCTCGCCGAGCAGCACGCCGTTCCAGCCGATCGCGGTCGCGCCCATGGCGATCCCGGCAACGGCCACCGCCGCCGGCGGCCAGGATGGCGTCGCGACCGCCAGGGCGATCGAGGAGGCCGCGATCGCCGCGCCGAGGAAACGCAGCACCGGCGCCGGCGCCAACCGGTCGGCGACCAGGCCCCAGCCCACGCGCCCGATCACCCCCGCCACCTGCGCGAAGGCCAGATGCGCCCCGGCCGCCACCAGCTCGTAGCCAAGCGCCTCGACCTGGAAGACGACAAAGAAGGAGGAGAAGCAGAACTGGCCGATGCCGAAGCTGGAGGCGGCGATGGTGATCGCCCGCAGCGGCGCATGCTCGCGGAACAGGCGCAGGCTCGCGAGCGCGCCGCGCCAGGAGATCGGCCGCGTCGGATCGGCCTCCGCGTCCATGCCGCGCCGCAGCGGCTGCAACCCCGCCGCGACCAGCAGCCCGAAGAGCGCGACCGCGAGGATCGCCCCGCGCCAGCCGACCACCACCGCGAGCACCGGTGCGGCGACGCCGATGATCGCCGCCCCGGCCGGCACGCCGGTCTGCTTGATGCCGAAGATCAGGCTGCGTCGCCGTGCGGGCGCGCGGGTATGCAGGACCTGGCTGCCCGCCGGCGTGAGCGGGCCGTGCCCGACCCCGCAGACCAGGGCGGAGGCGGCGAGCGCCCAGGCCGGGCCGATGGTGGCGAGCGCCAGCCCGACCGCGATCACCGCCAGCGCCACCTGCAACAGCCGCACCGCGCCGTAGCGCAGGATCAGCGCGCCGGTGAGCGGCCCCGAGACCAGCGTGCCGGCATAGACGATCGAGGTGTGCAGCCCGGCGAGACTCGGCGGCAGCCCGGCACTCGCGCCGATCAGCGGCGCCAGCACGGGCACGGCGAGGAACGCGCCCATGCCGGCGAGGTGCACGGCCAGCAGCGCCACCAGCACCGTGATGACGCCAGGCCCGGGTTTCTCGGCATGCGTGGAAGACATTGCGACACGACCACGATAGGCCGCGTCGCGCGCGCTTGACACCCCGGGACGGGAGGGGTTCCGTCGGGCGATCCTTCCCAGGCCACGGAGACCCATGCCCCGGATGCGCCGTCACGCCGCGCTGAGCGCGCTGTTCGCCCTCGCCGCCCTGCTGCTCATCACCGGCGGCGCGCCGGCGCAGACGCAGGAGCAGACCGCGCCGGCGGCGGCAGCGCCCGCCACCCGGCCCGCCGAGTCGGCCGCGCCGGCGACTCGCCCCACAGGCCCGGCGTTGCCGGCCCTCGGCGCGGCCGAGGCGGCACGGCTGTCCGAGATCCTGCGCGACGATGCGCGCCGGGCGGAGCTGCTCTCGGCGCTGGACGCGCTCGCCCGCGCCGGTGCCGCGCCGGCCGAAACCCCCGCCCAGACGGCGGTCCAGACACCGCCCGCAGCGACGGCCGGCGCCCCTGCCCCGCCGGCCGTACCCGCGCCGCCGTCCGCGGAGCCGCGGCCGGCCGAGACGACGCTGCCGCTCGCTCCGGACAGTCTCGGCGCGCAGCTGCTGGTCGCGCTGAGCGGCCGGCTGGTCAGCGTCGGCGAGACCACCATCGCCGTGGTGCAGACGCTCCAGGATGCGCCGCAGGTCTGGACCTGGTTCACCCGCGTCGCCGCCGACCCGGCCGCGCGCGAGGGTGTGCTCGACACGCTGTGGAAGATCGCGCTGGTGCTGGGCGCGGGCATCCTGGCCGAGCGGCTGCTGATCGTGGCGCTGCGGCCGGTGCGCAGCCGCCTGTTGCGCCGCGAGCCGCCGAACTGGAGCGCGCGCGCGCTCACCGCCTTCGGCGATTTCGTGCTCGACGTGATCCCGATCATCGCCTTCGCGATCGTCTCGTACAGCCTGATCACGGCGGTGGAGCGCTGGCCATCGCGCCAGATCGTGCTGCTGGTGGCCAACAACGCCTACCTCGCCGCGCGGATCGCGCGCGCCTTCGGCCGGCTGGTGTTCTCGCCGGACGCGCCGTCGATCCGGCTGATCCCGCAGATGTCCGACGAAACGGCGGCCTACGCGCAGATCTGGCTGCAACGCATCACCACGGTGGGCGTGATCGGCTACGCCGCGACCGAAGCGGCGCTGGTGTTCGGGCTCGATCGCGCCACCCACTCGGGCCTTCTCAAGCTGCTCGGGCTGATCATCACGATCCTGCTGATCCTGATCGTGATGCAGAACCGCGAGGCGGTGGGCGACACGATCCGCGCCCGCCCCGAGGCGACCGGCGCCTGGGCGGTGGTGCGCAACCGGCTCGCCGATGTCTGGCACATCCTGGCCGCGCTCTATCTCGCCGCCGCCTGGGTGGTGACCGCGCTCGAGATCGAGGACGGCTACGGCCGCATCCTGCGCTTCACCATCACGACGATCCTGGTGTTGGGGCTCGCCAAGCTCGCCGAGCTGGCGATGCGCCGCGCGCTCGAACGCGGCTTCGCGGTCAAGCGCGCGACCGCCGAGCGCCATCCGGGGCTGGAGTCCTGGGTGAACCGCTACGTGCCGGCGCTGAAGGGCGTGCTCGCCGGCGCGATCTGGGCCTTCGCCGCCGTGGTGATGCTGCAGCTCTGGGGCCTCGGCGCCTTCGACTGGTTCCGCCCGGGCCAGCTCGGCAGCCGCCTGCTGGGTGCCGTCGCCTCGATCGGCGTCACGGTGCTGGTCGCGCTCCTGGTCTGGGAGACCGCGAACGCCGCGATCCAGCGCCAGCTCACCAGGCTCTCGCGCGACGCCCAGGTGGCGAAGAGCGCGCGCGTGCGCACGCTGCTGCCGATGCTGCGCACCTTCCTGATGGTGGTGATCGTCATCGTGGTCGGGCTGATCGCGCTCTCGGAGATCGGCGTGAACATCGCACCGCTGCTGGCCGGTGCCGGCGTGATCGGCCTCGCGATCGGCTTCGGCTCGCAGCGCCTGGTGCAGGACCTGATCACCGGCGTGTTCCTGCTGATGGAGGATGCGATCTCGGTCGGCGACGTGGTGAATGTCGGCGGCCAGGGCGGCGTGGTGGAAGCATTGTCGATCCGCTCGATCCGGCTGCGCAGCCTCGACGGCACGGTGCACATCATCCCGTTCAGCGCCGTCACCATGGTCTCGAACATGACCAAGGACTTCGCCTTCTCGGTGTTCGACGTGGGCGTCGCGTATCACGAGGACACCGACCGCGTGGTCGAGGTGTTGAAGGCGACGGCCGAGGCGATGCGGGCCGAGGATCGCTGGGCCGCGGTGATCCGCGAGCCCCTGGAGATCCTCGGTGTCGATCGCTTCGCCGACAGCGCGGTGGTGATCCGCGCGCGCTTCCGCACCAATGCCGGCAGCCAGTGGTCGGTCAGCCGCGAGTTCAACCGCCGCTACAAGAAGGCGTTCGACGCGGCGGGGATCGAGATCCCGTTCCCCTACCGCACGGTGGTGCTGAAGGGCGAGGGCGGGCAGCCGGCCCTGACGGTGGACGAGAAGCGCGCGATCGCGGCCGCCGGGTCGGCGTAGCGCGGTTCAGCCCGGAAACCCGGCCAGCGCTCGCACCTCCGCCGCGCTCCGCCCCGCCGCGCGCAGCGCGCGCAGCGAAAGCGCAGCGTCGCGCTTCGCGAGCCGCTTCCCGTCCGCACCGGTCAGCAGCGGGTGGTGATGCCAGCGTGGCACGGGCCAGGACATCAGCGCCTGCAAGAGCCGGTGCAGATGCGTCGCCGGCCTGAGGTCGTGCCCGCGTGTCACCAACGTGACGCCCTGCACCGCGTCGTCATGCGTGACGCAGAGGTGATACGAGGCCGGCATGTCCTTGCGCGCGAGCACGACGTCGCCGAACCGCGACGCGGGATCGACCGCGACGGTCCCTTCGTCCTCCTCCTCGGCGGTGAGCGGGCCGGTCGCGGCCATCGCCGCCACGGTGTCGAGCCGGAGCGCATGGGCCTCGCCGCGCGCGATCCGCGTGGCGCGCTCGTCCGCCGAGAGCCGCCGGCAGGTGCCGGGATAGAGCGGGCCGTCGGCCCCGTGCGGGGCGTGGCCGATCGCGGCGATCTCACGCGCGATCTCCGCGCGGGTGCAGAAGCACGGATAGAGCAGGCCGCGCGCCGAAAGCGCCTCCAGCACCGCGCGGTACTCGACCATGTGCTCCGACTGCACGCGCACCTCGCCATCCCAGTCCAGCCCGAGCCAGGCAAGGTCCTCGAGGATCGCCGCGGCGTAGTCGGGTCGGCAGCGCCCGGCATCGATGTCCTCGAGCCGCAGCAGGAACCGCCCGCCCGCCTCGCGCGCGCGCCGCCAGGCGAACAGCGCGCTCATGGCATGGCCCAGATGCAGGAACCCGGTCGGGCTCGGCGCGAATCGGGTGACGATGGACGCGGCCATGCCGAGAGGCTATCGCGGCGGCACGCAGAGGGGAGAGCAGGATGAGCCAGCCGACCGACCACGCGATCACGCTCGACGGGCCGCGGCTCGCGCCTTCGGCCGGGCGCACGCCGCGTCAGCTCGTCGTGCTCTGCCATGGCGTGGGTGCGGACGGCGAAGACATGCTCGGCCTCGCCGAGATGCTGGCCCAGCTCCTGCCGGAGACCGCGTTCGTCTGCCCGCACGCGCCGTTCCCGTTCGATTTCGCACCGGTCGGCCGGCAATGGTTCCCCCTGGTCGAGCTGACCACGCCACAGATCGAGGCCGGGGTGCGGTCGATGACGCCGTCGCTGCAACGGTTCTTCGCCGCCGAATGCGCCCGCCTCGGCCTGCCGCACCGCGCCGGGGTGCTCGCCGGGTTCAGCCAGGGGGCGATGATGGCGCTGTTCGCGGGGCTCCGCATGGCCGATGCGCCCGGCGCGCTCGCCGGGTTCTCGGGCGGGATGCCGGGACTGTGGTCGCTGCCGGTCGAACTCGCCGCGCGGCCCACCGTGCTGCTGGTCCACGGCGAGGCCGACGAGGTGGTGCCGCCCCAGGTGACGCGCGAGGCCGAGCGGGCGCTGCGCGCGCTGCAGGTGCCGGTGCATGCGCTCTATCGTCCGGGTCTGGGCCACACCCTGGACGACGAGGGCATCGGCGCCTTCGCCGCCCTCTGCGCCGATCTCGCGGCCGCGCCGGGCGGCTGAGTGCCGCGTGAAGCTTGCGTGATGCCACGGGCGATTGCTGGACATCGCCGCCGATCCTGTGCATAACCCCGGCAGTTCACCGGCTGTGCCACATCATCTGGTATCGGCACCGTGACAGTCGCCGACATCTGGTGTGGCGCCGCCCCGCAGGGAGAACGGCGCGTGCCGGATGGTGGCAGTCACTATCCCGCTCTGGTGCTGAACGCGGATTTCCGCCCGCTCTCCTATTTCCCGTTGTCGCTCTGGGCCTGGCAGGACGCGGTCAAGGCCGTGTTCATGGACCGGGTCGCGGTGCTGTCGGAGTACGAGACCGAGGTGCGCAGCCCCTCGGTCAGCATGAAACTCCCCTCCGTGATCGCGCTGAAGGAGTACGTCCCTTCGGCGCGCCGCCCCGCCTTCACGCGTTTCAACGTGTTCCTGCGCGACTGCTTCGCCTGCCAGTACTGCGGCGAGTCCTTCCCGACCCATGACCTGACCTTCGATCACGTCGTGCCGCGCTCCAAGGGCGGGCGCACCACGTGGGAGAACGTCGTCACCGCCTGTTCCTGCTGCAATCTGCGCAAGGGCAACCGGCTGCCGCGCGAGTGCCGGATGTGGCCGCGCAATCCGCCGCGCCAGCCGACGAGCTGGGAGTTGCAGGAGAACGGCCGCGCCTTCCCGCCCAACTACCTGCACGAATCCTGGCGCGACTTCCTCTACTGGGACAGCGAGCTCGAAGGGTAATCCATCGTCGGCCGGCGAGCCGTCCGGTCAGCGCGAAATCCCGTCGCCCCGCGAACGGCACCGCGCAGGGGACGCGCACGGCGTTGCGAGCGCGGGCCGGGCGGCGGCGGCACGTTGGTGCCGTCCACGCGCCAGGCGCCGAGCGTCATCGGCGCGGCCGCCTCGCCGCGATTCGCACCCTTCACGCGAGCTCCGCCTTGTCGAGTTCGCGCACTGCCTGCGCGATCTGCGCGACGGCCGCCCGCGTGACGTACTGCGCCGGTGCGCTGCGCAGCACCTCCTCGATCTTCGGGGCGACCCGCGGCTCGACGATGCGCCGGCCGAGACGCAGCGGACCGCGCAGCCACCATGACTGGCTGGCGATGATCTTGTCCGTGTTCTCGCGCGCGATCCGGTCGAGCGTGCCGACGACGAACTGGTCGTAGACCAGCTCGGCCACACGGTGCGCGCGCCGACGGATCGGCTCCTCGACATCCTTGGCCTGGAAGGCCCCGGCCGGCCATCGGGGCATCGGCTCGACCGCATCGTCCTCGGCCGCGTCCGGACGCGGCGCCAGCCGGCCGAACAGCGGAATGATCGGCAGGTGATCCTCCAGCCCGTCCGGCGTGCGACGGACGAGATGGCGGCCGCGGTCCGCATCGCTCCAGCGCCCGCCCTGGAACAGCGCATTGCCCATCGGCAGCACCAGATGCCGGCGCAGGAACGAGCGCGCGTTGCGCCGCCCCAGCATGAAGTCGTGGTGCCGGTAGGCTTCGCTGAGGAAGCCCATGAAGCCGCCGAGATACCCGGAGGCGATCGCGCCGGGCGCGCGCCACGTCGCCCCGCGTGAGGGCGCGATCAGGAACCGGCTGTAGGAATCGGGCGAGGCCGCCAGCGCGAGATCCTCGGCCTTGAAGCGCGCGTTCCGCACGAGCGCGTTGAACAGCGGCAGCACGGCCTTCAGCAGCCCCGCCTCCTCGCCCGGCCCCGGCTGATCCTTGTTCGGGAACGGGTCGACCAGCAGCACCGCGCGGTTCGCCTCGCTTCCCTTGCGGGGGTTCCGGCCGTTCCAGCCGGCAAGCGCGCGCCGGACCAGCTCTAGCGGCTCGTTGTCCATCGCGCCGCCATCGACGCACAGCATCGCGTACTCGCCGGGCGCATCCGGCTCCCAATCCGGCCTGCACTCCTCCGCCCAGATCGGCAGCGGATCGACCGGCGCACCCGGCTCCTCCGCCAGACGCGAGCGCGGATGCAGGAGCGCGCGGAACTCGTAGTCGCCGCACGGGCGGCGGATCACGCGGGGCCGCAGCGCGACCGGGAAGGCGCCCGTGCCGAGCGCGACGGCCTTGAACAGCTCGCGCAGCGGATCGCCGCGCGGCCGCGTGCGATCGAGCACGGTCTCATCGGGCATGCCGGAGGTGCCGGCGGCGGCGCCCAGCCCCTTCGGCACGCCGAAGCGCATGTAGTCGGCATGGCGCCACATGAAGTGGGCGAACCCCTCGCCGCCGAACTTCAGCGCATAGGGCACACCCCTCAGGTTCGCCAGCGTCAGCACGACCGCCAGCCGGTCGGCGAGCCAGGAGCGCTCGGCGTTCGGCATCGACCCGCGCTGGTCGACCAGCGCCTCGACGATCTCGTCGAGCACCGTGCAGTCGAGCGCCGAGCGGAGCTCGCCATCCGCGAGGTCATCGACACCGAGCAGATGGCGCATGTCGATGCGCCGGACCCAGGCGTCGTAGAGCGGGTTGCCCGCCTTGGCGTCGTCGTCAGCGCCCGGTGTGACATGCGGGAACCCGGCGTCGAGGAAGACCGCCCCGAGTGCCGCGCACATCCCGCCCGCCGAGGCGCCGCCCAGCACCGAAAGCCGCACGTCGTGCAAGGGGGCGTCACCGGCGGCACGACGGCGCGCCTTCTCGGCCTCGAAGGCGTCGAGCGCCTCGACCAGCAGGTCGAGCACGCCGGCGGTATAGGCCCCGGCCGAGACCGCGCCGGCCATGCAGAGCCCGAGCTCGAAGGTCCCGGGCGGCGGCGCGGGCATGCACATCGGGTAGGCGTCGATCCAGCGCGCAAGCCCTGATCCGTCCGGCATCGCCCTCTCCCCTGTCGCCTGGACGCTGACGATACGATAAAGTAACGAATTAGGTCAACCGCCCGATCGACGTTGACAGCAAACCCCGCGATCCGGCACGCCCCTCACGTGACCGTGCATCCCCCGCCTGGCCGTCACCGGCTCGATGCGCTGCTCGCGGGGCTGCGCGTGCCGGTGCGGCGCGAGGACATCGCCGCCGGGCTCGCGGCCCTCGCCGCCGATCCGGAGCTCGACGACATCGCGCTCGTCTCGATCCTGGCCGAGGCGATCCGCGGCCGGCTCAAGCGCGCCGAGGACGAGGGCGCGATGACCCATCCCGAACGGGCGCGCGCCGAGGCGCGGCTCGAGGACTGGCGCCGCCAGCGCCTGGGCGAACTGCACGCGCGCGCGCGCCATCGCCACGAGGGCGAGGTGGTGGCCGCGCTGACGCTCGCGCGCTGGGTCGCCTCCTTCACCGCGGCCCGGGCGATGCGGCGCCGCATCCTCGCCTTCCTCGGCCCCACCAACTCGGGCAAGAGCCACGCCGCCTTCGACCTGCTCGCCGCCGCCCCGCGCGGGGCCTATCTCGCCCCCCTCCGCCTGCTCGCCTGGGAGGGGCAGGAGCGGCTGGCCGAACGGGGCGTCTCGGCGAGCCTGCTCACCGGCGAGGAGCGGCGCGTCCGGCCGGGCGACACGCACCTCTCCGCCACCGTCGAGATGGCCGACCTCTCCACCCCCGTGCCGGTCGCGGTGGTGGACGAGGTGCAGATGCTGGCGGACGAGGATCGCGGCTGGGCCTGGACCCAGGCGGTGGTCGGCTGCCCGGCCAAGACGCTGGTGCTCGCCGGCGCGCCCGAAGCCGAGCCCCTGATCCGCCGCCTCGCGGGGCTGACCGGCGAACCGGTCGAACTGCGGCGCTTCGAGCGCATGGTGCCGCTCTCGGTGCTGCGCCGGCCCGTGCCGCTCGCGCGCACGGAGCCCGGGGATGCGATCGTCTGCTTCTCGCGCCGCGATGCCTTCGCGCTGCGCGAGGGTCTGATCGCGCGCGGCCGCCCGCCGGCGATGGTGTATGGCGCGCTCGGCCCGGAGGTGCGCCGGGCCGAGGCCGAGCGGTTCCGCGACGGCACCGCGCCGGTTCTGGTCGCCACCGACGCGGTCGGCATGGGGCTCAACCTGCCGATCCGCCGCATCCTGTTCGCCGCCACCACGAAGTATGGGGGCCTCGGCCCGCACCTGATCCGGCAGATCGCCGGCCGGGCGGGGCGCTTCGGCCACTACCCCGAGGGCTTCGTCGGCGTGCTGGAGGGCGAGGATCCCGAGCCGATCGCAAGCGCGATCGAGCACCCCCCGCCGGCGCTGGAGGGGCCGATGCGGGTGCTGCCGCGCGAGAGCCAGTTGCTGGAGATCGGCCGGCGTCTCGGCGCGCCGTCGCTCTTGCGTGTGCTGACCGCGGTGGCGGAACGGTTCCGCTGGCCGGGCGCCGGGTTCGCGCTCTCACGGCTCGAAGACGCCTTCTCGATTGCCGAGATTGCCGCCGCGGCACGTCTCAGTCTCAAGGACAGTCTCGGCTATCTGGGATGCCCCGTGGACCTGCGCGACCGCGCCGCCAGCCAGGCCCTGCTCGCCTGGGCGCGGCGGCACGCCCATGCCGCGTCGGTGGCGGCCCCCGCCCTGCCGCGGCGGCTGCTGGCGCGCCGGCTGGCCGGCGATCCGGCCGATCTGGCCGAGGCGGAACGCGCCGCAAAGCTCTGCACCGCGTATCTTTGGCTGGCGCAGAAATGGCCGGCAACATATGGTGAGGCGGAGTCCGCGCGGGCGGTGCAGGAGACCCTGAACGGGTATATCGAGCGCAGTCTCCGGCAGGGGGCGAGCGCACGGCTGCGAAAACGCTGGCGTGCCGAGGCCGGATGACTCTACAACTACAGGTAGGTTGATCGCTAACGATGCTTTGACGCATCGTTGACGCAACAACGGAGGGTTGCGCGATGCTCCGGGTCAAGGAATACCGCCGGATCGACTTCGGCACCGAGATGATCGCCGAGGCCGTGCGCGCGACCATCGCCAGCCTGATCCGTGCCGAAATGCCTGACGCCGAGCTCGACAGCGTGCGCATGGCCGGGCCGGACGATGCCGCGGACGAGGCCGTGGTGGTCGCCCGCTGGCGCCGCGCCGGCGGCACCTTCCGCGACTGCTCCCTGGATGCCGAGGAACTCACGGCCGTGCTGGTCGGCTGGTGCCGGCTCGCCGGCGTGCCGCTGCCCAAGGCCGGCGAGAAGGCGATCGAGCCGGCCGATGACGGCGTCACCCTCGTGATCGTCCAGCGCGAGCTGGGCCGGCCCGCGCGGCTCCATTGAGCGTCCCCGTGAACCTCCCCGCCACCGCCTCCGACTCCCCCCGGGTCTATCTGGCGGGGCCCGAGGTGTTCCTGCCGGATGCCGAGGCCGTGCTCGCGCGCAAGAAGGCGATCTGTGCCCGGCTCGGCCTGGTGGCGGTCGCGCCCCTGATCGACGCCCCGGCCCCGGCGGCCGAGGATGCGATGAAGCGCGCCTTCGCGATCTCCGCCGGCAACGAGGCGCTGATCCGATCCTGCATCGCCCTGGTCGCCAACCTGACCCCGTTCCGCGGCGCCTCGGCCGATGCCGGCACCGTCTATGAGCTCGGCTTCGCGCGCGGGCTCGGCCTCGGGCTCTACGCCTACACCAACGACCCGCGGGACTACGCCGCGCGCGCGCTGGAACGGCCCGATGGCCTCGACATCGAGGATTTCGGCCTGTCCGACAACCTGATGCTGGAGGGGGGCATCGCCGCGGCCGGCGGGGTGTTCGTGCGCGCCTCGGCGGCGGCCGAGGATCCCTGGCGCGACCTCGGCGTGTTCGAGACCTGCGCCCGCGCCGTCTCGCGCCGTCTTGCCCAGGCGATGGTCGCGCCCCGGTAGCAACCGCCGGTGATCGGCGGACGCCCCCGTTGATCGTTTCACTGTGCCGGCCTAGGTAGCAGGGGAAGGGCGCGGACCCTCCGCGCCCGCGGAACCCCAGAGCAGGGAGGAGGAGCGCAGCATGCGCATCCACGGGATCATGGCGACGGCAGCGGCCGCCGCCCTCTCACTTGCGGCCTCGGCCGATCTCGCCCACGCCCAGTCGGCCGCGACCTTCGACGCGATCAAGGCGCGCGGCACCATCAACTGCGGCGTCAACACCGGCCTCGCCGGCTTCGCCGCCCCCGACAGCCAGGGCGTGTGGCGCGGCCTCGATGTCGATCTCTGCCGCGCGGTCGCCGCGGCCATGTTCGGCGACGCCTCCAAGGTCCGCTATGTGCCGACCACCGCGCAGCAGCGCTTCACCGCGCTGCAGTCCGGCGAGGTCGACATGCTGAGCCGCAACACGACCTGGACCCTGAGCCGCGACACCTCGCTCGGCCTCGATTTCGTCGGCGTCAACTTCTATGACGGCCAGGGCTTCATGGTGAAGCGCGCGCTCGGCGTGAACTCCGCCAAGGAGCTGAACGGCGCCACCGTCTGCGTGCAGCCCGGCACCACCACCGAGCTGAACCTGACCGACTGGTTCCGCGCCAACAACATGCGCTTCACGCCGGTCGTGATCGAGCGGCTCGAGGAGGTGAACGCCGCCTTCTTCGCCGGCCGCTGCGACGCCCTGACCACCGACGTCTCGGGGCTGGCGAGCGTGCGCGCGAGCCAGGGCCCGCGGGCGGAGGAGTACGTGATCCTGCCCGAGGTGATCTCGAAGGAGCCGCTCGGCCCCGTGGTGCGGCACGGCGACAACCGCTGGGCCGACCTCGTGCGCTGGGCGCATTTCGCGATGATCGAGGCCGAGGAGCTTGGGCTCACCTCCGCCAACATCGACCAGCACATGAACAGCACCAATCCGGCGATCCAGCGCTTCGTCGGCGCGACGGGCGGGCTCGGCGAGATGCTCGGTGTGGACAACCGCTGGGCCTACAACATCGTCAAGCAGGTCGGGAACTACGGCGAGAGCTTCGACCGCAACGTCAAGCCGCTCGGCATCCAGCGGGGCATCAACGACCTCTGGACCAAGGGCGGGCTGATGTATTCGCCGCCGATCCGCTGATCGGGTTCGGCTGACCGTTCTGGGGCCGCGCCGGGCAACCAGCGCGGCCCTTTTTGTTCGCTGGGCGGAGCCGAAAACTAGGACGCTCCTGTCCGGCGATGGGCAGGCATTTCGGCGACCACAATCTGTTGCGTGATCTCGTCCCACGCGTAATAGATGCGCAGGCAGCGTTTGGGATCGCGCGTGTTACCGCCGTTCTTGACATGCCAATCGGCTTCCAAGCGTCGGCCTTGGAACTCAAACCTGAAGGTGTCCTCTCCGCAGGGCGCGTTCTCGATGCCGGCCGCTATGACAACGTTGGAAAGTGTGCCGCCGCCATTCAAGCGACGGTCGCGGCATTCAGTGGCCAGCCAAAGGACGCATTGCGCAGCAAGCGCCACGTTCTCGAACTCCGCTTTCCTGATGCCCCGCCGCGCCGCTGGAGCCAGCACAACGCGCCCAATTAGCGTCTGGTCGCACCAGTCGACGAATTCGCTCCAACTGCCCGGCAGCTGAACACCTTCGTCCACTCTTTCGCCGCGAGAAACAAGGTGAGCTTCGAGTTGCCGTATGCGTTCCCGGGCATTGTGTAGTTGCGTCTCGGCAGCCTTAGCGCGCTCCTCTTCCTGGTGTGCGAGATCGAAATTGGTCTCAGCCTCGGCCTGCTTCTCTGCCAGATCCGCGCGAAGCGCCTCAATCTGCTGGAGAGCGTCCGCGAGCCGGTCAGCCTCGCTAGTTCGGGAAGACGCCTTGGTTTCCTGCTGAATCTGAAGCGCTGCGCTGCGCACGGACGCAAAGGCAAGGACATCTTGGCCGAGCCGTGCGCGACGTAGGCTCTCTTTCGCAGCGAATTGTTGCAGCCCAGCAACAATCGCAGCGGAGTCGCGCAGCGCAAACTCGCCGAGGGTGAGCGGATGCTCATAGGGATCAGAGGCTGAATCGAAGCCAGGCAAATAAACTCGAACCGCTCCGTGGTAGCAGGAGCGCACTTTGCCGAAAGCGTCGGAAAGCCCATAGGTGAAGGGCGCAGGCAGGACGACAACGTGCGCGAGGCCGATGGTCGCACGTGCAAGGGTGTCCACATCGATCAACGGCCGAGCCGGATCGAGGGCCCGTTCGTCACCGGAAGCCACGAACACGGGGAGACGCCGCGAAGGAGCCTCAAGCACGTCGATGAGTACCGCCAGATCCTCATCAGAACTGACACGCCGAGGAACGTCGGACAGCGGGAAGCCGCCCGCCGAAAGCCCGCAGTCCGCCGCGATCTGCCGCACCAGTCTGGGCACCGCAGGGACGAAGTCGGGCTCCTCCTCAGGAGACGCCACCAGCAGCCGTACGCTGAGATGCGGGAGTTCCCCGTCCTGTCGGCCGATCGCGATCTCAGTGGTCCAAATGCGCCCCGGAACTGTCTTGTCCGGATCGTCGCCCCGCAGTGCCCACAGCTCGACCGCGTTGTCGGTTAGGCGGGCACCGAGTGTGGTTCGGCCAGCAGCAAAATACTCGAAACCTTCGCCATCCCAGGCCGACTTTGGCAGTGCTCCGCCACAACGTTGCTGGGCCCAGTTTAGCACATCACGTCTTGCGGTCTGTATTGCGTCCTTTGGGTCGACATGTGTGATGGTGGCCGCGACACGGAGCACCTCACGCTCTCGGATCGGACGACCGAGCCGTGCGCGGAGCGGTGCTAGCGCGTCGGCCCTAGCAGCCCGTTGACGAATGCGGCGCGGCCTGATTCTGACACCTGGGGCAGGCGGCGGCAGGTGTCGGATGGCGCTGGGGCGGCAGCGGGATCGACAGTCGGAGATGCTGGTGGCGTGGTCGGAGATGCCACGCTCACCGGGACATGCGTTCTACGACCGGCTGCAGGTCGAACTCGTCGCGGCCGGGTTCGACGGCTTCGTCGAGGGGCTGTGCGCGGCGCACTACGCGGAGCGGCGCGGCCGTCCCTCGCTGCCGCCGGGGCGCTACTTCCGCATGCTGCT